>JAYQQG010000043.1:0-24154 GCA_038145765.1 Verrucomicrobiales bacterium
CAACGTTGCCGGGAGGGACAACTTCCACGTTGTCCCATTTCCCAAAACACGGGCGAGGTGGAACTCGCCCCTCCCGGAGATGCGCCGCGATCTCGTGAAGCTCGGGAACCCCAACCTCTCCCTCATGCCCAACGGCTCCGAGGCCGCCCTGCTCGGCCAGCTGCCGGCCGGACTGAATTAGGTCTCCTGGAATTCCATGAATCCCAGCAACGCCTGTGCCGCCGCTTCCGCAAATCGCGGATCATTGATGGCGCAGTCGAATTCTTCCACGGGAATGTCCTCACGCAGATTCATCTTGAGGGTGTCGAACAATGCCTCGTCGGCTGCGCCATCATGGAACGGACCATCCGGCTGGCTGATTACGCTGATACCGTCCCATGGCAATAGCACTTTCACTGGGCCGGTGGAGCAATTGATTTTTTCCGCGAGAATTTTTCCGAGCGCGAGGCATTCATCGGCTGAGGTGCGCATTAGAGTGACCTGCGGGTTGTGATGATAAAAGATGCGGCCGGCGTATTGCGCCGGCACGGTTTCCGGTTCGCCGAAGTTCACCATGTCCAGACAGCCCGGCGCGATCACCGCAGGCACGCCCGCGCGGGCCGCCGCCTCCAAGCGCGTGGGGCCCGCACTTAGGATTCCCCCCACGTATTCATCGGCCCATTCCGTGGTGGTCAGATCGAGCACGCCGGTTACCAGCCCGGCCTCAATCAGCGACTCCATCGTGCGACCGCCCGTGCCCGTGGCGTGAAACACCAGCACCTCGTAACCCGCTGCCTCAAGAATGCCCTTGGCGTGATTCACACAATCGGTGGTGTTGCCAAACATGCTGGCGGCAATCACCGGTTTATCGACGGCAACGGGTTCAGTCATCTCCACCATGCCGCAAATCGCCCCAGCGGCATTGGCGAAAATGGGGCGCGAGATACGGTTCAAACCGGCGACATCCACGATGCTCGGCATCATCGTCACGTCCTTCACGCCCATGTACATTGGCGCACTCTCACTGGCGGCCAGCGTGGAGACCATTAACTTGGGAAAGCCCACCGGCAACGCGCGCATGACCGCCGTGCCAATCGCCGTGCCGCCACCGCCGCCCAGGGAAACAATGCCGTCGATCTTTTTTTCCGCCACTAACTTGGCACAAAACACCGCAGCTGACTTCGCCATGGCAGCAACCGCTTCACCGCGATCGGTAAAGGTCCGGTCACCGACCAATTCCGATCGCGCCACATCCGGCTTCACCGTTGGCTTGCCTTGCGTCCCGGTATCGATCAACAGCGCCTGATGCCCGCGCTGGCGGATGAGCTCAGCCACAAAGGCGTGCTCTTCGCCTTTGGTGTCGAGCGTTCCGAGAATGGCGATCGTCTTCATTTTCCCGGCAACGAGATTTCACAAAACTGGCGCACCTGCTCCGTGAGCGCTGTTTCCACCGGCAACCGTTCCATGGAACTGGCGCCGTAAAAGCCATCCACTCCGGGGCAGTGCTCGATGATGTAGCGCGCATCGTCCGGCTCCGCAATCGGGCCGCCATGGCATATCACCAGCACATCATCCCGCACACCCTTGGCGGCTTCGGTGATGGCGGTCACTTCACGCGCGGCGTCCGCCAGCGTCATGGCGGTCTCAGCGCCAATGGTGCCCTTGGTGGTGAGGCCCATGTGGGCCACGATGATGTCCGCACCGGCGCGCGTCATGCGCTCGGCTTCGTCGGTGTTAAACACGTAAGGAGTAGTCAGCAGATCGAGCTCACGCGCGGCCGCCACCAGATCCACCTCCAGCCCGTAACCCATGCCGGTCTCCTCGAGATTGGTGCGCATCTTGCCATCGAATAACCCGACCGTCGGGAAGTTTTGAATCCCGGCAAAACCCATATCCTTCAACTGGCGCAGAAAATAGTCACGCAGCATAAAGGGATCCGTGCCATTCACTCCGGCCAACACCGGCGTGTGCTCCACGGCGGTGAGCACCTCATGCGCCATGTCCACGACAATCTCATTGGCATTGCCGTAAGCCATCAGGCCGCTGAGCGAACCGCGCCCCGCCATGCGGTACCGGCCGGAATTATAAATCACAATCAGATCAATCCTCCCGGCCTCTTCGCATTTGGCCGAAATGCCCGTGCCCGCGCCACCGCCAATGATCGGTTGCCCGGCAGACACTTTCGCACGCAGCCGTTGTAGAATGCCTTCGCGGGAATTATCAATTGTGCTCACGCGCCCAGAAATACCGGCGTTTTCACCGAATAGCAATACGGCCGGAGAAAGTTTTCCGCCGTTGCTAAGGTTTTCGGGCTGACTGACATACCTCCGTTACCGCTGGTTGGGTGGTCTTTTGTCGTCACGGAGCCGAGGCGCGATCAGGGGCCTCAGGGGTTGTTTGTGGTCAACCTGCTCCGTGGCGACTATTTTCGATTTTATGAAGGAAGAACGCAACTTATTGGATTGGGCGATGATCGTGATGGCCGCGATCTCGCTCGGTATTGTGATCTTTTCGATTTGGTCTATGCTGCGGGCGTAGAGGATTGGGAATCATATGGAATCCGATCAACCCATCTCGCACCAAATGCAAGTGCAGCAGCTCTTTGTGAAACATCAGGGCGTGTTGAAACGATATATTCTATCTCTGGTACCGGATTTTGCGGATGCGGACGATGTGCTTCAACAGGTATTCCTCACAGTCTCCGAGAAAGCCGATGATTATGAGCTGGATACCAACTTTAATGCCTGGGCACGAACCATTGCCCGCTACAAGATTATGAACCATTGGCGCCGCCAAAAGGCCGCCCCCGAAGCGCTCTCCGAGGAAGTGTTGGAAACCCTCGCTGCCGAACCACCGGCTCTGGAACCCGAAGACAACAGCTTTGTGCACGATCTGGAAGCATGCCTGAACCAACTCCCGCCGACCGCGCGGGAGCTCGTGGAGATGCGATATCAACGCGAACTCAAACCCGGCGCCATTGCGGATCTCAAGAATTGGACACCCAACTCCGTCTACGTAGCCCTCTCTCGCGCACGTACCCTGTTGCGTGACTGTTTGGAATCCAAACCGGCCACCCCCGAACCCAATGCCTGATCCCCGCTTAACCCTGCTGATTGATCGTTTTCTCGATGGCTCCCTGACGCATGTCGAGAAAATCGAATTGGAAACCGAGCTGCTCGCCCACGCAAGCGCGCGGCGGCAATTCTGGGAACAGGCGCGCCTGCACGGAGCCTTGCATGAGGCCATGCAATTAAGCGCCGCCCAACCGGCTCTCAGCACCAGCGCGGCTGAGCCTGCATTCGGATTGCCCTTTTGGAAACATTACGCCGCGTTATTCCTGTTGTTTGTCGGCATTTGCTACTGGTCTGTCTTTTGGAAACCGGCCAACGCCCCCGGGCCGCCCCAGCAGCTCGGCGTGTTGACTTATCGGGATCAAGCCGCGGCCAACACATTTGAGTTCGGCCAAATGATTCATGCTGGAGAATTAAACATCGCCAAAGGCACGGTGGAGTTGAGCCTGTTCAATGCGGTCACCCTCACCGTCCAAGGGCCGGCCCGGCTGGACTTGCATTCCCCTGACCGAATTACCCTGCATGCAGGCCGCCTGCACGCGCGCGTCCCCACACCGGCCAAAGGATTTGCCGTTTCCACAACTGCCGGCACGTTGACGGATCTAGGCACGGACTTCGGCATCTCCATCTTGGCAGACGGGTTCGTGGAAGCCGCTGTGTTTGAAGGCCAAGTGGAAGTGGAATCCGGCAGTCAAATCATGATCCTGAACGCCAACGAAGGGGTGCGCCTCAAGGCCGGTCAGGTCCCTGAAAAGCAACCATTGAACAACGGGCGTTTCCCGCTGCCCCACGAACAACTCGGTAATTTGCTAGTGGATGGCGATTTCGAAACCGGCACACAGCTCTCCACCTACGACATTCCCGCCCAAGCCGGTCGCTGGAGCGGGGATGTCGCCTGCCTCGCCTCCGGCGAGCAAGGCATTACGCCCCATTCGGGCACCGGCATGCTGCAATTTGTCAATACCTTCAATCACATGGAAGATCCGGATTTGGAAGCAACCAATCTGGCTTGCGAACAATGGCAGGTGATCGACCTCGCTGCGTTCAAGGAACAGACGCCCGGCGCCCAGTTTCAGGTTCATGCCCAGGCGCAATTCAATCGAGCCGCCGATACTGTGGACTCCGGATTCGCACTCGGCGTTTATGCCTATGACGGCAAACCATCGGATGCCCATGCCAGTTGGAAAAAACATAGCCTGCGTTTAGCGGGTCATTTTAAGGCCATCCAAACCGACGCGAATCCGGCCACATGGGAACCCGCCAGCGTGCGACTCAACGTGCCCCGTGAGGCGGACTTCCTTCTCTTACGCGTTTACGCGGTGGAAAACCGTCAGGATGATCCCGTCTCTGGCGTGGAATTCGGCGGGCACTATGCCGATTCCATCCAATTCAATATCCGGCGCGCTCCTGTGCCCGCCCGCAACTAATCGTTGCCGCATGCGGTCCCCAGCGGCACACTGGCCGCATGAACCGCCGGCATTTTCTCACCACCACCGCCTTAGCCGCACCCGTGCTCGCAGCCGAGGCGCGCGGCAAACAACGGCGCAATCCCTACTGCGTGTTCACCAAGCCGTTGCAGATGCTGAGCTACGATGATCTGGCGGATTTGATTGCGGAATTGGGCTTCGACGGGATCGAGGGCACGATCCGGCCGGGCGGGCAAATCACCCCGGAACAGGTGCCAGATGAACTTCCCAAGATGATGGAGGCCTTAAAGAAGCGCGATCTTGAGATGACCATCATGGCTTCGGGGATCAATAATGCTGATGACAAATTAAACATCCAGCAACTGCAGGTCGCCTCCAAGCTCGGCATCAAGCGTTATCGCATGGGCTATCACAAGTACGATCTCAAGAAACCAATCGTCGGCCAGATGAACGAGCTACGTCCCGTGCTCAAAAACCTCGTGGCACTCAACAAAGAACTCGGCCTGCAGGCCATTTACCAGAACCATTCCGGCAGCAACTACGTGGGCGCGCCTTTATGGGATTTGCATGAACTCTTTAAGGCACACGATCCGGCGCACCTCGCGGTGGGCTTCGATATGAGCCACGCCACCGCCGAGGGCACCCGGGCGTGGCCGTTGCACGCCAACCTTCTCCGCCCGCGCATCGGCGCGTTGTACGTGAAGGATTTTCGTTGGACGAACAATAAACGCGACAATGGTCCGCTGGCCGAAGGGATCGTGGACCCAAAATATCCCGCGCAACTCATCACAAGCGGTTTTACCGGCCCCATCAATCTGCACGTGGAATACCTGAAACCGTTCACCAAGGAAAATGTGCCGAACCAAATCGCCGCCATCAAACGGGACTCCGCCACCCTCAAGCGTTGGCTGGACTGGAACTGATGATCGCCGTCCTGCAACGCGCCAGTCAGGGCCGGGTGACGGTGGGTGATCGTGTCACCGGCGAAATCCAAACAGGGCTGGTGATCCTCTTGGGCGTAGTCCAAGGCGATTCAGAGACTGATGCCGATTTCCTCGCGGATCGCGTGGCCGGCTTTCGAATTTTCAATGATGCCGAGGGCAAAATGAACCAATCCATTCGGGACGTAAACGGGGCTGCCCTAGTCATCAGCCAATTCACGCTGGCCGGTGACTGGCGCAAAGGCCGCCGCCCCAGCTTCACCAGTGCCGCCCCGCCGGAAGAAGGCGAGCGGTTGTACGAATATTTCTGCGAACAACTGCGCGGCATGGAAGTGCCGGTGCAGACGGGGGAGTTTGGCGCGATGATGAATGTGCAACTGGTCAATGACGGGCCAGTCACCTTTGTAATGAATAGCCGGGAGAAACAGCCATGAACTGGAACCAACCCGCTCTCTGGAAGGAATCTGCCTACAACACAATGTGGTGCCTGATCGGCTGCAGCATAGGCGATCTCGGTGTGATCCTCGGCATCCAACTGTACAACCCCGCCTACGCCGAGGCTTACCCCATGAATGTCATGGCCCTAGCCATGGCAACCGGCATCGGTACCAGCATCATTTTAGAAACCATCATTCTCAGCCGTACCTTGCCGGTAAAAACCGCCCTGCGTACCGCCGTCGGAATGAGCCTGATCAGCATGATCTCCATGGAAGCCGCCATGAACGCCATGGACTTCGCCCTGACCGGAGGAGCCCAACTCACCTGGTGGGTGTTGCCCCCGATGTGGCTGGCCGGCTTTATCACCCCGTGGCCATACAATTACTGGCGTCTGGCCAAGCACGGCCACTCCTGCTGTGGCGGCGGCTCACCTTCATGATCGACAGCCGCCCCTATCCAGAGCACCCTTGGCTGATGAGTGCAAACGATTCGGAATTTGGCGAGGATGCTCCGTTTGATCTGGCCGCCACCGAAGCCAAGGCCGAGGCCGGCGACGTGGAGGCCCAGTACGAAATGGGCTGGCGCCACGCGCTGGGCATGGAGGTGGATCTCGATGACGACATTGCCGTGGAGTGGCTTGAGAAAGCCGCCGCCGCCGGCCATATGCTCGCCCAAAACAACATGGGCGCCCGCTATTACACCGGCGACGGCGTGGAGCAGGACAGTAAGCAGGCCTACCGCCTATTCTTTCAGGCGGCCAATCAAGGCGACCGGAAGGCCGGCAAAAACCTCGATGCCGTCGCCCGCCAACTTTCCGAGGCCGACCTCGAATCCCTCCGCGCCGAAATGGGCGAGGCGAATTTTGAGTCCGAAGAATAATTCGTCCTCTAACTGTCGCGAACACTCTTGATCCATCCGACTCTTCCAGCTAGGCTCAGAACGTCATGCGAGGGCAAGGGATCATCGGAGCAGCGGCTGGTTCGTTGGGTTTGTTTTGGTTAGGCTGTGGTATGATATCGGGAGGCAGCACCCCGCCACCGCCGGAAGTCATCCTCACCGGCCCGCCTGCTTCCACCAACCACACCACCTTGCCGTTGCCCACGCTGGAAACGAACCTAACCCTAACGCCACCTGTGCCGGCCGGTGATAATGCCATTGCCGCGTACAATCTGGCCTTACAACAGGAACAAACCGGCCACGCAGAAGAGGCAACCGTGCTCTATCGCAAAGCGGCTGAAGCCGGCCTGCCTCAGGCCCAATATAACCTCGGCTATTTGCATGAGCATGGACAAGCCGGCGCGCAACAGGACATCACGCTTGCCGTTGAGTGGTACCGCAAAGCCGCCGAGCAAAATCTGCCTGAAGCACAACATATGCTCGGTGTGCTGCATACCGAAGGCCGCGGGGTGCCTGAGAATTTTGCCACCGCCTACAGCTGGTATGATAAGGCCGCGCAACAAGGCTTGGCCGTTGCCGAGTATCAGATGGGCGTTCTCTATGCCGTCGGCCAAGGGGTGGAAGCCGACGCCGAACAGGCTTCGCAATGGTTTCTGCGTGCCGCGGAACATGGCATACCGGACGCACAGTTTCAGATTGGCCACCGCTTTTCCCAAGGCGAAGGCGTCGAGCAGGATGTCATAAAGGCCTACACTTGGCTCAACATCGCGGCGCTTGATGGCGGCCATCAAGCGGCTTTGGAAGCCAAACGGAAATTGATGAAGCACCTTTCTCCGCAGCAAATTACGGCTGCGCAAGTGGCCACCAGTGCGTTTTTGGACAAAAAGCGCAAGGCCACCACACCCTAGACCCGGCCCGCATGCTTGCGCGGGGTGACCATTTCCCTACACTTTGGCCTATGAAATCCGCGATGCTCGTGCTCGGCCTGATGGCTCTCGGTTGTGCCGCCCCTTCCTCCTCCACCACGTTGGTTGCGGCAACCACCTCACTGCAAGCCCCGGACTTTCCGGAAGAAGGCATCCTCCGCAAAAAACTGCCGGCCCCCACCACCAGTGTCACCGTCGCTGGCGGTGGACGTTACCTCGTACTGCACCTGGCCAAGCAACGCAACCTTGCGATCTTTGATGTGACCCAAGCCAAGATTGTGAAGTACCTGCCGATGGGCGGAGATGATCTCCTGATTGCCGGCGGGCAGGAACATATTGTGGTGGTTGCCCGCGACCACAAACTGATTCAACGCTGGGATCTATCCAACTTCAAAAAAGGCCTCACACTGGCACTCGATGAACCCGGCTTGGTCGATCAACTTTCCATGGGCTACGCCTCGGTGGGCCCCGTGATGCTGGTCACCCGAACCGGCACGCGCTTCTACGATCCCCGCACACTGAAACGGATCCATTACGGTGAACCCAATAATCTCTGGGCTTCTCACCCGCAATACCCTGTGCAGGTGCGTGCCTCAGCCGATGGGCAAGCCTTCACCGCATGGGTGCCGAATATCTCCCCTAATGGCATCCGCCTATTATCGTTGCAGGGCGAAAGCTACACCACCCGCAGCCAGCATGCCTCCGCCGGTTATCTCCTCCCCAGCGCGGATGGCACCTTGGTGCTGACCTCGAGTGGCGTGTACTCACAGGAATTGGTGCAGTTAAATAAGGATCGCTTTCATGGACACCGTTGTTTGCCTGCGTTGCACCCAGCCTATTTCGTCAGCCTTGCCGGTGTGGGGCCGTACTACGGCCAAACGCCTAAAACGAATCCCGTCCTCAACATCCACACGACCAACGACCGCCAGCTCTTGGCTACCTTGCCCGATCTCGAAGAACTGCTCGGCACCTTTGGGCGCAGTGTCCCAATCGATCAGCGGGTTTTTTTCCTGCCCAGCGCTCACCTGCTCATCACCCTGCCCACCACCAATGATGAACTGGTGCTGCGCCGGGTCAACCTTGTGGAACTGCTCAAGCAATCCGGCGTCGATTATCTGTTTGCCGAATCCACCCCACCCCGCACCGCACAATCCGGCAAGGAATATACCTACGACATCGCCGTACAATCCGCCCGTGGAAAGGTTCGTTTAAGTCTCGATAACGGACCGGAGGACATGAAGCTCCGGCGCAATCGGCTCACTTGGAAAGTGCCTGCCAATCAAAAGCCCGGCCCCGCCAGCATCATTCTCACCTTATCGGATGCCAGCGGACAGGAAGTGTTTCACTCCTACACGCTCAAAGTCATCAATGATAATTATCAGGAACCCGCTCCTGATCAAGAATGATGCACCAGATGAACCGTCGCCAAGCTCTGGCCTTGACGGCTGCCGGCTTTGCCGGTTGCGCCACGTTCCGAAACCCAAACAGCGGTTACATCGATGCCCACAGCCATATCTGGACCCCTGAAACCGGCCAGTTCCCACTGCGTGAAGGCGTCTCGGTTGATGATTTGGCTCCGCCCAGTTTCACCGCTGAACAGTTAATTCAGCTCGGCCACTCCGAAGGCGTCACGCGGCATGTGATCATCTCACACCGGCGCTATCACGGTTTTGATAACCGCTACTATACCCATGCCGTGGCCGCTCACCCCGGGGTATTCGCAGTCGTCGGTGCGCTGGATCGCGCTCAAGGTCGCATCGCTGAACGGTTGCGGGCCAATCGTGCTTTGGGAATTACCGGCTACCGGATTAAACCAGAGGGGAACCCACGCTGGCTGGAGGTCGACACCATGAAGACTCTGTGGCGTGCGGGAGCCGACCACCATGTGGCCATGTGCCCGCTCATCAGCCCCGACTTTATCCCCAAACTCGCCCCCATGTGCCAACAGTTTCCGGACACGCCGGTGGTGATTGATCACTGCGCGCGCGTCGATCTTGGCCAAGACAAACAACTGCAACAACTCTGCGCGCTCGCCAGGCATCCGAAAGTGCACGTCAAGATCTCTGCCTTCTACGCGTTCGGCGCAAAAAAGCCGCCTTACGACGAACAATCACCCAAGATCAAGGCGCTCTATGAAGCCTTCGGCCCCCAACGCCTCATGTGGGCCAGTGATTGCCCCTATCAACTAAACAACGGCAACACCTATACTGCGTCCATCGCATTCGTCCGCGATCGACTCGATTTCCTCACCGCCGAAGACAAGCATTGGATTTTGCGCCGCACAGCCGAGCAGGTTTTTTTTAGGTAAAGCACCTACCGCAAGACAGACGTTAAGCTACTGTTTTCCTTCGATCGCCAGCAGCAGTACCGCCGCCGCAATGCCTAGACGCCGGTCCAGCAGACCCTGAGTATCCATCGAGTAATCCAGCTGCACCTTGCTGACAAAGGGGTTGAAGTTCCGGGTAAAGAGTGAAACCGGTGTGTTGCTGATAGCCCCAAAATATTTTTGTGGCAACAACCAGCCCATCACCAGTCGCCGCAGCAGCGCCAGGGCCGTGCTGTCCTCTTGAATCTTCCCAATCTGCCGGCCGGCCGGATCCAGAAACAGCCATTCATCACGCAGGACAGATTTCAATCCTTCCCGCTTCAGGCTACCCACATGTACGCCGCCCTGTTGCGGGTCATGCACGTGATACGTCGCGCCCAGGTCAATGATCTGGTCGGCGCGAATGGTCAACAACTCCGTGCACATGTCTTCCCCGGTATACACCCGGACATCCTCCTTCAGCTTGAACGCCTTTTGCTTGGAGTAAAACACCACGTTTCCCGATGGATCAAAAATGTGAAAGGCGCCACCGAACAACTTGAACACCTTTTGGCGAATCAAATAATTGGGGTGATGAAATTGGGTTAAGGGAGGCGGAAGCTCAGTACTCATGCGCGCTGATAATAATCCAATTTTTTTATTAGTGTACAATCGAAAGGCTCAAACTTATCAACGCCTCTCTTCGCGCATCACTTCGTATTGATGATGCTTCCGCTTGCCCTTGTTGACAGTGAAGCCGGCACTGCGATTGAAGAGATCGCCCAAGCGGTTGGCCACGGCAGCGTCCACCCCGTTCCGGTGAATATGCAGCAGATAGCGCACGCGCAACGGTTTCTCTTTTTTAATCACCACAGGCTCGTGGCGGCAGATGGAGGCCCCCATCCAGCCATCCTCGCGCACGTGCCAGTGCGAGGGGTAACTCGGATTGGCTTCGTGATCAAAGTAGGTGATGCCCTCCTTGACTGCCACACGCTTACCGTTTCGCCGGACGCCCACCTCCCCGCTGTAATCCATCCATGCCGCCGATTGACCAAATATTGCCGGCTCGCCGATGGCACCCTCGCTGCTGGTGAGTTTTCCATCGCCCCAAAACTCTGCCACACCCGCCGCCACCCGCACCGCAAACAGCCCAAAGTTGCTTTGCTCCAGCGTCACCTGTGGTTTCTTGGGTGTGAAGGTGGACTGCACTTCCAAAAACCATTCGTCCTGCGGCCCCGGCCGCACGGAGACTACCATCTCCTGCTCCAGCACCGGCTGGCCGGCCTTGTTGATCCACTCAGCGCGAGTGGCCATCAGCGCCTCGGCATCGCTGTCGGCATAGGCGAGCCAAAGCTCCTGGCGAATTTGCGTGCCGCCGTTTTCACTCCAGTAATCCTCACCGTCCACCTTGGCGTGCGCCCACCACACGGAACGATGGTGATCATGATTCGGCGCGCCCGGATGCCCCATGCGCGTGAGCGTTTGTCCGGAGGGTCCCAGGATCGGATAGAAAAACGGCCGCGGATACTTGGCCGCAAAATGCCACCGGACCTTTTCAAGGCCATCGATTTGCAGGGACACCTGATCATCGGGCAACGGAACCACTTGGCAGAGGGGCAATTGAAAGGCCATAAGGGAGTGTCGGGTTGAAGTTGGATTGTTTCAATTGCTAACTGAACAACGCCTTAACCGCCGCCTTATCCTGTTGGTCGCCATGGAGATCCGTGGCGAAGATAAATCGTTTCATGAAACCACCCTTTCATTTGTTTTGACAATTTAAAGACTATGCACGATCTTAATCTTTTTCGGTGAATTTGGGCCGCCAGTGGCTTTCTGGTTATCGTCACGGTTAGGGACTGGATCACCTTTCCGGCGAACGAAATACCGAGATAGAAATGTCTCGGTAATTTCTTTTGGGTGGAAACTAATTATTTCCACCCGTTCTTCATTATCCAATGTAATCCCAACGAAATCGCTTTTGTATCGTTTCACATAGCCCACCCTTGTGGGGTCTTTCTTATCATGAATAATTAACTGTGGATTTTCCAAAATATCAGGAATGAGATATATATTTTTGGCTCTAGTAAAATTAAACCCATCCATATCGTTGTGACCTATTAACCCATCCCTTAATGCCTTAATTGATTGGGCCTCAGACAACCCTTCGACCTCTCCTTTTCTATTGCCGCCTATTTTACGATTCACTATTCGCAAGAACTGTTCGGGAGTGAAAGTAATCTCAACCCCAACCGGTGTGGTGACCGTCTTTCCAACTAGATTCTCTTCATACTACTTGAACAATTTCGGGACAGATACTTTACTGGTGAAACCTTTGGGTAATGGCGTTTCTTTTAGCTCGGAAATATATCGTTTCGCCTCCCCTGCTGGCATGAGGTTGTGGCGGAGTTTTTGGTAGTTGAGTTTCCATTGACCGTCTCCCGGTAGCACCTTCAGGATTCCATCCAATCTCCGGCCAGACTCGATTCCCCTTGCATTTTTCGACGGGGGCTTGCTGGCAGAATAGGATCGCAATTCCCGGGAGCCGCGAACATCGAACAACTCATTCAACCGTTCCTTCATTTGCTCCGCCAGTTGGGGATCCGAGTGAAACCCTTCGCTCCCCTTCCTACCATTCCGGTGGTTGTCCAAATAAAGCGCGGGTAATGAGCGGAACAACTGTTAATGCGCGTTAATAATTTTCGATAATATGTATATTTAAATTTATTTTATTCAGCCCGACCACCCTGGAATTTTGCATCAGTGCTCCGCCTTGATGCGCCATTGCTCGTCGAAAAACCCCGCATCGGCTATGCCGCCGGGCCGCTGGCTAGTGACCGGCTGCGTGATATCCACCACCGCCCAATCCGGCAGCTTGGGCACTTGCCGGGCGTTATTCAGGTAATCGTATTCGCGATAGGTAAAGCCGCTGTTCAGCACGACGTATTTTTCGGGGTTCAACGGGTTCGGAAAAATCAACACCGGCATATGTGTTGCCGTCCCGTAGCTTTTGCCGCGCACCGTCACATGTTGGGCAGTCCAGCCGATGGGCAGGTGGGCAATGATTTTCTTGAGCACGCCATTGCTCGCAGGATCGCCCCAGAGGATGAGATGGTGGCGACCGATATCGTCTTCGGTCACGGCGGAATCCATCTTCACCCGGGCATCTCCGCGGAATTGCAATCGCCAATGCAACACGGCGTGTTCCTGTTCCGCCTTAACCCAGTCCGCGGTCTCCGGATGCAGCCCCTTGCCTGTGGGACTGACCATCAAAAAGGAATCCATAAACGCGTCGTCAATCGGCCCCTGTAACCCGTGGCGTTTGGCCAAGCCTTCGGTCCGGGGGGAATCCATCACCACCCAAGGCTGGCCCGCCTTGGCCGTCTTCCGAAAATGCACTGTCCATGATTGATCACTGCGGCGCGGCGGCAGCGGCTGGATGGCCATGCCATTTATCGTGACTTGCGGGATCTGCAATGGGCATTCGCCGGGGCCGAAACCCAAAGTGAAGGCGGTCACATTTTTGGTGGCCACCTCCACGCGGTTGGCCCCGATGAGTTCAGCCGTAATATCGCTGCGCTTGAAATGCTCCGCGAGGGCATCCACGGTCACCCAGCGCATTTTGTTGTAGCGCAGCGTTCGCGTGGTGAAGCGGACGCGGCGCGGCACCCGCTCGCGACCGCGTTCGGCGATGGCGCTGATGCGGCGTTCGATCTCCAGCTTGCTGGCCGCGTCATACTTGTGCCCCATGCCCTTGCCGATGATATGCACGAGATCCAACCGGGCTTCGCGCAAGGCTCGTTCCATCATGTCCGCCGCCTGTTTCTGCCGGTCATTTTCCCCGCTATAAGCCACGGTTGGGCAATGGAACAGATTGGCGGCCCAGTCCGTGCAGTCGTAGAGCTGCCAAAGTTGGCGTTCGTACCAAGCCGGCTTTAGTGTTTCGCCCTGAAAGGTCCGGAGAAAATCCGGGGTCTCGGAAAAACCCGCACCCGGAGCCGCCGCACACCAGCGGTCGGCATAGTGCACGGCGAACTGCCAGCACGCCGCGCCGCCCATCGAGAAACCGCGCACGATCAAACGATCTTCATCAATGCGATAGGTTTGCTGCGCATGCGCCAGCGCCTCGAACAAATCGATCTCTCCCGCGAACTTGTTGGCGTTGGAATAACGACCGTAGGGATGCAGCACGAGGGCGTTGGGGGGAGCGAACTGGCCGGTTTGTTTTTGGCGTTGATTGATGAAGGCGGCCTCGCTGAGACGCTCACCACGCCCGTGAAACCAAAAATCAAGCCGCCACCGGCGCACATCATTAAACCGGTATGTCTCCGGGATCACCAATCCGTACGGCTGCACATCGCCATCGATCTTGGATCGGTAACCGCGCACCACCAAGCCGGTCTGGCGCGTCCAGGGTGCCTCCCCTTTTAGTAGCGACGCCGCACGCGCCCGGCCCTGTTCCAGCAACGCCTTCGCGTTGGCAAACTCCGCCTTGTTGTAGAATTGATTTCCAATCAACGCATAGCGCACCGCCTTGTGAAATATTTCCACGTCCGGCAGGAGCGTATCCCGCAGGGAGGCATCGGCTCGAAGATTGGTCAAATCTGCTTCGAGCAACTGAAGACCGGCATCCAATTCTGCCCGGACCTCATCCGGCACCTCGATACCCACCGGCGGAATCGGGCGAACGGATTCCGGGATATTATCTTTTGGTCCATCCGCCCGAAGCGATGCAGCTCCAAGCACAATACCGACACTCAACCAAGTATGAATCACGCGAAACATGCCGGAATGTTTCCCTCTCTCAACGGTTCGTCAAGTTGAGTTCCCGAATGATTATCCGTTGAAATCTTCCGGCCACAGGGTTTCAATAAGCCATGAATCGCCGCACTTTTCTCGCCGCCGGCACCGCTGCCGCTGTCACCTCGGTCCTCGCCAAGAACCCACCGCGCAAACTGCGCGTGGGGGTGATCGGCCACACCGGCCGGGGCAATTACGGGCACGGGCTGGACACCGTGTGGCTGAAGGTACCCGGGACAGAGATCGTTGCCGTGGCGGATCCCCATGAGAACGGCCTGGCAAATGCCCGCAAGAAACTGCAGGTCACCCAAGGCTTTGCAGATTACAGCGCCATGCTCCGCGAAGTGAAGCCCGATATCGTTGCCGTGTGCCCGCGCCATGCCGATCAACATCACGACATGGCCCTCGCCGCCATCGAGGCCGGTGCGCGCGGGATTTATATTGAGAAACCGTTTGTCCGCACACCCGCCGAAGTCGATTCACTGGCCGCTGCCTGTAAAAAACACGGCACGAAGATCGCCATTGCCCACCGCAACCGCTGGCACCCGATGCTGGCCGTCATCGACCAATTCATCGCCGATGGCCAACTCGGTAAGCTGCTGGAGATTCGCGCCCGCGGCAAAGGCGATCGGCGCGGGGGCGGTGAGGATCTTTGGGTGCTCGGCTCGCACATCATGAATCTCATTCACTACTTCGGCGGCGCCCCGCGCACCTGTTCCGCACGCATGTTTCAGGACGGCCAACCGGTCACCGCCGCTCATGTGAAGCCTGGCAACGAAGGTCTCGGCCCACTCGCCGCCAACAAAATCCACGCCCGCTACGAGATGGAGCGCGGCATGATTGCCTACTTTGATTCCATCGCCAATGACGGCACTCAAAACCACGGGTTCGGGCTGCACCTCGTGGGCAGCAAGGGCATCATTACGATCCATGCCGACCGCCAACCGCTCGCCTACTGGGTGCCCGGCAATCCGCTGGGCCCCACGCGCGAAGCGCGGCCGTGGATCCCCTTCACTACCGGTGGTCCCGGCAAAGAAGAGCCCCAAGCGGCTGCCGTGCAGGCCGTGCACAATCATGTCACGCCGGCAACGGATCTGGTCCGCTGCATCCATGAAGATCGCCAACCGCTCTGCAACCTGACCGAAGGCGGCATGACGGTGGAAATGATTTGCGCCGTCTTTGAATCGCACCGCCAAAATGGAGCCGCCGTGCCGATTCCGCTCAAGGAACGCGGAAACGCTTTGACAAAGCTTTAAGGTGAAATCGATCGGTGGATCGATTAATGATGATCGTCAGCCGGAGGTAACAGGCCGTAGCGGACGAAGATGTAGACGAACCCGGCCAGATACGCAAAGAACGGCACGGTTGAAAGCAATCCGCTTCCCTTCACCATGATCAGGATGGACACGGCAAACAGGACGCCCAAGCCAATGGTGATGCCGAATGACTTAAAAAATTCCATGCGGCGGGCAAGATAGCGGGATTCAGTCAGCAGGCAAGCTCAATTAGTAAACGATCTTGATCCCTGGCAATTGTTGTTTGAGCGCATCCACTGCACTGTCAGTCACGCGATTGGGATATAGATAAACCTCCCGTAACGAACGAATCCTTCCCAAAGCAGGCAATCCCGCGTCAGTCACGCTGGTCCGAGCCAAGCCCAGCACGCGAAGATTCGGCATGGTTTGCAGGTGCACCAGCCCCGTGTCGGTTACACCGGTATTAGTTAGCCAGAGTTTTTGAATGCTTCCGTAGCGGGCAATGACCACCAGGTCGGGATCGCCCAGTGGCCGGCCCGTGAAATTGGCTTCCACAATGTTTCCGGCTGAATCGGGTGTCAACTGCCCGCCCAAAGCGTTTAAATCGGAGAAACTCAAATTCCCTACATCGCCACCGGGTGAACCGCACCCGACCCAAAAAGGAAACAGAAGCACACATGTTCGTAACCACCTCATGCGGGCACGCTACACAATCGAGGTGGTGGTCGCAAGGTCAGGCCTTCAGGTCGAAGCGGACGAGTTTGTCGTGGCCGACGGCATAGATTTTGTCGGCGGCTTCGTTCAGATTGAATTCGTGAATGTGCATCGGCGCTTTGAGTTCGCGGGTGATTTTCATTTCCTTCGTATCCACAAAGACCAGCCAGCCACCATGATCGCCGCCGCCGAGCACGGCCCATTTACCGTCCGGTGCAAACTCGATGTGTTCCACGAGGCCCTTGAAGCTGCCCCCGTTGTTGACCACTTTGAGAGACTCGCCTTTTTCCCAATCGAAAATTTCCAGTCGGCCGGGTGCCCCCAAGTGATCCACATTGCCGATCTTTCCAATGCCGCCCGTGTAGAGCTGCTTTCCATCGGGCGAAAAGCGCAGGCTGCGCAGGCCGCCAATAGAATGACGGCGCGCCCGTGGATCCCAAGTATAATGGCCGGGAGCATCGAGAGTTTTCACTGGCTTGAAGTTTTTGGTTTCCCGAATAATTACTTTCCCGAGCTTGTCCCCGGTGGCCAGCAGTTGCCCGTCGGCCGAGAAGCCGGCGCAGAACAGCATGCTGGGATAATGAGTCGGCGTTTGCTTGGCGTGTCCGTCGAGTTCGTGCAGCAGTTTGCCACTCATGGCGTCCCAGACGCGGGCGATCATGTCATCGCCAACGCTGATAATCCGTTTGCCGTCGGGTGATGCCTCCACCCCACGCAACCATTTGGCGTGAGCCTTTTGGCGTCGCACGGGCTTGCCCGTTTCGCGATCCCACCAGACGAGATGCCGGTCCCAGCCACCGGTGACCACATGCTGTTCGGTCAGGGCCACGCCCATGACATAACTATTGTGCCCCTCGCCGTCGAAGGCCTTGGCCTCGGGTTTTTCAGCCAGATGATCAATATCGTACACTCCGAAATCCGAGGTGCCGTAAAAGTAACGACCGGTTTCCGGCACGCGAGCCATACTGAAGGCGATACTTTTTTGGCCGATTTCCTTGGCGGCCTTGAAGTCGGTTTGTTTGTCGTCAGCCATTTTGTTTCCTAATTTGCGCGGTTAAGCGAGCACCTCCCGGATGGGTTTAATGCCGGGATTGACGAGTGGAATGGGGCGAGCGCCGACGTGATATTCCTTGGAGGAATCGATGCCGGCCGCTTCCAGAATGGTGGCAAACAATTCGCCGGCGCCAATTTCGTTCTCCACCACCTTCTCGCACTTGTCATCGGTTTTGCCATACACGGCCCCGCCCTTGGTGCCGCCGCCATGCAACGAGGCACTCCATGCAGTGGCAAAGTGGTCACGACCGAGGCTGGCGTTAATCTTCGGAGTGCGCCCGAATTCGCCCATGGTCACCACCAACACGTCATCGAGCATACCACGTTGTTTAAGGTCATCGATCAATGCGGCGAGCACGCGATCGAGTTCCGGCACGAGTTCCTGGTGGGTTTCAAAATTCTGCCCGTGACTATCCCACCACGCTCGGCTCACGCGCACGAACGGCACACCGGCCTCCACCATGCGGCGGGCCATGATCACCTGCTCGGCGAACTGCGTGGGCCCGTACATGTCCTTAATTTTCTGCGGCTCATCGGAGAGATCGAACAGCTTCTCGCAGCTCATCAGGCCATGCACACGCGCGTAGGCGGCAGCGTGGCTGCGCACCGAACCGGTTTCGCGGCCCTGCTCAAACTGGCGGCTGAGCAGATCGCGCAAGTTGGCCCGGGCCTCATGGTCGCCCTGGGTGATTTGATCGAGTTTCGTGATATTCGGCAGCGTCAGTTTCTCGCCGTCATGTAAACTGATGGGCGCATATCGAGCGCCGAGGAAGCCCGGGGATACCTTGGAGGAGTTGCGCCCCTCGGTGCTGGTGTAGAAATTTACGTAGTCGGGCACTGGACTGTCCATCCGGCCCAGCTCACGAGATACCACGGCCCCGAGGTCGGGGTACTTGAGATTAGCCTCATCCTTGCGGCCACGCATCATCATCTGCGCCCCGCCACCGTGACCGCCGTCACGCGTGTTGAGTGAACGGATCAGACACGAGTGCTTCATGCGCTTGGCCATCTGCGGCATCAGTTCACTAATGCGGACGCCGGGAATATCCGTGCCCATGTCGGTGAATGGGCCGCCGGTGGATGCGCCGGGTTTGGGATCCCAAGTCTCCAATTGACTCGCGCCACCGGCGAGCCAAAGCAGGATGACCCGTTTGTTGGAATGCTTCAGTGCCTTGTTGAGGCCGGTCTCAGCAAAAGTGTTGATCGCCGCGCTGGTTCCTAGCCAGCCGGCTCCCATCGCTCCGACGCCTCCGAGAAAAGCACGCCGACTCAAATCATGATCTGCCGATCCGCAGAAGTTATTGCTCGTCTTCATAAATCTATCGGTTAAATCGCATCTCCGCACAGGTCATCAGCGACCATACCACCTGCTCCCACGCCCTCTGCTCGTTGTCTGAGCGGGCGTCCAGATATTCGCCGAGAAATTTGACCTCGGCCTCGGTGGGTTTGCGTGAAAGGGTATTCAGATAAGCGGCCTCCAAACGCGCAGAGCGGTCTTCCAGCTTGAGCAAATGCCCCACCAGTTTGCCGCCGGTACCGAGCAAATCCTTTTGCACACGGTCATTGTTACTGAAATAGAGTGCCTCATCGACACTCACCTGGAAGTAATCCTCCGGCCGCTGGAAATTGCGTCCCCAGCCTTCGCCGGATTTTTCATATTGTTCAATACGTTTACGGAGATCTTCCGGCTTGATGTCCGGCTTGAAATTCTCCGGATCAATCGAGGCGAAAATTAGAGCGCTGCCGTATTGATTGGGCGTCAGCGGACGCGGCTGCGCCACGGCAAAATAGGATGGAGACGGGCGTTGGGAATCCCCCCATTGCGAGCCTCGCGCGTAGGCCTCGCTGAGGACCAGACCCCGAATGGTGCGGCGCAGGTTGTATTGGTTCCCCACCAGATCGCGCGCCAGCCATTCGAGCAGTTCCGGGTGGCTCGGGCGATTGGCTCCATGGAGTTGATCCAATGGCATCACCAAACCGTGCCCCATAAAGCGATACCAAAGGCGGTTGACAATCGCGCGGGAGAAAAACCCATCCGCCCCCGGCTTGAGTCCGGCATGAATCAACTGCTCTCGGCGGCTGAATTTCGGTGCCGGCACGGGCTTCTTGTCCTTCTTGAACTGTTCCAGTCGCTTTTTCTCGGCCTCCTTGGCCTTGTTGTCCGGCTCTTGAGATTCCGGTTCTTGAATCGCTTCGCCTGAGAGAAACATCAACTGCGCCTGTTTCTCCTCGCCGGCCGTGGTTTTGAATTTCACAAAACCGTACTCGCGCTCGGCCACAAACCCGCCATTGTCAAAAGTGCGACTGAAGAAGGATTTCATCCCGTAATAGTGATCCTGTTTCCAGCTGGAAACCTCAGGATGATCATGGCATTGCGCGCAACTCACGTTGATGCCGAAGAATCGCACGCTCACATCATTAGTGAGCACGTCCAAATCCCCGATCCGTTGTCGGTAAAACCCGGCCGCCCCTTTGGAGGCATCGTCATCGCCGCGCGCCAGAATCACATCGCGAAAAATGCGGTCCCAAGACCGATTTTCCGCGGAGGCGTTGGTGAGGTACTCGCGCAAGCCATCATCACTGCCGGCATTGAGCAACCAGAGGAATTCGGTGACCTGTTGGCGCTCGAAGCTGTCGGAATCCAACAGGCGATCAACGAGCTTTACCTTTTTGTCCGGCTCAGTGGCTTCCACATACGCGCGCACCTCGTAGGCGGTAGGCGTGCGACCGGCCAAATCGAGTGTGACCCGTCGTATAAAAGTGTAATCATCAGCCGCCGCCACCGGGGCTATCTGATCCGCCTTGAGCTTGGCACCCACATAATGATCCACGGCCCGTTCGATCGGTTCTTTGGCCGGCAGGATCTGCTTGCTATCTACCTGTTCCCACCAATCCTTCTCCACCTTGGTAACTACTCCCTCGGGAAAGTACGCTCCGTCGGCAATCCACTTGGCGAAATCGGCCACCACGGCGTCCGGCAATTTTTCGTCTGGAGGCATCTCCCAGTCATCCTGATGACGCAGAGTGCTGATGAGCAGGCTGTCCTCCGGATTTCCAACCACAATTGAAGGGCCCTCTGTTCCTCCCTTGAGAATCGCCGCCCGAGAATCAAGCAGCAGTTCACTCTTCACTTTTTGCGCCCGTTCGGAGTGGCACTTGTAGCATTTGGATGCCAGCACCGGCCGGATTTTCTCCTCAAAGAAATTAATCTGTGCCGGTGTGGGTTTTTCCTCCGCCAACACAACGCCGCACAAAAGCAGGCAACTGGCAAAAATAGCAATTGGGTGCTTCATTCCCCTGCAGAAAAATACGTCATAAACCGTGTTTAGGGCAATGCCCGTTTGCCCTCAATCGACGACCTTTAGAATCGGATATTCAGCAAATTTCCCAATGCTTTCCCTGATAAAAAGAAGGAGGACGGGCACCTTTCGGCAACCCGCCCTCCGAGGCATGTCACAGACCTTGTATCCTCAACGAAAGTTTTTTTAGTAATGCGGTCCGTTTCAACCTATCACTGTCCTTATTAGAGCATCGCGCGTGCCAAGCATTGACACGACTAAATGTCCCAGTTTTCGGGGGAAATTGAAGGCACGAAAATCACGCGTGAAAATCATGCGTGAAGTTCACCCGTTTGGCGGAAAGATTTTGCGCTTATTCGATGGTCAACACCGGTTCGCCGAGCACTTCCATGCGCAGCTGTACGCCCAAGCCCGGCGCGGTGCTGGCCGCCAAGCGACCGCCTTGGCGTTGAGGGGCACCTTCGGCGATGGAGGTGGTGACGTAGCTGTTGAAATCGGTGGAGCTGAAGAGCAACTCGGTCGGCGTGCTGTGGGCCAGCGCGGCGATGGCGGCAGTGACGATGTCGCCGCCCCAGCTATCCTCCACCGTCATGGCAATGCCGAGCTCCACGCACAGGTCGCGGGCCTGCTTGAGCTTGGTGAGGCCACCGAGCTTGCTGATTTTTAAATTCACCACGTCCATCGCGCCATCAGCGTGCCCGCGCAATAGCGGTGTGAGGCTGTCGATGTTTTCATCGATAACAAACGGATGATCCGTACGCCGGCGGATCGCGAGATTCTCCTCATACTTGGCGCAGGGTTGTTCGATGTACACATCCACCTCGCGCACGGCGCGCACGACGCGGGCGGCTTCGTGCATCAGCCAGCCGGTGTTGGCGTCGGCCACCAGTTTATCGGTCGGTTCAAGGATTGCCCGCGCAGCATGGATGCGATCGATATCCTCATTGGGATCGCCGCCCACTTTCAGTTGAAAACGCCGGTAGCCTTCCTCGCGATAGCCGGCGATCTTGCGCGCCATCTCCTCGGGGGCCTCCTGCGAAATGGCGCGGTATAAATGGAAATCCTCGCCGTACCGGCCACCGAGCAGTTCACACACACTCTGGCTGCTGGCCTGCCCAAAAATATCCCAGCACGCCATGTCCAGGGCGCTCTTCACATATGGATGCCCTTGCAGCGCCTTATCCATGAGGCGATTGATCGGCCCGAGCCGCGTGGGATTTTCGCCGATCAAGTGCGGCCCCAGTTCGCCCACACCCGCGCGCGCCCCGGCCGCATAGGCCGGCAGATAAAACGGCCCAAGCGGACACACCTCACCATGGCCCGTGAGGCCGGCATCGGTCTCGATGGCCACCACCGTGCTGTCGAACACCTCCACCGATTTGCCGCCGGACCATTTATAGCTGCCCTCATGCAACGGCAGATCCACCTGATACACTTTGATGCGAGTGATTTTCATGAACGCAGAGGGGATACCGTCCGAAGCCGTTTTAGCCAACTCCAAATGCAAACGGGACAGCCGAAGCTGCCCCGCTGCATTCCTGCTCCTTGGCCTGACAGTTAACGCAAATTAATTCGACCGCCGCGTTGCCCCGGTGGCATCCCTACACGGTTTTGCCCAATACCCCCAGTGTACCAACTCGGGATAGAGTTGTAGCCCCGTTGTTGCCAAGCCTGAGGCGTGTAGTTGTTGTAGATCGTCTGATTCGCCGGCAGGGATTGGTAAACCGGTTGTCGTTGCCTCATCTGATACGCCTGATTGTTGTAAGGGTTTGTGTACTGCTGATTGTATGTTTGCTGAATGCGGTTAACATTCAATTGCGGAAACGCTCGCCGTTGCTCCATTGCCGGTTGCCGGTTGAACATTTGCCGTTGCTGGACAAACTGGTTGGGCTGAGTCCGATTAAATTGATTAAAAGGTTTTGACGGTTGGAATCGGTTTAATCCATTGCTCACTTGGAACTGCCGGTTTCCCTGCAATCGGTTGAAGGCCTGCAAGCTTTTCTGCGCTTCACACGCCCACATCGTTGCCGAGCTAAGCAGCCAAGTGGACACCAAAGTAGTGCTTAATTTCATCATCAATATATCTCCTGCGACGGGTTTATATCAGGACCAGCCTTGCTGACCTGTTACAAGATACACCGAATCGGAAACCTGCAAAGGTACGTATGCGTATTTTTTGATTGAATGCCCAACAAAAAAACCCTCCAAAGGAGGGCTTTGATTTTGATGAAATACCCCTATTTTTTAGGCGGATAAATCTTATGTGGCGTGTGGCAGGTCTTGCAGTTGACCGCATCCTTCAGGGCCGCCAGATCGCTGCCCTTGGCCGCCTTGATAAGCGTGTCCGTGAGCTTTTCAAAATCCTCCTGCTTGCCCTTGCGCACCTTGTATTTGGCGAGGTTTTCCACGTAGTCCACAAACTTCGCCTTTTGCTCGTCATTGGCTGAGCCATTCAGGATGAGATCCTTCAAATTGTCATCAGCCTTGAACCCCTGCTGCATGATTTCCTTGATGGTATAGTCACCGGCGGGCCCGGGAGGCGGCGGCGCGGGAGCTTCCGCTGTGGCATTGCCATCGCCCTTGCCGGCCGGCGGTGTGGCATTGGCGTCGCCTCCACCCCCGGTAGGCGGATCCACCTGCTCGCCATCAACAGAATCAGTCGTCTCCTGACCGCACGCGCCAAAAATCAACGCGCTCGCCAGCAGAGGAAAAGTGAATTGGTTCATAAGAATTTTTTTCATCATGTGCACTCTGGAAAATTTGGTGGCGCCTCCGCCTTGCGTCAACGCATGATTGTCCCCAGTTTTGAAGTTGGCCCAACAATAACGGTGATTTATATTAACCGCGTCCATGTCCCCGGCTTTTCCGGAAATCAATTTCAAAGGCGAGTTACGCCCGTCTCAAGCGGATGTCGTAAAAATTGCGCGCGAACAGCTCGATGCCGGCCAACGCCAGCTGCACATCGTGGCGCCCCCCGGTTCGGGCAAGACCGTCACGGGATTGTACCTGTGGGCAGAGGTGATACGGCAACCAGCCCTGGTGCTTTGCCCA
>JAYQQG010000044.1:0-24063 GCA_038145765.1 Verrucomicrobiales bacterium
GACTCCTCCAGTTCACTCACAAAGGCCGGCAAAACCGCCATCATCGTGGCGGCCTTTCTCGGCTGGTTTTTCGCCGGTATGCACCTGGGCATCACCTCACTGGCCATGGGCTCAGCCTCGAAGGATTTGCTCAAGGCGACCGGCCAATACGAGGAGGTGGCTGGTGACCGAAATGCGACCGATACCAATGCGACTGATCGTAATGCCACCGACGGCAATGCCACCGCGATACCGCCAAGCGATGCGGAGCAACGGCTGAAGACCGACAGCAGCAAGTGGTTTGGCTATTACGTTTGCGCACTATTGTTCGGCGGGGCATTGGGGGGATTGGTCTTTGGCCGTATCGGCGACAAGTTCGGCCGGGTGAAAGGAATGACGGCGTCGATCTGCTGCTATTCGGGCGTGTCCGCCATCGCCTATTTTGCCCAAACTCCCGAGCAACTTTGGATCGCGCGGTTTGTCGTATGCATGGGCGTCGGCGGCATGTGGCCCAATGGCGTGGCACTGATGAGCGAGGCGTGGGCCAAGGCGTCGCGGCCTCTCTTGGCGGGCGTGATCGGCACGGCGGCGAACATCGGCATCTTCATGACCGGCGTGGCCGGCAAAATCCGCGAAGTATCTCCGGATGACTGGCGGTGGGTGATGTTAATGGGCGCAGCGCCGATCGTGCTTGGTTTGCTGGTGCCATTTTTCGTGCCGGAATCGCCGAAATGGTTGAAGGATCAACGCCGATTAAAGGGGGAGATGGATGAGGAAGATGATCCCGAAGAGCCGGCAAAGCCCGTGACCACGGCGGAGATTTTCACCCCGCCACTTTTGACCGTCACGCTGGTGGGTATCCTGCTGGCGACCGTGCCATTGTTCGGCGGGTGGGGCAGCTCGAATTGGGCAATCAAATGGGCCGAGGATGCCGGCTCGGACGGGCTCAAAGCGCAGGTGATCATGGCGCGCTCAATCACCGGCATCATTGGCAGCTTTCTTGGTGGCTGGATTGCCAGCTTGATTGGGCGTCGACAGAGCTTTTTCGTCAACAGCCTCCTCTGCCTTGCCAGTGCCCAGTGCATGTTTTGGTTTACGGCGCCGACGGACGCCACAACGTTTCTAGTCATGAACGCCGTGCTCGGATTCTTCAGCGGAATCTTTTTTGGCTGGCTGCCGTTGTTTTTGCCGGAACTTTTTGTCACGCGCGTGCGTTCGGCGGGGGCGGGAGTGTGTTTCAACTTCGGCCGAATCATCACGGCGATCACCGTGTTCGTCACTGCGGCGCTCATCGCGCACTTCAATAATGACTTTCAGGCGATTGGCAAACTCACCAGCCTAATATATCTGCTCGGCGCCATCGGCATTCTGTTGATGCCCAAGGGCGTGGAGGGGGAAATCAAAGATTAGGCGTCCGGTAGGTTCGTCACGCAGCGCCATTCTTCGCGGTTGGCGGTGATGTCGATGACGTTACCGTCAGGGTCGAGAATCTTGAAGGAACAATCAGGTACGGTGTCGAGATCCTCCACTTCGGTGCGGTCTTTCACATCGCCCTTGCTGATAGAGGCGCCCCACGCCTTGGCGCGGTTCCACACCTCAGCGAGGTCGCGTACGATGATGCCGAAGTGAATGTATTCGTTGCCTTCCTCGAGCACGGGCCGCTCCATCACGGGCGGGTGGCTGAGCAGGGTGATATTCAATGTACCGTCAGTGAGATCAATGCTGTCGCCTTGCGGGCGGTAGTCGAAAAACTCCAGCCCGATCACTTCCGTGTAAAATTCCCGCGACCGTTCCATGTCGCGGCAGCGCAATGCCAAATGTCGCAGCCAAGCCACGCGGCGAGGGTAGGGGAGCCGGCGGGCGATGTAAAGTGGGGCAAACCGAACGATTCCAATCATGCTTGGGTGCATCATGAGAGGGCGAAGCTCCTGCTGAGCCGCGGTGGCGGTGGCGGTGGGTTGGATCGGCAGAGATTTTGGGTGGACGTGAGGATGGCTTTGCCATCCTTCGGCTCAGCGGAAGCTTTGCTCTCCCGGATTTTGGGCAGTTTGTTTTGGCTGTTTGGGTTGATGGGACGAGGTGAAACTCGTCCGCCCCCAGGGAATGAGCCTGTCGGTAAACCGAATGATTCCTAACATGCTAAGGTGCACGATGGGAGGGCGACGCTCCTGCTGAGCCGCGGCGCTTGCCAGAATGGCGGTGCTCTGAATGAGCAGTGATTTTGGTGGACGTGATGATGGCTTTGCCATCCTTCGGCTCAGCAGGAGCTTCGCCCTCCCGGATTTTTGGGCAGTTTTCGATGCCTGTTCCAGGTAAGTGGGGCAAGGTGGAACTTGCCCCACCCGTGGCGCTGGGGTTCACTGGCGCATGGCCATGAAACTTTCGCTCTCTGTGCGTATCGTTGAGGCGGCGTGCAAGACGCGGTTGCAGATGCCGTTCGAAGAACTCGTCTCGATTGCTGCCGATACGGGCTATGACGCCGTGTGCATGCGGGCCAGTGCGGGTGGGGTGCAAACGCCGTTGGAGGAGTTGCGCCGGATGCGGGAAATGGTCGAGGCAAAGGGGTTGCATGTTTCGATGGTCACGGCCGATTCCAACGTTCCGCTCAACAACGCCGATGGCCCCAACAGCTTGCGCGATATAGGGCCGAGCCTGGAAGTGGCGGAGGCCTTGGGATGTGACTTGATTCGGGTGTGTTTGAAATCCGATGACGACCTGCCGCATGCCCGTGAGGCGGCCAAGCGGGCGGCGGATCGCGGAATTCGCCTCGCGCACCAGTGCCACACCTCTTCGGTTTTTGAACAGGTCGACCAAATCCTCGCCAACCTCGCGACCATCAACCAACCAAACTTCGGCCTCATCTATGAGCCGGCGAATCTCATGCTTTGCGGTGAGTCGTACGGAGCGGATACGCTCCGCCAACTCGCCCCGCACCTGATGAATGTTTACATCCAAAACCATCGCCTCGATGAGGCTGGCCCGGTGTCGCTGCCCACCTATTGCCGCGGCGAGGTGCGTTTTCATCATCTGCCGATCTGGGAAACCGGCGGTGTGGACACGGCGGCGGTGTTCGCCGGCCTGCGCGATATCCAATGGGGTGGCCATTTCACCATCCATCAAGCCGAAGGTATCGAGACTGCGGACGATGCGCGGGCGTATGCCAAGCGATGCGCGGATTTTGTCCGGTCCAGTGCGCCGGCGGATTAACGCAACAGCGCGGCGCTTTTTACCTGAGCATAAATGGAGTGGCCTGGCTCGAGGCCGAGTTGATCGGCGGATTTCCGGGTAATCCGGGCGAGCAGCGAAGTGGCGGTCCCGGCTACGGTCAGTTTTACCAGCGTATGCGACGGGCCGGCGTCGGTGAGTTCGGTGACCTGACCGGGGAAAATATTCAGAATGCTTGTTTGCTTCGGTCGATCCAGTGTGAGGCTGACGTCGCTGGCTTGAACTTGCAGTCGAACTTCCGCACCCACGGGCAGGGCATGATGCGCGACTTGAAACTGGCCCCCGGCAAAATCCAGTAACGTGAGGTCAAAGATCTTATCGTGGCCGGCCACAGTGGTCGTCACTAGAGCCGCGCTGTCGGGGGCATGGGTCAGAGCAAGATCCATTTGGGAAAACAATTCGGCGATCGGACCGGCGGCAGTAACCCGGCCGTCATCCAATAGCACAAGATGATCGGCCAGCCGGGCGATTTCCTCCCGTGAATGACTCACATACAGGATCGGCAGATCAGTTTCTCGGCAGAGAGTTTCGAGGTAGGGCAGAATCTCGCGTTTCCGGGCGGCATCCAGCGCGGCAAGGGGTTCATCCATCATCAGCCAATCCGGGCACACGGCGAGGGCGCGGGCGAGGGCAGCTCGCTGTTGTTCACCGAGGGAAAGCTGGTGTGGGTAACGGTTCAGCAGAGGCCCGATCGCGAGCAAATCAATCGACTGCTCAAGGGGCACCTTGCGTGCCTCCTCGGGAATTCGTTGGCGACCGTAATTCAGATTTTCCTGCACGGTGAGGTGCTCAAACAGGCTGGGTTCCTGAAAGACCAAACCGATGGGGCGTTCATGGGGCGCAAGCCATTCGGTTTTATTTTGCCAAACGCAATCTTGGACCGTCACCTGACTATTCGGATGACGATCCAGTCCGGCCAAGGCGCGGAGCAGGGTGGTTTTGCCACTGCCGGAGGGGCCGAACAGCGCCGTGACCCCCTGTGACGGCAGATCCAACGCCGCGTCCAGCTGGAACGCGCCGTGATCCACGCGAATGTGGGCCTTGATGCTCATGATTTCCACACGCGAAATTTTCCGTTCCCGGCATACACGGCCACCAGCAATAGAAACGAGATGACCAATAACGTGCCAGCCACCCAATGGGCCTGCGTGTAGGCGAGTGACTCGACATGATCGTAGATGGCGATGGATACCACCTGTGTTTCGCCGGGGATGTTGCCGCCGATCATGAGGACCACGCCGAATTCACCGAGTGTATGGGCAAACCCGAGCACGGCGGCTGTGACAAATCCCGGGCGGGCTAAGGGCACGGCGACGGACCAGAAACGGTCCCACGGCGAGGCTCGCAGTGTGGCGGCTGCTTCGAGCGGGCGAGTGCCTATGGCGCTGAACGCATCCTGCAACGGTTGCACAACAAACGGGAGTGAATAGATCACCGAACCGATCACCAGTCCGGCAAATGAAAACACCGGCGGCTGGCCGCCAATGGCTTGGAAGAATCGGCCCACCGGTCCCTCCGGGCCCATGGCCACCAGTAGATAAAAGCCGAGGACCGTGGGCGGTAGCACGAGGGGCAGCGCAACGATGGCTTCCACCAGGAATTTCCCGCGAAAACGCGTCTGCGAAAGCCACCAGGCGAGCGGGGTGCCGAAGATGATCAGGATCAAAGTGGTGACGGCCGCCAGTTTGAGCGTAATCCATAGCGCGGTCCAATCTTCGGGTTGCAGGTTCATGGCACTTGATAACCGGCGTCGCGGATGATGGCTTGCGCGGTGTTGCTTTGAAGAAATTCCAAAAACGCGCGGGCGGCGGGTTGAGGGGTCAAGAGCACGGCCTGTTGCTCGATGGGATCATGCCATGCAGTGGGCACGAGCCAGTGGGAGCCATCGCGATTACGAACCTGTGCGGCGGCGACCAGTCCCAGCTCGGCATGGCCGCTGTCCACAAACAGCAGCGCTTGGGCGATATTTTCGCCCTGCACGAGGCGTGGTTGGATGGCTTGCCATAGGCCGCGCCGGCGCAGCAGCTGCTCGGCCGCCCGTCCGTAGGGGGCCAGGCGAGGGTTGGCCATGGCGAGGTGCTTGAAGGTGTCATCGGCAAGCACGCTGCCATTGGCATCCATCAGGTTCGGTTGCGGACTCCACAAGGTCAGGCGTCCTCGGGCATAGGTGAACCGCGTGCCGGATTGGATGCGGCCGGCTTCTTCAAGGAGTTGAGGGCGTTCGGTATCGGCCGCCAAAAATGCGTCGAATGGCGCCCCGTTTTTTATTTGGGCAAACTGTTTGCCGGTGGATCCGGTGGCCAGTGTGATGGAGTGGCCGGTTTGAGCTTCAAAGGCTACGGCGAGTTGGCGTGCGGTGGGGGCAAAGTTGCTGGCTACCGCGACCACGGCGGGGCGTTCGGGCGCCAGCGGCTCGGTGCAGCCTAGAATCAACAGTAAGGCTGGGAGGAACCGGATCAAGAGGCGGCGGCGAGAAATGGTTGGAGGCGTTCGTGGTGAAAATAGTTCCAGCCACCTACACAGGCTTCGCGGGAAAGGATGGGGTCATCTTCCGGCAACGGGGTGTGCCAAGTATGCGTGAAGGTGAGTGCCGTATCGCCCGAGCCGGTATCTGTCAGATCCCAAGAGACCGTGGAATCGGCCGTAAATCCACCATAACGCCAGCGGTACGCGAGGCGTTCACCGAGGATCACCTCGGTGATTTCCCAAAGATGCGGGAACACGCGCCCTTCGCAAGTGACATCAAATTGCGTGGTAAACCCCACTTCGGCACGGAAATCGGGGAGCTCCTCAAAATACCATTGGCGCATTTGCTCCGGATCGGTCAGGGCCCGCCACACCATGGGGCGCGGGGTAGCATGCGTTTGACGGATAATAATCGGAGCGGGATTCATGGCTCGAGTGAGTTTAGATCGTCCTCCAATAATTGGCGATCCTCGGGCTTGACCACGCGCTGGACCTGTTCCAGGGCCAGTTCGCGGTGTAGCTGTACGGATTCAAGGTCGCCCGCCATATGTGCGGCGCGGCACATGGCTTCATGGGCGTACCCGAGACAAAATGGATCGTCTGCTGGCGTGATCTCCAGACAACGTGCGGCATATTTTTGCGCATTAGCCGGCTCACCGGCAAGCGCATACACTCGGGAGGCTTGCCAATAGCCGATGGATAAATGGGTGGGGGTGCAATCCTTTCGCTGGCTCCAGTGCCACAGTGAGGCGAGCGCAAGCTGAATCATCTGCTCGGTTTCATCCGGTGTCCGGTCGGATTTGTCGATGAGTTTCCAGGCCGCATTGAAACAGTGAGCGGCAAAGTAGCGGTGAGCCTGGGAGGGATCGAAATCTGGCACAGCCCCAGCGTGTCAAGCACGGCTCAGGACGGCAAGCGGAATGGCCCGGCCAAGGTCAGGGGGATTCATATTTCAACGTTTGACGAACGAGATCAAACCCGGGCCGGGCATTGGCGAGATCTTCGGTGGCAGCTTGGGTAATGATAAACAACACGTAGCTACCCGTTTGTTTCCGGTAGATGGTGCATTCGTGGGGAACAGTCTCACCCAAAAGTGAGATGCTGAAGTTCATGGTTATCGCCTCGTACTCACCCTGTTTGGTCACCGGGCTGTGGTTCACCGAGCCGATATTACCAACCGGCACGTTTTCCTTCATGCTTTCCGAGAAGTCCTTGGCGTAGGTGGAGATATCATCGGCGACTTCGCCAGGGAATTTATGGACCAACACGATGGCACTGCCGGAAGATTCTGCTCCGGCTTGAATCACCCCAATCATGTCTATCTCTTCCCCGGGCGTCCAATTGCCCGGATACTGGAACTCCAAGCCCTTTTTACTGTAGGTGGCCGGCGAGCTCACATCGGCCTTGGGTTCGGAAATGCCGGGAATGCCGCCGCCACAGGCAGTGAGCCACAGGCAAACGATGGGCAACGTGATTTTGTGTATTAAGGTATTCATATGGTTTTAGAGTTCCAATTGGATGTTGAGTTTGCTTGCGGGGTTCCAAATGAATTATTGGATTTCCAATTCGTACGGGAATACGGCAATTGCTTTTGCATTGGTTGCGGGCAGTTAAAAAACCACCCGTTAAATTTTCCCTGCAGAGTTGAATTGAGGAAATACCACCACCATACGATCCGTTTAGGTCGTAGCGCGTGGTTGTGGGATATTCTTAAATGAGTTGAATTATGTCAACTTCAATCCTCTTCATCGAGGAATGTGACGCACCCCGATTCAATCGAATACTCCGCACCGACGATTTGAAGGCCGTCATTTTGCACGAGATTCTTCAGTACCTTGGATCCGCTGTGCAGTTGGGCGACCGAGGCACGGACGTTGGCGCGCATGGCTTCCTGTTGCAGGGTGGCCGGATCGAGATCGGAAAAGTTTTTCACCAGCGGCTCCACGGCGGGGCGGATCAAGTTTACGATCGAAACCAGGTTTCGGGAAATTTCATGACTGGGTTTTCGGATTTCCTGCAAGGTGGCGGCCACAGCGCCGCAGTGTGAGTGGCCCATCACCACCACGAGACGCGTGCCGAAGTTGGACGCGGCAAATTCGATGCTGCCGATCTGCGAGGGGGCCACAATGTTGCCGGCAATGCGGATGACGAACAGATCGCCCAGTCCCTGATTGAAGACCATCTCCATCGGCACACGAGCATCCGAGCACCCCAGCACGATGGCGAAGGGTTCCTGCTTGGGTACGGAGCCATCTGATTCGTGGCGATGAAAGGTGGGTTCAGATTCACCGCCGGGCATGAAACGCTGGTTGCCCTGCTTCAGTCGTTCGAGTGCTTCTGTTGCGCTTAACATGGTACAGCCTCCTCGGCGGCGGAGAAGCTAACGGCGGGAGCGGTTGAAGGCGAGCCTCTTTAATCCTCGTTCGAATGGCCGGCTTGCGCCTCGCAACGATCCTTGAGATTGTTCAGTTCCTTTTTCACCGCGTCGCATCCCCCTTTTTTCATGAGCCAACCGAACACGAGAAAAAACACCTTGAGGAATCCCTTGGCCGTGACATCAGAATGCTGGGTCAACCGCGTGGCTTTGTCGCCCGAGGGTTCAAAGGTGTAGATCACATCCATATCAAAGCTATCCCCCTTCATAAAAATCCGGTGGCGGGATGGAATCTCATGCTCGGTGACTTTACCTTCAAATTCCATCCGATTTCCGCGTTCCTCGGTGATGGTATGAAATGTCGTGCCGACCCCGACCGGACCGTCACTGGTGACCTTGTCCTCCACCACGATCGTGCTCCACTCGGCCACATGATTCAGGGTATAGTCAAACACCTCCTGCACAGGGGCATTGATGGTAATTTCGGCGCTGGATTTCATGGGCGAAGGATGGCGGTAAGGATTAAGTTTGTCAGTTCCAATCAGAGCGGGCTTGAGGATTGGGAATTGTCGAGTATTCTTGGGGATGCAGTTCAAAACCAGTCGGCGAGCTTTCTTGGGCAGTTTGGCTTGTTCCGGAGGGACCGGGTTGCTTGCTCGGCCAGATGTCATCGGCAAGGTCGATCCATTTTTCACCCCACCGGAAGAATGGCGGGGGAAATTTGGCAAGTATCGGTCGCCACTGATGTTCAACGATGGCACAAAAGTGAAAACACCGGCGGACTGGGCGCGGCGGCGGGCGGAGATTCGCGGGGATTGGATGCGGCTGATGGGCCCATGGCCGAATCTCATAACCGATCCGAAGGTGGCCGTGCTGGAGGAGAAGCGGCGGGAGAATTTCCGGCAGTTGAAGGTACGGTTCATTTGGACACCGGTGGAAAGCACGACCGGATACCTGCTCATCCCAACAGCCAAAATCAAAGGCAACGGCAAGCGGCCGGCGGTGGTAACCGTTTATTACGAGCCGGAATCGGCGGCGGGCCTGAAGGAGAACCCCTTTCGCGATTACGCGCTACAACTGGCGCGGCGCGGTTTTGTCGCACTCTCCATCGGCAGCACGGAGACGACAAACAATCGCACTTACGCCACCTATTTTCCGTCCATCAAAAACGCCACCGTGCAGCCGCTCTCCATGCTCGGCTGCGCCGCGGCCAACGCGTGGCACGTGCTCGCGCAGCGGCCGGAGGTGGATGCAGATCGCATCGGCATCGTCGGCCATTCCTACGGGGGCAAATGGGCGATGTTCGCCGCGTGTTTGTTCGAGAAATTTGCCTGTGCGGCTTGGTCGGATCCGGGCATCGTTTTCGACACGCGACCGAGCGTGAATTACTGGGAGCCGTGGTACCTCGGCTATCACCCCAAGCCCTGGCGCCAACGCGGCGTGCCCACGGCTGGCAACCCCGCCCGCGGCCTCTACCCCAAACTCCTCGCTGCCAAACGCGACCTCCACGAGCTGCACGCCCTGATGGCGCCGCGGCCGTTTCTGGTGAGTGGCGGTTCCGAGGATCCAACGCAACGCTGGGAAGCGCTGAACCATACCATTGCGGTAAATGAGTTGTTGGGAGCGCGTAATCGCGTGGCGATGACCAACCGCCCGAAGCACGCGCCCAATGCGGAAAGTAACGCGGTGATTTACGATTTCTTTGAGCGTTTTCTGCTCGGCTAACGTCCGCGCCGATGGGGGCGTTTGTTGCCTTGTTTGCCCCGGAATTTTCCCGGGCGCCGATTGCCGCGTTGTTGCCGGCCAAAGTTTTTTGGGGCCGGCAGTTTGGAGCGGCTGGCTTCTTCCGAATGGTACGGATGATCCTCCACCACGGGAACAGGGCGTTTCAAGAGGCGCTCGATGTGGTGCAGAAGTGAACGTTCCTCGGCGCTGCAGAAGGAGTAGGCTTGGCCATCCATGCCGGCCCGGCCGGTGCGCCCGATGCGGTGCACGTAGGTCTCCGGTTCCATGGGCAGATCATAGTTGATCACCTGCGTGATATCATCCACATCCAAGCCGCGGGCAGCGACGTCGGTGGCCACCAGTACCCGGAAGCGGCCTTGCTTGAATCCCTCCAGTGCGCGCGTCCGGGCGGCCTGGGATTTGTTGCCATGAATGGCCTCGCTGCGGATGCCGGCTTGCTCCAGCTTATCCGCCACGCGGTTGGCCTGATGTTTCATTTGGGTGAAGAGAATCACCTTGCCGCCCTCGGTGGCCTTCATCAGTTCGAGCAGCAGCTTGTCTTTTTGTTTTTGATGAACAAACAGAACGGTCTGCTCAATACGTTCCACGGCCGGCGCTTCAGGTTCGATGGCGATACGCACCGGGCTGTTCACCATGGTGCGGGCCAGAGCTTCCATCTTGCTGTTCATGGTGGCGGAGAAAAACAGGGTCTGCCGTTCACCGGGTAGCAGTGCGCGGATGCGTTCGATGTCGGGGATGAAACCCATGTCGAGCATGCGATCGACTTCATCCAGGACAAACATTTCCACGTGATCCAGCTGGATGTGGCCTTGTTGGATCAGGTCCAGCAAGCGGCCGGGAGTGGCGACCAAGACATCGACGCCGCGGTGCATGGCTTTGACCTGTCGGTATTGATTCACGCCGCCAAAGATGACGGTGTGGGTGAGTTGTAAGAAACGGCCGTATGTCGCCAAACTATCGCCAATCTGCGCGGCGAGTTCGCGGGTGGGGGCCAAAATCAAGGCACGCGGTGCGCGGCTGCGGGGGCGCCGTGATTCAAAGGATAATTGTTGTAACAGTGGCAGCGCAAAGGCGGCGGTTTTGCCGGTACCCGTTTGCGCACTGCCGATCACATCGCAGCCATCCAATACCGGCGGGATGCATTCAGCCTGAATTTGCGTTGGGTTGGTATAGCCTTCGCTGGATATGGCCCGTTGCAGTTCGGGGATCAAGGTGCCAAAGGCGCCACGCGGTCGGCCGGTGGGCTTCTTGGGTTTGGCCGGTTGCTCCGCGGAAGTGGGGGCGCGGTCTTCAGATTGATGCCGGCGCGGATTGCGATGGGCATCGGATTGCGGACGCGTGTGGCGACGATTCGGCCGGTCAGCAGAGACACGGCGTCTCCGCTTGGGGCGGGGTTTGCTGTTCATGTTATTCCGGTCCGGTCTAGTTGGTTTCTTTCCTGCCGGACACAGTGAAAGAATGGGCCGAGCAATTCGGCCAAGGCCATACCGACAAGCAGGCCTGACCTGGATCGGAATGTATTCGCATTAATGGAGTGGAGAGCACTCCGCGAAAACCTCGTGGGCGGCGGGGTTTACGTGAGATTGAGGACTCTGACAAGGATTAAATGATGTTTTTTTTATGAATCCACGATTGAAGACCAAAGAACGGGGTTTTTTGCTGTCGACCCAAGGCGAAGACGTTAGGGTCCGCGCATGAAGAATTGGCTGGGAATCGGCTGTCTGTTGATCGGATTGGTTCCGATCGGGCAGGGGGCTGAGGGGGTACGGAAGCTGACGTTTCACGGGTTCGAGGATTGCCTTGAGTTTAAGAACGCATTGGCCCGTGTGGTGCTGTGCCCGGCTGTCGGAGGACGGGTGTTGGAGTATTCCATCAATGGTAAGAATGCGTTATGGCTGGATAAAACCCGCGCGGGCGATCGGCGCGATGGCAGTGCCGGCCGGTTTGACATCGGTCCGGAACGAATCCTTCCGCGCCGCGAAGTGCTCTTCCGAGGGCCGTACCGGGCCGAGATAATCAGTGACCGCTCGGTGCGGTTGACTAGTGGCAAGGATTCATCGTCCGGATTCCAGATCGTAAGGGAGTTTACGCTGGCCGAAACATCCACGCACCTGATCTGCCGCCAAACCGTCATCAACATCAGCAAAACCACCCGCCAAGTGTGTTATTGGGGGCGCGGCTTTGCACAAGGTCAGGGTGTTTGTGTGGTGCCCTTGTCAGGCGTCAGTCGCATGCCCAAAAACTACGTGCTCTATCAGGATCATATGCTGATCGATTTCGCTCCCGGGGATCCGGCCGTGACGCAGCAGGGTGAATTCCTGGTCATCAATGGACCGCCCGCCAAACCGAAGCTGGGTTTTGACAGCATGGCCGGTTGGATGGCGTATCTGACGCCGAATGATCTGCTTTATGTGAAACGTTGGCCAACATACCCCAAGCGTGTGTACGGCGAGATGGCTTCGCTGACATTGTCCATCTGGTATCCGGCGGAGCGGCCGATGTGCGAGCTGGAACCCATTGGGCCACGCGAGGTGTTGAAGCCCGGCGAACGAGCAAGTTTCACGGAGGAATGGTATTTGGCTGCCCAGCCGTTTCCCGGGCCCGGAACCCAGATCGATGCGTCCGCGGTGGGACGCCAATCGCAGCAATTAATGAAAGGTAAACCATGAGTGACCAAGCCACCGTTCTTGCCGGCGTGCCGACGGTGAACATGACGTTGTTTCATCGCATTCAATTTTCCGTGGGCGACTCGGCCTTTTTCGCGGAGCTGCCCGATGGCGAGACGGTGCTGTTGGTGCGGGATATTGAGATGGATCGCGCCAAGCGTTTGGCCAAGGCCGATCGCATCGGCTGCGCGGCGGACTACACGCCCGAAGGCGGGTTGGACGGCGATCGCGACACGGCACTGGCGCAGGCCGGCGCGGAATGTCTGCGGCGCGCGGGCGTTGCAACCGTGCGTGTGGAACGCACCCTGCCGTTTCTCTTTGCGCATCAGCTGCAACAGGCGGGCATTGCGTTGGCGTATGATGGCGATTACGGCGTGCTGCAGCGCCGGGTGAAAACCGATGAGGAGCTCGAACACCTGCGCGCGGTGCAGAAGATCACCGAGGATACGATGGCGATGGCCTGTTCGCTGATTGCGCGTGCGCCGGCGGATGCCGAGGGCACCCTGCAGCACGAAGGCGCGCCGCTTACTTCCGAACGGGTGCGGCAATTGATCAGCCGGTTTGTGCTCGATCACGATTGCACCACGCTGCATGACTCGATTGTGGTGACCGTGCCGCATGTGGCGGATTGTCACCACTTTGGCACCGGGCCATTGAAAAAAGATTTGCCGGTGATCGTGGATATTTTTCCCACGCACAATCCCACGCACTATTGCGGCGATTGCACACGCACTGTGGTGAATGGCGATCCTTCGGATATTGTGCGCGACATGCACGCCTGCGTGGTGGGCGCCAACGCCGCCGGTTGTGAGGCCCTGCATCCGGGTACCACGGGGCAGACGGTGCACGAGGCGGTGGCGGCGGTGATTACCGAGGGCGGCTACACCATGGGCGCGCCGACTTCTGAAAAGGATGAGGACTGGATCGGCATGCGCCACGGCACGGGGCATGGGATCGGGCTGGATGTGCACGAGCCGATTCTGTTGGCGAACGGCGGCGGGGAAATTTTGGAACGCGAAGTGTTCACTGTGGAACCAGGCCTGTACTCGGCCATCCACGGAGGCGTGCGGGTGGAGGACATGGTCGCCGTGACGGCTGAAGGACACGAGAATTTTAACCAGCTGCAAAGCGGGCTGGATTGGCGTTAAACGAAAGATTGATGAAAATGAAGTTGAAAAAAATCGCAATGATCGCGGCAGCCGGACTGCTGGCGATGGGAACCCATGCAGCGGATGGTAAGCACCTGTTTATCCTGTCCGGACAATCAAACATGCAGGGGCACCGGCCGCAGGAGGCATTTACGCCGTCGGTGGAAAAGGCGCTCGGCAAAGAGAACGTGATTGTCGTGCAGGACGCACTGGGCGGGCAGCCGATTCAGCGCTGGTACAAAAACTGGACCTCCCCGCAGGGCGTAAAGCCTGCCAAGACGGGTGACCTGTACGATCGCCTAATGGGCAAGGTGCGTCCGGCGGTGAAAGGGCACAAGCTGAAGAGTGTGACCTTCATCTGGATGCAGGGCGAGCGCGATGCCAAGATGAAATGGGGGCCGGTGTACGCCGCGAGTCTTGTGGGATTGCACCTGCAGGTGTGCCAGGAGTTTGAGCGGATGGATGTGAATTTCATCATCGGCCGGCTCAGCGATTTTGATCTGGAAAACAAGCGCTATCCCCACTGGACCATGGTGCGCAAGGCGCAGGAAGAGATCGCCAAGCGGGCCAAAAACTATGCCTTGGTGAACACCGACGACCTGAATGACGGCAAAAACCGTGCCGGCAAGGAGATCAAGAATGACCTGCATTACTCCGCCGAAGGCTACAAGACATTGGGCAAACGCTTTGCAGAAGAGGCGTTGAAGATCATTAAAGCGAAGGAAAAACCCTGATTTTGTGGTTCACGGTTGACAATTCTGAATTTCAGAAATATGTTTTTCTGAATTAAGAATTTCAGACATGAAAATATCCGAACGGGGCCAAATCACGATTCCCAAGAAAATGCGCGAGCAATACGGGCTCTTTCCCGAATGCGACGTAATTGTGCAGCCAACCGATAATGGCGTGTTGGTCCGGCCAGTGAACAGCCGCCGCGAGCAGGTTGAGCAGTGGTTGGCAGGAATGCGGGGCAGTGCTAATGCGGGATTGAGCACTGACGAAATCATGCAGCTCACGCGTGGCGAGGATTGAGGATGGTGTTGGTGGATGCCAACGTGTTTTTGGATGTCATGACCGATGACCCAAACTGGGCGGATTGGTCGGAGGCAAGACTGTTGGAATACTCGGAAAGTGGTTTGGCAATTGACCCGATTATTTATGCGGAATTGGCGCCGGGCTATCGTCATCAAGAGCAGTTGGACGCAGCCTTGGCTGTTTGGGCTGTGGAACGCCTGGCGCTGCCTTACGAGGCTGCATTCCCCGCCGGGCACGCATTTCTAAAATACCGTCAACAAGGTGGCACGCGCCGTTCGCCGCTGCCCGATTTTTACATCGGTGCACATGCACAGGTTGCCGGATTGACGCTGTTGACCCGGGACGCGAGCCGTTATCGGGAATATTTTCCGGAAGTCAGTTTGATTTGCCCGGAGTGAAAATGAAGAACGCCATATTTGCATTTTGCACAATCATCGCGGCACACCTCAAAGCGGCTCCGCTCTTCGATATGGACGCGATGCGCGATGTGCGCTCGCTGGATGTGAAGGTGCTGAAGGATTGGCACGCGGTGCGGGGCGAGGTGGTGACGCGGCAAAAGCTCATCAGCATCCGCGTGGGCGAGTTGGTGCCCGGGCATGAGTACCGGTTGCCGGTGCGCTTCATTGTGCCGCATGACGCCAAGGCGAAGGGGTTTCACCTGACCGGCGGGCATAATTTTCAAAATATCCAAAATGATTTCCGGCCGCGCGGGTTGGATGCGGATTTGATTCGCGGCGGAGTGGGGCTGGTCTTCACGGTGGTCCAGGTGTTGCCGGCCTCGGGGCAGCCGGAGCTGGGCCGCTTGGCCGAGCGCAAGTTTATCGAGACACTGAACCCGAAGCACTCCATCCAATACTGGGGCTGGCCGGCGGCGATCATGCGGGCGGTGACGGCGGCGTATGCGGAAAAGGATTATTTTGAAACTGGCAAAGTGGCGGTGTCTGGCGCATCAAAAAACGGCGCCTCGCCTTCGGTGGCCATTTTGCATGACCGACGCATCACGGCACTGCACGCCAGCGTGTCGCCCATTTGGCCGTCGCCACTACGATTGTGTGATGCCGAGGCATGGGCGGCATTGCGTGAGGAAAACAAAGAGTACGCGGCGCATCTGCGTGAGCATGGCGACCGAGTGAATGAGCGGCGTTTATTGAATCATCCGTTCCTCGGTGGCACGTATGGGCCCATCTACAATCCTGAAGCACTCGAGGCGGGGCACAAGTGGGCGGATCTGCAAAAGCTCGCCAAGGCCATGGTCGGGCAGGTTTTCGTGGCGCCGCAATGGAACGCCCTGCGATTTCGCGGGGCGGATGTGTTGTTCCATCCGGGTACGCATGATTTTGTGGCGTTCGATCTGGCCTGGGGCGGGAAGCATTATCCGCAAGTGCCGCTTTACCTGAGCGCCAACTCTGGCCATGGCGTGCGGGAGCGGCATCCGGCGGCGGAGCGTGATCAGCAAAACAAGGCGGCATTTCTGCTGGCCCATTTTTTCGGCGGCGAAAAACTGCTGCCCCCGCCCTTGGTAAAAACCAACGTGAACGGCCAGCGGTTGGACGTGGTTGTCACCTTCCCCAAGGGCGCGCGCGCGGATCAGAGCCGCATCTTTTGGATGTTTAACCGCGGCTCCGACGGCAGCGCCGCCTACATTCGCGAACTGTTCCCGCCCAAGCAATGGGCCAACATGACCGCCCATCACCCGAGCAACACGTGGAAAGCCACCATCCCCCTCAAGCCCGGTGCCCAGCGCGTGGATTTTTTCAGCAACCACCGCAAACTCATTCGCCGCGACGGCGGCCGCGTGTATCCCACGTATATTTCCAGTCCGTACACACGGGTGCAATTGGTTAGTTCGGAATGAATCATATAGCCAATTGTCTGATATAATTCTCACGAGTGAGTATGTTGGAATTGACCGATTGACCAATTGTGTCACTACACGCGTATGAAATGTCCGAAATGTGAATCAGAGATGGAGGCAGTGAATCAGGGAACGGTAAAAGTAGACCGTTGCTCAAGTTGTAAAGGAATTTGGTTTGATGAATTTGAATTGGAGACCCTGAAAAAGGAATGGGAAGCAGAAGTGTTGGATACAGGAGAACGTTTCTGAGAGTAAGAAGCAGAATAAAAACGACCGCATCTCTTGCCCTAAATGATCTACCCAAATGATCCGAATGGTGGATTTCGATCAAACTCATATTTGGTTTGAGCACTGTACTGTGTGTGGCGGTAATTTCCTTGATGCCGGTGAGTTTCGCGACCTCATGAATGAGGATTGGCTAGATTACTTCAAAGCTTTGGTGAAGCCTGAACGGAGTTGAAATCTAACCTTTGTTCACATGCCGGAGTGAATCTTAAGTAGTTCTCCGGTTCGCTTTTGAAGTTGCCTTTCGAGGGGCGTGCCTCAACATCGCGCCACACATGAAACGCATTATTCCGTTCTTTGCATTTTTGATTTTGGCCGCCGGCATTTTGGCGGAGGACACGCGGTGTTATGAACTGCGCATTTACACGGCGGTGGAGGGCAAGCTCGAGGCGCTGAATGCGCGCTTTCGCGATCACACCTGCGCGTTGTTTGAAAAGCACGGACTCACAAACGTCGGTTACTGGGTGCCGTTGGATGCGAAAGATAACCGGCTTATTTACGTGATCAGTTCGCCCAATCGCGAGGCACATGCCAAATCGTTTAAGGCGTTCCTGAATGATCCGGACTGGAAAAAGGCCTACGCGGCGTCCACCAAGAACGGTCGGCTCGTCGCCAAGATTGAGAGCACTTTTCTCAGCGCGGTGGATTACTCGCCGGCGGTGAAGGCGGGCAAGGCCAAGGACAAACGCGTGTTCGAGCTGCGCACTTATGTGACCGCGGAAAATCGCCTCAAGAATCTGCACGCCCGTTTTCGTGATCACACGTGCGCGTTGTTCGAGAAACACGGCATGACCAACATCGCCTATTGGACCCCAATGGACGAGGCCAAGGGCAAGGCCAACACGCTCACCTACATCATCTCGCACAAGAGCAAGAAACAGGCGGGCAAAAATTGGCAGGGATTCATCGGCGATGCCGGCTGGAAAAAAGCCCGCGCGGCGTCGGAGGCCGACGGCAAAATCCTCGCCCAACGGCCTGCATCGACCTACATGAAGGCGGTGGATTATTCGCCGATTAAATAGAACAAGGATGGGCAGGATGTTCAGGGTTCAATATTTAATAATCCTGAAAATCATGCACATCCCTGTTAATTAAACATCCGTGTAACAGGTTTTCTGAATAATCCTGTTCCCCGGCGTTCCAATGAATGTGAACTGGTTGCGCGTCATTCTTTGTATTGCGGCGGTGGCTGCCTCGGCGGCTGAGCCGTTGCACGTGCGCATCGACAAGCTCATCGACGCCGGCCAGGTGGGGCCCCAGTCGGATCTGGCCAAGGACGGCGAATTCATCCGGCGACTTTACCTCGATCTACTTGGCCGCATTCCTTCCAGCGCGGAAGCGCGGGCGTTTATTGATGATAAGGCCGCGGATAAACGCACTGCCGCGGTGGATCGCCTGCTGGCATCGCCGGGGTACGCGCGCAACATGGCGGGAGTATTTGACGTGATGCTGATGGAGCGTCGGGCTGACAAGCATGTGAAAGGGCCCGAATGGCGCGGCTATCTGCGGGACGCCTTTGCCGCCAACCGGCCGTGGGATCAACTGGCCGCTGAGATCATTGCCGCCGATGGGAACAGCACGGAGATTCCGCGTGCGGCCGCCAAGTTTATTCTCGATCGCAATGCCGAGCCCAATTTGGTGACCCGCGATCTCGGTCGCAAATTCTTTGGCATGGACCTGCAGTGCGCGCAGTGCCACGACCACCCCAACGTGGCTGATTATTATCAACGCGACTACTACGGTTTGTTTGCCTTTGTGAATCGCAGTTACGTGTTCCAGCCGGATACCAAGAAGCCGGCGGTGTTAGCCGAGAAAGCCGCCGGCCAAGCCAACTTCAAGAGCGTGTTCACTGACGTGGCCGGGGGCACACGGCCGCGAGTGCCTGCCGGACTGGAAATTGCCGAACCGGTTTTTGCTCCGGGCAACGAATGGACCGTGGTGCCGAATCCTAAAGATAAAAATTTACGCGGCATCCCCAAGTACAGCCGCCGGGCCCAATTGGCCAAACACGCCGCCGCCAGTCCGTATTTCCGGCGCAACATTGCTAACCGGCTTTGGGGCCACATGATGGGGCGGGCGTTGGTGGAACCGCGCGATGGCATACATTCCGATAACCCGGCTGCGCATCCGGCCCTGCTCGATTTGTTGGCGGATGATCTCGATGCAAATGGGTATGATCTCAAGCGGTTTATCCGCGAATTGGCCCTGAGCCAGACCTACCAGCGACGATTCGATTTACCCGGCGACTTTAAATCCCGTGCGGAATTGGCTGCACTGGATGCCGAACAGAAAAAGAAAAGTGCCGCTGTCGGAACCGCTCAGGTCGCCTTTGATGCGGCGCTGATTCAGCTTGATACCGCCCGCGGTGAACGGTTCACCCTAAAGGCTAAACTCGACAAAACGCTTAAGCCCGTGGCGGATGCCAAAAAGGTCCATGATACCGCCGCCGCCGCACAGACCGGGGCCGCCCAAAAACTGGCAGCCAAGAAAACGGCTCATGAAAAGGTGGCCGCCCTTGCCCGTAACGCCCAGACCGTGGCGGCGGAGTATAAGGACGACAAGGAACTAGCCGGCCCCGCCGCCCAACTCAAGGCCAAGGCGGACAAATTGGCCGGTGAATTGGCTGCGCTACAGAAAGATTACGACACCAAAGCCTCCGCCACCCAGGCCGCGGCGAACAAACTGGCTGCCGCCCAGAAACCCCGCGATGCGGCGCAGGCCAAGTGGGCCGAGGCCGATGCCCGAGTACAAGCGGCCGACCAAGCTTGGCAAATCACCGCCCGCGCTCGTGAAAATGCCAAACATGCCGAATCACTGGCCTTTCGGCGGCTGGAAGATGCGCAGGCGATCGTGCAATTGGAACAGCACCGGCGGCAGTTGGCCGCAATTCAAAAACAGGGTGACGCGAAACAGATTGCAGAATTGAATCATGCTGTGGAAGCCGCCATGGATCAGCTGAATCAGCGTTGGAGTCGGAATCTGGGCGTTGGGCCATTCGTCCATCTGACCCCCGAGCAGTTATGTTGGGGCATTCTTGAAGCCAGTGACCAAACAGAGGCTCAACGGCGAGCCGGTGAAAGTGAATACGACAAAAAGAATCCTTTGCCCAAAGAATCACAGCCCGATGAAGCCCGACTGACGGCACGCGCGCAGTATGCTGAACAATACGCTTACGATAAACTTGAGCGCAACACGGCTACCTTTGCCAAACTCTTCGGCGGGGCGGCCGGGGAAGTGCAGACGGATTTTTATGCCACGGCGGATCAGGCGCTTTACTTCGCCAATGGCGGCACGGTACGGAGCTGGTTGGGGCGTTTGGCTTCACGGCTCGGGCAGCTGGAGGATCCCAAGGGGTTGGCCGAGGAATTGTACCTGACCGTGCTGACCCGTCGCCCGGATCCCGCTGAGGCAAAGGCGGTCGAGGCCTATCTTTCAGTTCCAGCAGAGAAACGCACTGAAGCCATCCGCGAAATGGCCTGGGGCCTGATGACTTCCACCGAGTTTCGGTTCAAGCACTGACGACCCGATCCACTTTCGAAACGCCCACAGATTCTTTTCGCCTCGAATGTAGAGGGTAGACTGATCCAGGGCCGGGGTCACCCGAATCGAATCATCGAGTTGCACCTGATGCACGGTGTTCAACTCATTCCCCGCCTGCACCACCGTGATGACGCCGGGTTCGCTGGCATCGGGGAGTTTGGGCCCACGCAAGCCGTCCCGTTCCTCGATGGTTTGGCCAGCCCAAACTCGCGCTGAATCCGATGAATGAACGGGTTTCGGAGGCGTCCAATGGCCATGGAAAGGGGTTGACCGCATGGATTCACGCGGGGAAACTCAATCAACGAAAGGGGAAGTAAGAATCGACCATGAAATGTGATTATGCCTGCGGTTCAGAGGAGCACCTGATTGCCCGCCGCCAATTTCTTGGAGGAATGACGGCCGGCGGCGCCATTCTTGGCGGTCTGGGCACTTTTGCCACTGCAGAAGCGGTGGCCAAGATGGCCAAGAACCAGAAACGCATGATCGTCGTGCGTATGGCCGGCGGTCTGAGTCAATTTGAGAGCTGGGACCCCAAGCCCGGTACCGATACCGGCGGTCCTTTCCGGGCGATCAAAACCAGTGTTCCGGGGGTGCACATCAGTGAGTTGCTGCCGCATACAGCCAAGGTCATGCATCATTTGTCCATGGTGCGCAGTATCAATACCAACAATGGCGATCACGGCAAGGGCACCTACATGATGCTCACCGGCCGCCATCAGGCACCGGGGCAGACCTATCCTGAATTGGGTGCCGTGGTGGCGCGTGGGTTGGACAGCAATGCATTGACCCTGCCCGGGCACATTAAGGTGACCAGTGGCGGCAGTGGCGGTCGCAACAATGACGCCGCCTATCTGGGCCCCAAGTATGCCAGTATTTCGTTGAGCGGCGGTAAACCGCCGGCCTATACCACCCGCCCCAAGGACGTCACCGAGGCCGGCGAACAAAAGCAAAACCAATTTCGCAAGCTGGCCAATGACCGGTTTGCCCAACGACGGCGCACGGCGGAGACCGACGCTTACGTGCAGAGCTTTGAACAGGCGCAGGAATTGATGCGCCAGCGCGATGTGTTCGACCTGAGCAAGGAATCGGACAAGGACCGTGAACGTTATGGCAAAACCCAGTTTGGCGAACACTGCCTGTTGGCGCGCCGGCTGGTGGAGAAGGGCATCACCTACGTGCAGGTGACCCACAGCAATTACGACACGCACAATGAGAACTTTAATTTTCACTTCGAGCAGCTTGGTGAATTCGACAGTCCGTTCGCCACATTGGTGGCTGATCTCGCCGCGAGCGGTTTGCTGGAGCATACGTTGATCGTGGTGCTCAGCGAATTCGGCCGCACCCCGCGGATCAACGCGCGCTACGGGCGCGATCACTGGGGGAAATCCTTCAGTGTCTGTCTGGGCGGCGCCGGCATTGCGCGCGGTGGCGTGGTGGGGGCCACGAACAAGAACGGGACGGAGGTGTCCGAGGCGGAGTGCGATGCGGGGCATTTGTTCCACACCTATCTCAAGGCCTTGGGTATGAATTCCCGCGGGACCTTCAAGATCGGCGGTCAAAAACTGCCGGTGGCCGACCCGGCCTTTGAGCCGATCAAGGAACTGCTCGCCTAGGCGGCGCCATGGCGGCGGATCCCAAGCAAATGCATGTGGCGCGGTCGCTCGCGCACACGGCGCCATTCATCAATTGCCGGTTCGATCCTTCCGGCCAATATCTGTTGGCCACTGCCGAAGATCGGGCGATCATCCGGTGGAAACTGGTCGATGACAGCAAGGTGGTATTCAGTGGACACGATTCCTGGGTGCGCGGGCTGGCATTTTCCAAGGACGGCCAGAAATTGGTGACCAGTGGATTCGATGACACCCTGATCTGGTGGCCGCTGCTGGATGAGAAACCCGAGCCGATTCGCCGGGTGAGAGCGCATAAGGGCTGGATCCGGGCAGTGGCGGTGAGTTCGGACGGCACATTGATCGCCAGTGCGGGGAACGACCGTGTGGTGAAGCTCTGGAACATGGCCGACGGCAAACTGGTGCAGGAACTGGCAGGTCACGAGCTGGACGTTTATTCGTTATTGTTTCATCCCGACGGCAAACACCTGTTAAGCGGCGATCTCATGGGCGTGATTCGCCAATGGGATGTGGCCACGGGCAAGGAGGTGCGCAAATTTGAAGCAAAAGATTTACATTCCTACAACGGCGGCCAACGGGTGCATTTTGGCGGGGTGCGCAGTCTGGCGCTTACGGCGGACGGCAAACAGTTGATCGCCGGTGGTCTGCACAAGGCCACCAATCCTTTGGGCGCCGTGCATGAACCGATCATCCTGCGGTTCAATTGGGCGGACGGCAAAATCTTGAAGAAACATCTGGCCGCCGGAGTGCGCGGTGTGATTTGGCGTAACTTGATTCATCCGGATGGTTTCGTAATCGGATGTTCCGGCGGCAGCGGCGGAGGATATCTATTGTTTTGGAAAGACGCCGAGGAGAAGGAGTTTCATAAACAGAAACTGCAGGATACGGCCCGTGAGATGGATCTGCATCCGGACGGCATTCAGGTCGCTGCGGTGCACTGGAACAAAAAGGTATCCATGTGCCGGCTGGAAAAGAAACCGGCAGCGCCGAAGAAATAAATTTCCCGCCGGCGTTCCCCGGCAGCAGTACACAAAAAAGGCCACCCAAAGGCGGCCTTTTGATTGGTTGATTGGAGCAATCCCCTACTTTTTGTCGCCGGCGCGCAGCGTTTTGCCGAGCGCATGGTCGGCGGGCTTGATGCCGCGGCGATAGGTGTTGAAGCCGTAGAAAAGCGGCTTGTAGGGATCCACATAATCCACATTGGCCTTGGCCGGCACCTCCATACCGAGTCCGGCGTAAGTGGCGTTCACAACCATGCGGCGCAGGCCCTCGCTTTTCAGGTCAGTGGCAGCGCCCATGGTGGAGGTGAAAATGGGGCTGGTCTTGCCGGACGGCCATTTGTGTTGGCGGGTCCAAGCCACGGGCATGGCGGGATCATTCACGCCGGTCACCTTGCCCAGAGCCCGGTTGCGCTTCTCGCGGGTGGAAGGCTTGGACTTGGGATCCATGGTCTCCAACACCAGTCCGCGCATGAGAATCTTGGCATCTTTGGGCGGGTAGGCCTCGTAGACATCCGAGTCCGCGAACACATCGGCCACACCCTTGAGGATGGGATCCTTTTCCGCGCCGGGTTCAATAACACCGCGACAGGCCTCGCGCTTGTGGGCACCCCAGTGGCTCACCCACTGCTCGCCCAGCACGCGTTTGCCGAAGCCGCCGAGTTTGCCGCGGAAGGCGTGGGTGCTGGTGCGCAGGCCGATCACCGGGATGCCGCGGTTGCAGGCATCGTCAAAGTGTTTGTACACCTCATCCGGCCAGGTGCGAAAGCGCAGCAGCATGATGATAGCATCCGCACTGTCGAGCGCCTGCGGATGTGAGAGGCTTTTCTGGTTGGTGGGATCGATCTCACCCTTGTCATTCAGCGAAAACAATACGGTACATTTGAAACCGTGACGTTGACTGAGGATCTTGGCGAGCATGGGCAGACCTTCCTCGCTGCGGTATTCCTCGTCGCCGGAGAGCAACACGATGTGCTTGCCCTTGCCGGGGCCGGCTTTGCCTTCGTAGGTAATGTGGTCATCCGCCGCCTGCGCAAGAAACACGCCGAACAGCAGGGCAAAAAACGATGCGAAAAGATGCTTCATAAGATGTAATGAGTTGTTTAATGGTCAGGAAC
>JAYQQG010000045.1:0-23533 GCA_038145765.1 Verrucomicrobiales bacterium
CCGCCCAACCGTTGCCCAAAACCGGCGCGCTAGTTCCCTCGGCGTACCAGTTTCCAGAAGTAAAACGGCGCGGCAATTAGAAATAGGATCGGGAAAAGTATGTTATACAACAGCCGCATGCGCCGGGTTTTCTGCCGTCTAGTTGCGGAAGAAGATCAACGTCACGATAATAAAGGTCGGGATCAGGATTGCGACACTCCAAGCCATATATCCGAAGAAGCTCGGCATCTTCACGCCATTCTCCTCAGCAATCGCCTTCACCATGAAATTCGGTGCGTTCCCGATATACGTATTCGCTCCCATAAAGACTGCACCGCAACTGATCGCCAACAGCGTCTGAGAAAGCGACCCCATCAATGAAGTGGGGTCCCCTCCGGCCGTGTTAAAGAACACCACGTAGGTCGGCGCATTATCCAGAAAACTGGATAAGATTCCCGTAAACCAGAAATACATCATGTTGACCGGATCATTGGCACTATTTTGCACTGCCAAAACCACACTGGACAGTCCGCCATTCACGCCGGCCTGTAGGATTTTTAATGCCGGAATCATACAGATGAAAATGGCGATAAAGAGCTTGGCGACTTCAAGGATGGGTTCCCAAGTAAAGCCATTTGCCGCACGTACATTGGTTTTCTCTTCACCATCAGCCGCCATTTCATGACCGTGATCATCCTTCACTGTTTTGTACATGGGCGTCAGTTTCAAACTCATCAAGGCAATCAAGATCAATAGACCATCACGAACCAGATTTGAGAACGGAACGGTTACGCCAAACACATGCAATCCCTTTGTCTCATCGTGCGTTTTCTGTGCGCGCAATTGGTTTAAGGCGGACACGGCATCCAGATGCTTCACCCTTATCTCGTGATATTCAGCATTCGATTCATCAAAACTGGCATCCGGATGAGTCGCCACATAGTTCTTCAAGCCTGTCTTGGCTTCGTTCATGGTATACTCCGCCTGTTCAATAGCCGGCTGCATGGCTACCCCCACGGTGGTGTCGGTGAATTTATTTTTCCCCAGCCATGTCGAGAGCAGGATCGCGCCAATGATGCAGCCGATCAGGGCGAAGTTGATTTTACCTTCCAGCTTTAACGGCACTTTTTCACCATCATCCGGAGCCGCCCCTTCTTTCTTAAACATGATGGTATCGAAGATAAAAAACACCACCAAGAGAAAGAGCGCCACCGGTGTCATTACCGGCAGCAGTTTCATCGTCCAGAAAAAATCCACGCCCTTCAGAAAGCCCAGGAACAAAGGCGGATCCCCCAATGGCGTCAGTGAGCCGCCAATGTTGGCCACCAGGAAAATGAAGAATACGACGACGTGCACCTGATGTTTGCGCCAAGCATTAGCCCGCAGAATAGGCCTGATCAACAACATCGCTGCCCCAGTCGTGCCCATCCAACTCGCCAACACCGTACCGATAAACAGGATCGCGGTATTCACTGCCGGTGAACCGCGGAGGCTGCCCTTGAGGCAAATGCCGCCCGCCGCCGTGAACAAAGCACCCAGTAGGATGATAAAAGGCACATAATCCAGCAGCACGATGTGGACAATTTCATAGAAGGCATCCCCCTTAAAGGTCGCCAAGAACGGGATGGAAAAAATCACAATCCAACCCGCCGCCACTTTCCCGTAATTCGCGTGCCAAAAATGCGGCGCCAAAATCGGCCCAAGCGCGATGGAAAGCAGCATGCCGGCAAACGGCAGCACCCACAGGACACTAAGCCCCTTTCCTTCCACGCCGTGATGTGTGTGAGCATGATCTTCCGTATGAGGGGCATGCGCCTCCTGGCCTGTGCCCGAACCCTCCGTTTGTCCGGACGGCAAAGCCGGGATGGCGGCATGATCCACCGGCTCAGTCGCGCTCACTCCGGTTGCCCCTGCCAACAGGAACATTAGCCCCAAGCAGCCCAGCCAATTTATCGGGTTTTTCATGCTCACAAGAATCCGTGGTAGAGACACGTTTGAGAGCGTGTCTCTACCAAAAAACCCCCTTTCATTCAATTCAATTCGCTGCCGTTCGGAGAGGAATTCAGGATTGATTCGCGCCTGTTCTTCGGGCAAAACAAGCCACCTTGTTTCAGGATGAGTAGCCCGCCCCCCAGTCGAGCCATGAAGCGTGTACCGTGCGAACGCTGCGGTACGAGCACGTTTATTGACGCCAACTTGGGTATGTTCCAGCACGCGAACTGCAGTAATTGCGGCCACGCGGTGATGACCCCGGTGAAGCTCGACCAATTCGAGCTGCGCGCGGTGTGCGGCTCCGGCGGCATGGCCACCGTCTATCGCGCCCACGATGAAATTCTCAACCGTGACGTCGCCGTGAAACTGATGCAGCCAGAATTCACTGGTGATGCCAATGCCATGGCCGGCTTTTTCCGCGAAGCCCAGTATCAAGCCTCTTTAAATCACACCAACATTGTCCAAGTGTACAACTACGGCCAGTACAAGGGGTACAAGTATCTGGTCATGGAAGTGGCGGACCGGGGGGATCTCGATGGGTTGATCCAGCAAAATGGCCGTGTTGATGAACTTTACGTGCTCGATGCCGGCATCAAAATTGCCGGCGCGCTGGATCTCGTTCGAAAAAAAGACCTCATCCATCTCGACCTCAAGCCAGACAACATTCTCTATAATGTCGATGGCGAACCCAAGCTCACGGACTTTGGGATCGCTCGAAAAGTGGGGGAACGCAATCCCCCAGAAGGCTTGGTGGGCACCCCTTTTTATATCGCGCCCGAACGGGTTGCGCGCGGCGTGCAGGATTATCGGTCCGACATGTATTCATTGGGCGCCACCCTGTATCACGCCATCACAGGCCAAGTGCCCTTCAACGGAAATACTGTTGAGGAAACCGTCTGGGCACATGTCAAAACCCGTATCACACCACCGCGCAAACTGGTCCGCGACATCAGCGCCAACACCGAGGGGGCCATCCTCCGTGCCATGAACAAGGATCCGGAGAAACGGTTTCAGGATTACGACGAAATGATCCTCACCCTCGAAGCCTCCCGAAGTGAACTCCTCCAAAAGCGCAGCGGCGTCAAATCCGGCTGGTTCAGTTGACGGCCCAGCGGCTCCACGCTCGACAAGTCACCTGTCGACACTTAGAGTCTAGCCCGGAGGCCAGATTAGCTCAGTTGGTAGAGCAGCAGTTTTGTAACCTGCAGGTCACCCGTTCAAGTCGGGTATCTGGCTCCATTTTTCTTCCTCGACCAAAACCCGTTCAGCCTATCGGCACCTCGTGGTATTCCAGTGCCCATTCGCGCATGAAGCGGATTTGGGTGGGGATGATCTGGTAGATGATCAGCATCGGGTTGTCGGGGGTGCCGAGGTATTGGCGGAGGAGCGGGTTGCTGTCCCAGATGGATTGGATAGCGTCCGCATCTTCCAACACCTCGGCGGTACCGGTGATGCGCACCTGATCGTGCCGGCTGTCCATGTAGCACAACTCCACCTTGGGGTTGGCCGCGATTTCCTGAGTCTTGTGATATGCCTTGAGATTGGCGACATATACGGTGAAGCCATCGGTTTTCACGGGGGAAACCGGCCGCAGGCGCGGCTGGTCGCCATCGATACTGGCCAGCATGGGAAATTTCGCATCCGCCATCACCGCCTGCGCCAGTGCTGGCAATTCTGCGGGATCGATCGGTTCGGGTTCAGGCTTTGCCATAATTGGAGAAATTCTAAATGCTAAAAACTAAATCCTAATCAACCCACTCCCTATTCCCTACTCCCCACTCCCTTCCCCATCCGGATCTTCCTTCGAAAACCGCACGGTCCGAATATCCTGCTCACGGCCGGTTGGGGTGGATACCGCCTCATACAGGTCCGGCCGACGGCTGCGGATCCAGCGTACGCCGGTGCACATGGCGCGGGTCTCGGCCTTGAGATCGGCCACCACCATGTCATCGCCGGCTTTCCAGGTCTCGGCCAGCAAATCACCGTACGGATCGATTATCATGGCGTTGCCGGTGCGCACCTCGTTGTCATCGCGGCCCACGCCATTGCTGAAGATCAGGTAAATGCCGTTGTCATGCGCGCGGGCCGGCAGCCATTTGAGCAGCCATTCTCGGCCCTTGGGCCCGCGAAATTCCGACTCAATCGCATCCGGATCAGCTTCGCGGTTCTCCCACAACGCCACCTCAATCGCCCCCATGCAACGCGGGCTGGGCGTGGCGCATCCGCCGGTTTGGTGCGGGGCGATCAACACCTCCGCCCCTTGCAACGCATTGATGCGCACGTTTTCGCCAAGGTTGCAGTCGTAACAAATCAATATGCCCGCCCGCGTGCCGTTGGGCAGATCAAAGAGCGTGTAGTCATCGCCGCTGCAAATGTGTTCGTTGATAAACGCGTGCAGCTTGCGATGGCACGCCGTGCGCCCATCCGGCATCGCCACCACGTAACTGTTGTAAAGCCGCCCTTCGGCATCCTGCTCAATGAACCCGGCTCCCACCGATACCGAATGCTCCGCGGCTAGCGCCAGCAACGCCTGCGTGCTATCGCCCTCGGGCACAGGTTCGGCCAAGGCTTCCAATTCCGCACGCGGTAGATCACGCAGGTGCCAATAGCCGGTCAGACACATCTCGGGGAACACCACCAATTCCGCGCCGGCGGCTGCGGCTTTCGCCGTCCATTCGCGCACCGTGGCGAGATTGCGCGCCTTGTCGCCGGGCACATGCTGGAACTGCACACTCGCTGCACGGAGATCGTTCACGCGCCCAGTAAAATCCCTCGCGCCCAAAGTCGAAAGGCAAATCGTTGCCAATCGCCGCGCCGGGCTTTGACTTTTTGCCGGGCGCTTTTACCGTACCCGCATGTTCCGTTACGCCCTCAATGCCAGCACCATTCGGCCCACGCCGATTCTGGATAAAATCCGCATCGCCGGTCAGGCCGGTTACGGGGCCATTGAGTTGTGGCACGATGAAATCGATGCCCACCTCGCCGCCGGCGGCACCCTGGCCGATCTGCAAACGGCGCTTGCTGATCAGGCCCTCGCCGTGCCCACCACCATTTATCTCGGAGACTGGTTTGATGCCGATGACGACACGTGGCCCGGTGTGCGCGACGAATGCCGCCGCCGCATGGAACACGCCGTAGCCTTGGGCGCCCCGCACATCATTGCCGGTCCCGCCGATGGCCACCCCGATTACGCACTGGGCGCGCGGCGCTATCGCGAATTACTGGAGTTGGGCGAAACCATCGGCGTGAAGCCGGCCATGGAATTTCTCGGGTTCGTCGAACAACTGAACACCATTGAAGATGCGCTGGAAATCATGGTCGCCACCGATCATCCGCATGCCACCACGGTACTCGATCCCTTCCACATTTTCCGCGGTGGCGGCGATGTGGAATCCATCGCCAAACTGCAGGCCCATCAGATCGCGGTATCACACTTCAATGACACGCCCGATTCGCTACCGCGCGAGGAACAACACGATCACAGCCGCGTAATGCCCGGCGAAGGCCATCTGGATCTCGCCCGCTACTGTGAATTGCTCACCGCCACCGGCTACGACGGCTGGCTTTCGCTGGAGCTATTCAATGAACAACACTGGGCCGAGGATCCACAGGAAGTCGCCCGCATCGGTTTAGAAAAAATGCGTGAAATTGCGGAAGGATGATCCGGAGCCGGGAGGGCGAAGCTCCTGCTGAGCCGTGGTTGCAAAAAATCAACAAGCGGCTCAGCAAGAGCTTCGCCCTCCCCCTAATCACAACCCGGTGATGAACGCGAGCAGGTCCGCCATCTGCTGTGGTGTAAGACCAGCCTCGAGACCTTCGGGCATGATCGATTTACCGCCACTACGCATGCCTTTCACTTCCGTTCGCGGCAGAAGCAGCTCCTTACCGAGCGGCAATCGAATGCGCACGTGCGTCAGCGTTTCGTCCCCCAGCAAACCGGTCTGTGTGCTGCCGTCGCGCAGGGCCACGTCGTACGCCACATAATTCGCCGCCACCTCGCGATTCGGATCCACAATGCTCACCAGCAGTTTCTCCGGCCCGTTGGCTTTCACCGATAAAAGATCCGGCCCCAGCGCGTGCCCGGCCTTGCCGGCGCGATGGCACAAAGCACAGCGTTGTGTATACGTTACCACGCCGGCCGCTGCATTGCCCTTGAGCTTGAGCGCCGGCAACAGATCCTTCACCGCCTGGGCCCGCATCTTGGCCTTGGCCGGCACGCCGAACAGCTTGTTCACGCGTGCCACCGTGGCCGCATCCTTTTGCCGCCGCAGCGCCGCAATGGTGTTGGGCGAAAATTGATCTTTCTTGATCGCCCCGCTTTCCAGCGCCTTCAGCAACGCCGGTACACGATCATCGCGCGTGGCCAAGGCCGCCTCAATTTCGCTCCGCATGCCCGGAGTGGCCTTTGCCCAAAGCTTCACTAAATTCCCCGCCACCTGCGGATCGGTGAAGGTTGCATACGCCTGCACGGCCGCCACGCGCAACGGTTCGGTCGGGCGTTCACGGGCCACCCGCAGGATCGCGGGTCCGGCCTCTTTGAAACCCCGTCGCCAAGCCAACTTCAGCGCCGGGAATAGGACCAAATCCGATTTCTCCTTGGCCGGCAGCAGCAGCCAACGCAGCGCCTCCTTTTCCAGCGCGGGCAAACTCCCGGCCTTTGGCCCGAGCGCGTTCACCCAATCAATGGTTTCCTTGTTGGGCGGCTGCCGCGCCACCACCATCAACGCCTTGGCTACTTCGCCCGGGCGGTTGCGCCGGCCGATCAGCTTGAGGAATTCCACACGGGCCGAATGCGTGATGCTCGGCGCGCCGTGGATCGACACGAACAGTTCACCCAATTCATCGTCGCCGTTGAAGGCATTCATCACCGCCGCCTCGATCCAGCGATCACCCTGCGCATACCCCAGGACCATGGCGAGCGCGAGGGATTTTTCATCGCTGGCAGGAAAGTGCGAGGCCGTCAACGCCAGTTGATAGAGCACCTCACGATCCGGATGATCCACGCGCGCAAACACCGCCTGCACCACGCGCGGATCCTTCACAAACTCCTCCGCCAACTGCATCGCCTGCACGCGCACCACGGCCGTGCCGTTCTTCAGCGCGGTTAACACATGATCCCCCTTCAACGCGCCCAATCCGTGCAGGGCCCACAGGGCATGAATTTGTCCCAGCGGCTGCGCGCGATCGGCCGCCAACTTTTCCAGCGCGGGAATCACGGTGCGATTCTGTTGTTCGTAAATCAGTCGTGCCGCCGTGTCGCGATGCCAGCCGTTGGGATGCGCCAACAGCTTGACGAGTTGCGGGCCGTTTAAGGGATCGGGATAATCCCGCTTCGGCGGCTTGAACCCCTTAGGCGCGATGCGCCAGATGCGGCCGCGATCGTTGCCGCTGTTCAAATCCAAATGCTGCTTGATGCTCTCCGGAATGCTCCACGGATGCTCGATGGTCTCGCGGTACATATCGGCCACGTAAAGGCAGCCGTCCGGGGCATTGGCGAATTGCACGGGGCGAAACCAGTTGTCGCGCGAGGCGATGAACTCGCTTTGGCGCTCATCGGCCGGCCGTTCGCCGATCGGTTGCACGCCGGGATAACGCACCTGTTTGCGATGGATCAAATTACTGCCGGCATCGGCAATGAACGCGTTGCCGCGGAACCCTTCGCCCAGCGCGTCACCCCGATAAATCGTCACGCCGGTCGCCGCCGTGAAATATCCGGACACCCTTCCCCCGCCTTCCACCGGCCCGCGCACCTGCCCGGCAATGCGCCAGCGCGTGCGCACGATGCGCCAGGGTTCATCGGGGCTCAGCCGAAACACCTCCGCCGCCGCGCCATCGGTCGCAATGCTCACGCGCTGGCTCGGCAGGGCATAATGCCGATTGCGCCCGGCATAACGCGAAGGATACATCAACGCCTGCAAATGGCTGCTGTTGCTGCAGGTGAACTTGCGGCCGTAATCGTCAAAACTCATGCCGTGCTGCGCCGTGCTGTCTTCGGCACGCAGCTCGAGTGTGCGCGGGTCGAACGAAAAATTGCGGCCATTCAGCGCCACCGTTTTGCCCGCCGCATCCTTCACACTGCCGCCCATGTACGAGGTGCAGCCATGAATGCGATTATCAAGCCCCCACCGAAAGCTGTTGAACATCGCCTGCACATTCAGCCGGCTGCGGCCGGTGCCGAAGCCCTCCAGCACTGTGCGGTTCACATCCGCCTTGCCATCACCGGTGGTGTCCTTTAGAAACAGGATCTTCGGCGTCACCCCAACAAACACGCCGCCGTTGTAGCAGATTACCGCCGTCGGCCACGCCAGCCCCTTAGCAAACACGGTACTCTTTTCAAAACGCCCGTCGCCGTCGGCATCCTCCAGCCGACGAATCCGGCCGGCATCCGCATCGCGTCGCTCCGAGTAGCCGATCATCTCCACCACATACAACCGCCCGTGCGCATCAAAGCTCATGGCAATGGGATCGGCCACCACCGGCTCCGCCGCCGCCAGTTGCAAATCAATCCCCGGTTTCACCTCAAACGTCCCGCGCGCTTTCGCCACCGGCGTGTGTGGTATCCGCGGCAACTCCTTCGGATCCGGCTTCGGGTCAGCGGCCAGCATCACGCCCACAGTCAGGAGTAAAACCCACATGGTTTGCATACCGAGAGCGTAGGTCATTGGCCGAAAGGCGAAAGCGAATTCTTCTATTTTGCCGTTGCCAACCTGCTCCGATGGCCGACACTGGCGAGGTGAATACTGCCTTGAACCGCCGCCGTTTTCTCGCCCAATCCAGCGCCGCCTTGGCCGGAGGCGTATTGGCTCGAAACGCGTTTGCCGATCAGCCGAAGCCGGACGAGCCGATTATCGATATTCATCAGCACACGCATTATCACGGTCGCAGTGATGATCAGTTGGTAAAACATCAGCGGGCGATGGGCATCACGACCACCATTTTGCTGCCTGCGGGTCAAGCGGTGAAGCGGCCTTCCACGCATGAGGGCCGGAGTAACGGATTGGCCGCGCGGACGGGAGGAAATGATACGGTGGCGGCGGTGGCCAAGAAACATCCGAAGGAATTTCTATTTGGCGCCAATGAAGTGCCGGATCTGCCGGGCATGCAGAAGGAATTGGAGAAATTTCTCAAGGCCGGCGCGGTGATCATCGCGGAGCAGAAGTTTAATGTGGAGTGCGATTCCAAGTTTGTCTGGGCCGTGGCTGAGGTGGCGCAGGAATTCGGGGTCCCGGTGCTCATGCATTTCCAGCACCAATCGTATAACATTAATTTTCATCGGTTTCACCGGACACTGGAGAAGTTTCCCAAGGTCAACTTCATCGGCCACGCGCAAACGTGGTGGGGCAATATTGATGCGAAGCATGTGCAGAAAAATTTGTACCCGAAAGGGCCGGTGACAGCCGGTGGGTTGACGGACAAGTATCTCAGCAATTACGAGAACATGTTTGGCGATCTCTCAGCGGGGTCGGGATTGAATGCGTTGATCCGCGATGAGGAACACACCAAGGGCTTCTTCGAACGCCACCAAAATCAACTGCTCTACGGCAGCGACTGCGCCGACACGATCGGACGCGGCCCCGGTTGCCAGGGCAGCCGCACGCTGCTTGCTGTCCGCCGGAATAGCAAAACCAAAACCATCGAACGCAAGATCCTGTTCGCGAATGCGAAGAAATTGTTAAAGCTAAATTAACAAAGATGATTATGATTTTCAGGAAATATATTGATTGCCCTGACAATCATGAACATCACTGTTCATTTTCTTAAAACCGAATCAATCGTCCGGTACGCACCCTCGCGCATGTCCTTGGGGAAGTTGTGATCGTAGTCGGGGTGCTTGATGATGAGGCCGTTTTCGTTGCCGAGTAATTTGTACACCGGCCGGGCGGCCTTGGCGCAGACATCGACGCTCTTCCAACGAAAGTTTCCATCCCGCAACGGCGCGTGCACAAAGAATGGCCGCGGCGCGAGGGCCCCCAGCAATTCCGGGAAATCAAACGGGATCGTCTCCAGCTTGCCGCGGTAATTGCTCATGCGCGGCATGTAACGGATCTGGCACCAGCCGCGGCCAAAAAGCCAGTTGCGCTCCGCGCCGTCATAATAATCCGGGTACGCATCAAACCCGCAACTGCTCACCAGCACGGTGATCCGTTTATCAAATACCGCCGTGTAAATCGCATTATGCCCGCCGAGCGAATGGCCGATGGCGCCGAAGCCGCGCGCAGCCTCCACGTTGGGCATCGATTCCAGTAAATCCAAGGCGCGCGTGTTGTCGAAAATCGCCTTCATCGTGCCACTCACGTAACCGAGCTTGCCGAGGTTGGGCCAGTAATTGGCGAGGTGCGTGTAGGCCGGGGCGATGGTGATGTAACCGCGCTCCGCCAACTCCGCCGCATACGCGCGCCCCTCGCGGCCGCCCAAGCCCACGACCACCTGATGGCCCACGCGATTATCCGTCGGCATCAGACAGAGCACCGCCGGTGCCTTGCCCTTTTTCAAAACCGCCTTGGGAATGCACAGATACGCCGGCGTGCGTGAGCCCGGCTCGGATTGGTAAGTGATCAACTGCCGCACATACGTCACCGCATCGGTTTCCTCCTCCACATTAACCGCCAAATCCACGCGGCGCTCCTTCGCCGGCAACGGCCCCATCACTGTGGTCATGCCCTTCACAATCTCCGCCCGCCGCTGGGCCCAATCCGCCGGTGTCTTAACCGGTTGCACCTGCCCCGCAGTATCGCGGTACTTCAGCAAATCCAACCGCGGCAACCGCTCGGCGGCGTTGAGCGCGAGGGAAATCAGCAGCATCGCGACGGCCAACAATCGAAGGTTCATGCCCCATTGTTGCAGGCCGCCGGACCGTGGCAAGGGGAAAGGCTACCGCGCCGTCCACTCAAGCATGCGCTCGATGGGGAGCTTGGCGCGCTCGATGAGCTCGGGGGAGAGTTCCACCTGCGGAGTGAGGTCACGCATACAGTCGCGGACTTTTTCGAGCGTGTTCATTTTCATGAAGTGACACTCGTTGCAGGCGCATTTCTCGGTGGGAGCCGGGATGAAATTCTTTTCGGGACACTCTTTTTTCAGACGGTGCAGCATGCCGGCCTCGGTGGCGATGATGATGGAGTCGCTATCCACGTCGCTGCAGTAGTGCACCATCTTTTCGGTGGAACACACTTCGTCGGCCAGGATGCGCACGGCCTTGGTGCATTCGGGATGGGCGACCACGGGCGCGTCGGGATGTTCATCACGGATCTTGGTGATGGCGGCGTGCGTCCACTCCACGTGCACGTAACAGTTGCCCTGCCACAGGGTCATCGGCCGGCCGGTTTGTTCCATCACCCATTGGCCAAGGTTTTCGTCCGGCACAAAAAGCAGATCCTTGGCCGGCGGACATTGCTCGACGATTTTCTGGGCATTACCGCTGGTGCAAATCACGTCGGACAGCGCCTTTACCTCCGCACTGCAGTTGATGTAGGTAACCGTAAAAAAATTCGGATTGGTCGCCTGCAGTTCGCGGAGTTTGTCCGGTGGGCAGCTTTCCTCCAGCGAACAACCGGCCTCGCGGTCAGGCAGAATGACCGTCTTGTCCGGTGACAGAATCTTGGCGGTCTCGGCCATGAAATGTACGCCGCAGAAGACGATGACCTCCGCATCCGTCTCGGCCGCCTGTTGCGAGAGTCCGAGCGAATCACCCACATAATCGCCGATCTCCTGAATCTCCGGCACCTGATAATTGTGCACGAGAATGACGGCATTGAGCGTTTCCTTCAGCTCAAGGATCTCGGCGCTCAGGGCATCAGTAGGCGTGGCGGTCGGCACGGGTTGATGATACGGGCCGAATTCAGCGCCGTCAATTTCAGGTGAACAACTCAAGGTTCCCCTTCTCTCATCGTAGGTTATGCTACTTACACCCTGCGCGCCCGTGGATCAAAACGGGATGATTGTATCGTGTCCATTACCGGCCTCGCATCAGAGGGCCACGTTTGACCGAGTGTACTCGGAACTTGCCTTGCATCAGGCCGTCATCCGCGCTTACTCCAAGCCCCGGCGGAGGCGGAGACCTTCAAGAAATGCCTAGAAGATGCCGGCTGTACGGTGGAGCTACAATTGCCGCCTATTCACTGAATGGATGATTCTGATCAAACCCCGATCATCGAGCGGTCCTGCACTTATATTGGTGCCACCATGGGGTTTGTCTGCGGCTTAATGGTGGCCGCTGCGTTGATCAAAAATGGGAACAAAGACGAGACGATCATCTTCATTGGTTTCATTGCCCCGCTCCTCTTTTTCCGGTGGATCGGCCAAAGTGTCGGCCAGAAGATTCAGTCTGTTTTGAGTGGCAGCAAAAACGAAATCATCAGCCAGATATCCGATCCAGCCATACCGCCACCCTTGGAAGCTTACCGGAACGAGCAAGAAACAGCGTGCCCGGCCTGTGGCGGAATCGTCCGGGAATGGAACGATGAATTGCGCTGTTGGGAATGCGGATATACCGGAGAAGCATCCATCCCGCTCCCCTTTCCGGAGCCTCAAAAACCTATTGAAGTATTCGATCCCGAACCGGTTGGCTCCAGCGAAGAATCGACTTATACCCTCACCCTAAATACCCCTGGCCCAAACTATTATCGCATCAAAAAAATCATCGCCGAGATCAGACCGGACTTGAGCACATTCGAGATTTACGAGATGCTGAAGCAAGCCCCGCAGACTGTCGCCGAACATGTCCCGGCGGCAACCGCCCAATTATTCCAGCAAAAACTGGAAGCGGCTGAATGCCAAATCCAGTTACGTTAACTACCCAACTCAGGTTGGGCGCTTAATAATAAAGAATTAGCAAGGCCGTATTCATGAGACCTCAATTAATCATCGGTTTAGGTTTCATTGGCATGATTCACGGCATTTGGTGGACTTTCTATCAGGGCGAACGCACCTATGGCATCGGTTTCGATTTATTCTTTTTTTCTTTCTTCGGCTGGACCGCGGTTGGGGCGATCGCCGGCTGGGTGATTCACGGTATTCCGCAGGTGCTCACTCAGAGGGATATCCTTTGGAGGATGTGTTCGGCCATCGGCTTCCTCTATGGCGTCTGGCAATTCCGGAGTGCCGGCATCCATGAGCATTCGTTTTCGATCGCGCCCATTTTCGGATGGACCATTGCGGGCGTCATTATTGGATATTTAGTCGATAAATCATTTGGCAATGATCTCTCCGCAGAGGACATCCGTAGGGATTATGCCGATAAAAACCCCACCGCATCCCGCATCAAAGCCGCCCTGAAAAAAAATCGTACCGCCAATCCGGACTCGCTCATCTCCGGGTGGAGCCCGGTCCAAAGCCAAACGCCGGTGACCGTCCACTACACCAACTCCGCGGGAATCCGGCGGCAGGCAGATATATTCCCGAAGATTGTCGAAATAGAATTCAAACTGAGCGGACTATTGGTCACCGTAAATCAACTCAAGAAAATTGGCCGCAATTCAACCCATCAAGTGCAGCTCAACATCGATCGCATTCTTAATCCTGAAGTGTTGGGATTTCAGATCGAAGCGCAGCCAGCCCAACAGATACACGACCATCAACCGCAAAACACACCGAGCGAAGATTCCTGTTCCAGCTGCAACAACAGCCATGTCCGTTTGTGGGACGGTAAATATCGTTGCTGGAATTGTGGCTACGTATTGAGTGAGGAATCTCCACCGCAACCAGAACCCATTCCTCCGGTCATCGCGGAAGCACCACTCAATCTCCCGGAACCTTCGCTTCCGCCATCGCCCACCTGGCAAGTCGGCACGCGGGTGGTTATCGAGGAGATGCCGCTGGATACTTTCGAGGCCGCGCAGGTCATGCGGCGGCTCAAGCCAAACCTTAGCCCGTTCGAAGTCCTTGAGGCTATTCAGTTTGAATCCGAACGCAACCCAATCCTCCAAGGGTTCGAGCCCGCCATTGCCGAAGGGATCAAGGCCGATTTCGAACAGGCCGGCTGCCGGGTCAGTCTGCAGGTGATCGAGAAGGGACAAACTGTATCGGAACCGGAATCAAGGCCAGTGCGTGCTCCTACTGAGGAGGAGTTTCATGAAATCCGAATGGGCAACCAGCGCGAACTCATCAACCTAATCCGGAGCGGCGATTTGGATTTGAACGCCAAAGATCGAGAGGGTTATCCGCTGCTGCATGGAATTCAAAAAGAGCACATGGCCAAGCTACTGCTCCAGCAGGGAGCCGATCCGATGGTCACCGACAACACCGGCCATACCGCCTTGCATCACTGCAATGATTCCGCCGTGCAGGAAGTCCTCATTGAATACGGCATTCCTATCAACGCACAAGCGGACAACGGTGAAACTGCGCTGCACATCTGGGCGGGCCGAGGCGATTACGAAGCGGTCAAAACTCTCCTTCATTTTGGAGCCGACCCCAACCTTTTGGATCACACCGGCCGCACCCCGCTTCAGTCCGCTCAGCTTGGTTTGGCACAGGGAAATTCCGATGGATTTCTCAAGGTCATCCAACTCCTGCAAGCTAATGAACCGCTCCCTCCGGTCATCGAACCCAACCCAACCCCCGGTCGCACACCCACGGAAGATGAATTTTTTTAAATCCGCCACGCGATGGACGATGAAGTTCATCAGATCAAGAAGCTGATCGAATCCGAGGCGATCGATGTGAATGCGCGTGATGAGTTTAACCGACCGCTTGTATTTGGGATCTGGGACCCGAAGATATTGAATTTGCTCGTCCAGCTGGGAGCCGACATTCACGCAAAAAACGATTACAATTCTTCGGTCCTACACGATTGTGATGAGCCGGCAGTTTGCCATTTGTTAATCCAGCTCGGGGTAAACCCCAATATTCGGGATGACCAAATGTGCACCCCGCTGCATGACTGCATGTCAGCTGCCGTCATGCGGGTCCTGATCGCTCACGGCGGTGAGATTAATGCCCGAGACAATTCAGGAAACGCGCCATTGCATGAATGCATTGATGGCGAAACCGTCAGGGAGCTAATCAAGGCGGGCGCAGAAATTGATGCGGTCAATACGGATGGCGTCACCCCATTAATTGAAGCGGCGGCCATGGGAAGATTCGAAGTAGTCAAAACATTAATCGAGCATGGAGCCGACATCGCACACCAAAGCGATTCTGTTACCGATCGGCGGAAAACTGCTCTTGCCGCTGCGGAAAACCACATATGGGATGGTGATAGGGATTTCCATCGAGATGCTCGTGAGAATTGCGAGAAGATCGCCCAACTCTTGCGCGAACATGGGGCAAAGTAATTTACCGTCAGACTGTCCACAATCTTTCCTTCCCCCAATCTCCCCTCCCCCTAAACTCCGCCCGTGAACGAATTCACTGCGGAACTGGTTGGCACGTTTCTTCTGATCCTCTTGGGCGGGAGTGTGAATGCCAATGTGTCGTTGAAGAAAACCGCCGGGCATGATTCGGGCTGGATCATTACCACCGCCGGCTGGGGCATGGCCGTGGCGATGGGCGCGTATGCGGTGATCAATTATTCCGGGGCTCACCTCAACCCCGCCGTCACGCTCGGGCTTGTGAGCATCGGCGAATTGGAATCAGCCAAGGCGCCGGCTTACATCGCCGGACAGTTTACCGGGGCCATTTTGGGTGCCATCGTTGTCTGGCTGGCCTTCCTCCCGCATTGGGAGGCAACCGAAGATCCCAAGGCCAAACTCGGCGTCTTTTCCACCGCCCCGGCCATCGATCGGCCCGGCCCCAATTTCCTCACCGAGACCATCGGCACTTTTGTGCTCGTGCTCGGACTACTCGCCATTTACTCGCCCGAAGCGCTTACGCCTGAGGTGCAAAAACAAATCGGTGCCACGGAGGAATCCGCTGCCAAGGCATTTCAAAATCAATGGGCCTACAGCCTCAAACCATTGCTGGCCGGCTTACTGGTGTTTGTCATCGGCATGGGCCTCGGCGGCCCCACCGGCTATGCCATCAATCCCGCGCGCGACCTTGGCCCACGTATTGTCCATGCGCTCCTGCCCATCGCCGGCAAGGGCGATTCCAACTGGCGCTACGCGTGGATCCCCGTCGCCGGCCCCATCACCGGCGGTGTTCTCGGAGCGCTCGCTTACAAGATGCTTTGGATGTAATTTAAAATGAACACGGATGGGCACGATATTCAGGATTGAAATTTAAAAATAATATCCTGAACATCATGCCAATCCTTTTTAAATAAAATGAAATACATCCTGTCACTTGACCAAGGCACGACCAGTTCGCGGGCGATTGTCTTTGACCGTGCCGGGCGCGTGAAGGCCGTGGCGCAAAAGGAGTTTCCACAAATTTTTCCAATGCCCGGCTGGGTCGAGCATGATGCCGAAGCCATCTTTAAAACCCAGCTCGCCACCGCCAAAGAGGCGTTGAAAAAGGCCAAGCTCACCGCCAAACAAATCGCCGCCATCGGCATCACCAACCAACGCGAAACCACTTTGATTTGGGATCGCCAAACCGGCAAACCCATCCATAACGCCATCGTGTGGCAGGACCGCCGCACCGCCAAGGGCTGCGATCGACTCAAGGCCGCCGGTCACGCGGCGACCATCCGCCGCAAGACCGGCCTCGTCATCGACGCTTACTTTTCCGCCACCAAGATCGCGTGGTTGTTGAAAAACGTCAAAGGCGCCCTCGCCCGGGCGCGCCAGGGCCGACTCGCGTTTGGCACCATCGATAGTTGGCTCATCTGGAAACTCACCGGCGGCACAACGCACGTCACCGACGCCTCCAACGCCTCGCGCACAATGCTTTACAACCTGCGCACAGGCGATTGGGATGATGAATTGCTGAAGCTGTTCAAGATCCCCCGCAGTGTACTGCCCGAGGTGCGCGGCTCCAGCGAGGTGGTTGGCGAAACGAAATTGCTCGATGGCACCATCCCCATCGCCGGTATCGCGGGCGATCAACAAGCCGCCCTGTTTGGCCAATGCTGCACGCGCCCCGGTATGGTGAAAAACACCTACGGCACCGGCTGCTTTATGCTCATGCACACCGGCATCAAGCCGATGCCGTCGAAAAACAATCTGCTCACCACCGTTGCCTGGCGCATTGGCGGTCGCACGGAGTTTGCGCTCGAAGGCAGCGTGTTCATCTCCGGCGCGGTCACCCAATGGCTGCGCGATGGGCTGGAGTTTTTCAAGAGCGCAGAGGAAATCGAAAAACTCGCCGCCAGTGTGTCGGACAATGGCGGCGTGTACCTCGTTCCCGCTTTCGCCGGGCTCGGCGCGCCGCATTGGGATCAGCACGCGCGCGGCGCATTGTGCGGCCTCACGCGCGGCGCCACCAAGGCCCATATCGCCCGGGCGGCGCTGGAGGGCATAGCCTATCAAGTGCACGACATCCTCGGTGCCATGGAGGCCGATGCCGGCGTGCGCCTCAAGGAACTCCGCGTGGATGGCGGTGCCAGTGCGAATAATCTGCTGATGCAGTTCCAGAGCGATTTGCTCAACGTGCCGGTCATCCGCCCGCGCGTGACCGAGACCACCGCCCTCGGCGCCGCGTATCTGTCCGGTTTGGCGGTGGGGTATTGGGAATCCAAGGCCGATATCACGCGCCAATGGCAACAGGATCGGCAGTTTGCCCCCAAGATGAAACCGGCCGCCCGCCGCACACTGATGGCCGGCTGGAACAAGGCGTTGACCCGCGCGAAGAGCTGGGAAGATTGATGGTCATGGGTCACCCGCCGAACGGGGATTGACTTCCCGCTCCGCTTCAGGCATCCCAGCGCCGGACTTTTTTAACCTCAACAAAGGAACAAATATGTCAGATGAACTCGGTTGTGAAATGTGTGGCGACCTGCCCGCGCTCGGCGTGGGCCAGGAGGTGCCGGACTTCAAAATGGAAACCTACGAGCCCAGCAGCGGACAGTTTGGCGAAGTCAGCCTGGCTGATCTCAAGGCCGACGGCAAATGGACCATCCTCGTTTTTTACCCGGCGGACTTCACGTTCGTGTGCCCCACCGAGCTGGCCGATCTCGCCGCGCAGGACGCCAAGCTGACCGAGCTGGGCGCCAAGGTGATCGGGGTTTCCACCGACACCAAGTTCAGCCACCTTGCCTGGTGCAATGAAGAAAAGCTGATGGCTGATGTGAAATACACGCTCGCCGCCGACACCACCGGCGTGGTCTCCAGCCTGTTCGGGGTGTACGACGACGCCACCGGCCTCGCCCTGCGCGGCACGTTTGTGATCAGCCCCGAAGGCAAACTCGTGAGCGCCACGGTGAATTTCTACAACGTGGGCCGCAACATGGAGGAACTCGTGCGCGTGATGGAAGCCAACGTCCACTGTGCCGCCAACCCCGCCGAAGCCTGCCCCGCCAAATGGACCCCGGGCGAAAAGACACTGACCCCGAACGAAGGCATGGTCGGTAATGTCTACGAAGCCCTGAACGGCTAAGGCCAAGCAAAGAATCACACCGGCACGGGCAACCGCGCCGTTTTTTTTGGCGTCGTTGACATAAAAGCATAAATGTGTGAATGTGTGTTTATGCGAACGACGTTGGATTTGCCGGATCAGGTGCTCACCAAAGCCAAAGTGATGGCTGCTGAAGAGGGGGTTTCATTGAAAACCATCGTGACCCGAGCTTTACAGAACGAGATTGCCAAACCGACCGATCCGGATCGACCAGCGAAGGTGAAACGTGCCTTGGAGGAAATTCAAAAATTGCCTTCCACCTCCAAACCGATGTGGAATTGTCCACCAGAAACCAGTTTTTGGGAATACGATGAGGAATACCTCGCCTCCAATCACTGATGATTCTTCTGGATACACATATCTGGATCAAGTGGGTCAACGCCGATGATAACTTGAGTACGGATGAACGATTCGGATTGGACGCGATATCAGCCCATGGGAAAATGGTCTTAAGTGACATTTCCCTGTGGGAGGCCCAGATGCTATCTAGGCGCCCGGATTCTCCCGTTATCGGCACCTTGGAGGATTGGTTTGAACGAGCGACTTCGAACGATTTGTTTTTGATCCAGCCTATTACCCCCGAAATTGCCATTGAATTGCATCGACTGCCCGAATTCTTCCACAAAGACCCCGCTGATCGCATCATCACCGCGACGGCAAGAGTGTTAGGTGTGCCGCTTGCGACGCACGATCGCAACATCATCGACTCCGGTGCCGTACCGATATGGCAGCCTTAGCTTATTTTAAAGAGCCGCCACAATGCGATCGGCGCAATCGTCGACGGTGAGTTGCTCGGTGGGCAAGGTGACTTCCGGGGCCTCGGGTGGTTCGTAGGGCGACGAGATGCCGGTGAAATCAGTCAGCTCCCCCGCCCGGGCTTTGGCGTAAAGGCCTTTGGTGTCGCGTTGTTCGCAAATCCCCAGCGGCGTGCTCACGTGAACTTCCATGAACCGTCCCGCGGGCATGCCATCGCGCACGCGGTCGCGATCGGCGCGGAAAGGGGAAATGAACGCGACGATGACCAGCAACCCGGCATCGGCCATGATGCGGGCGACTTCGCCGATGCGGCGGATATTTTCCGCGCGATCTTCCGGCGAAAAACCAAGGTCGGCGCACAAGCCGCCGCGGACGATGTCGCCATCGAGCACATAAACATTTTGACCGGCATCAAACAGCCGCCGCTCGAGCGCCATGGCGATGGTGCTTTTGCCGGCGCCGCTGAGGCCGGTGAGCCAGATGATTCGGCCGGGATGGCCAAATCGTTTGAACCGATCTTGATGGGAGATTTTGCTTTTAACCTGATCCAACTCCGCCATTTCGGTGAGCCTGTGAGTTTGGAGTTGTTAGGTCAATCTCCAGTCATTCAAATGGAGAAGTCCGTGTACTCCGCTTTATAAGTCTGCGCAGGCGGATGCAGCATGCCCGCGGCGACGGTGGCATTGGTGCCGGGCTCGACGAGCACGAACGAGCCGGTCATCCGGTTCGTGGTGTAACCATCGTAGGTCAGCGGCTTGGCCGTGCGGATGCGAACTTCGCCGATGTCGTTCATTGCCAGCTCGGTCGCCTCTTGCGGTTCGAATGTCTCGAAATCAATCCGGCTCTGGAGACTGGTCACCATCGCCTGCACGGTTTGGGTGCCTTGTTTGAGAAAATATTTTTTGCCGGCGGTCAACGCCCGGGCATTCATCCAGCATACGCGCGCGGCCAACTCGGCACTATGCCCGGGCAAGGGATCGAGGCCGACAATGGTGTCGCCGCGGCTGATGTCGAGGTCGTTCTCCAAGCGCAGCGTGACCGATTGCGGGCAGAAGGCTTCCTCGAGCGGGCCGTCGTAGGTCCAGATTTCTTTGACCCGACTTTTCTGGCCGCTGGGCAACACGAGCACTTCCTGTCCGACCTTGACGATGCCGCCGGCGATCTGGCCGGACAGTCCGCGGAAATCGTGCAGCGACGGGTCGGTCGGATTGTTCGGGCGATTCACCCATTGCACAGGGAACCGCAGGCCATTGAGGTTCCAGTCACTGGCGATGTGCACGGACTCGATATGCCCAAGCAGCGTGGGCCCTTCGTACCACGGTGTCTTGTCCGAAAACGTCACCACATTGTCGCCTTCCAGCGCGCTGATCGGGATGAACTTCACGTCCTTGAACAGATTGAGCTTCGGCAGAAACGCCTCAATGCCCTCGCGGATTTCGCGGAAACGTTCTTCGCTCCAGTCGACGAGGTCCATTTTGTTCACCGCAAACACAATGTGCGGAATGCCGAGCAGCGCGGAGATGTAACTGTGTCGGCGCGTCTGCTCGATGACCCCGTTGCGCGCATCGACGAGTACGATGGACAGATTCGCCGTGCTCGCGCCGGTGACCATATTGCGCGTGTACTCCACGTGCCCCGGCGTGTCCGCCACGATAAACTTCCGCCGCGGCGTGGCCACATAGCGATAGGCCACATCAATCGTGATGCCCTGCTCGCGCTCGGCCCGCAGGCCATCAGTGAGGTTGGCGAGATTCACCTGACCGCCGCCGGTAATATCCGCCGACCGCTCCAGTGCCTCCATCTGATCCTCCATGATGGATTTGGAATCATACAGCAACCGCCCGATCAACGTGCTCTTGCCGTCATCCACCGATCCACACGTGTTGAACCGCAGCAGCTCGATGGTTTGTGCAGCGTCGGTCATTCTAAAAATACCCCGCTTTCTTCCGGTCCTCCATCGCCGCTTCGCTGGCTTTGTCATCGGCGCGGCTGCCGCGTTCCGTTACGCGCGCAGCGGCGACCTCGGCAATGATGTCATCGATGTTCTCGGCCGGACTTTCGATCATGCCCGTGGAAATCATGTCCGCAATCGTGCGTACACGACAGACCATCGTCCGATGTTCCTCCTGCTCCGTCGGCCGCGCGCCGTCATAGGGATCGGCCTTGCCGTTGACCTCGTGCGCCGGCGGCACCGGCAACCATTGGCCGGCGCGGCGAAAGCATTCGCGCTCGTGGCTGAAGTAAATGTTCGGCACCTCCAGCTGCTCTTTTTTGATGTACTCCCACACATCCATCTCCGTCCAGTTGGAGAGCGGAAACACGCGCATGTTTTCGCCGGCATTCAACCGCGCATTGTACAGGTTCCAAATTTCCGGCCGCTGATTCTTCGGATCCCACTGGCCGAACGCATCGCGGAAACTGAAGAAACGCTCTTTCGCCCGCGCCTTTTCCTCATCGCGCCGCGCCCCGCCGATGCAGCAGTCGAATTGAAATTCCTCAATTGCGCCGAGCAACACGGGAATCTGCAATTGATTGCGGCTCACCTGCCCCGGCGTCGGCGTCGCGAGCCCTTTCTCGAACGCCTCATCCACCGTGCGCACAATCAACTTCGCGCCCAGTTCCTCCGCGCGCCGATCGCGAAACTCAATCAACTCGGGAAATTCATGCCCTGTTTCCACGTTGAGAAACGGCATCGGAATATCCGACGGCCGAAAGGCCTTCTCGGCCAGGCGCAGGATGCAAATCGAATCCTTACCGCCCGAAAACAAAATCGCCGGCCGCTCAAATTCCGCCGCCACCTCGCGCAGCACGTGAATGGCCTCTGTCTCGAGAAACTCAAGATGATCTAAATGATAACTGCTCATTTTCAGACACGGATTTCACGGATTAACACGGATTTTTTATTAGAAATTTTCATCTGTGAAAATCCGTGGAATCCGTGTCAAGTTTTTGGCCGCCCCAGGCTGCGTGCAGCCCGCACTCGCGTTTTTCATCCGCCTTGGCCGGATCGAAATAATCCCACTCATTCGGCAGATCATGCTCGGCGAGATACGCCTCCATCTGCTCGTCACTCCAGTGAAACACCGGGCTTACCTTGAGCGAATTGAAATTGTTATCCGGACTCACGACGTCCAGCTCCGCGCGGTTCGGATTCTGCACCTTGCGCAGCGCCGTCAACCATACCGTTGGCGCCAGCTCGCGCATGCCGCGCTGGAACGGCTCCAGCTTCATCACCGTGCTGAACGCCTTGATCGCCTCCTCGTTTTCCTCGGTCGGCTCCAGCATGCCGCCATGTGCCGCGTCGTAATGCGCCGCCGTCAGCCGCGGCACGAACGCCTGAATGTTCAGCCCCAGCTTCGCCTTCAACTCCTCCGCGTGCCGGTAAGTCGCCTCACGATTGTACCCGTGATCGACCCACAACACCGGGATGTCCGGCTGCACCTGCGTCACCAAATGCAAAATCACCGCCTCGTACGGCCGAAAATTCGTCGACACAATCGCCCGCCCCTCCGCGCGTCCAATCGCCCACTCAATCACCTCCCGCGGCGATTGCTCACGTAACGATTCGTTGGCCTGTGAAATCTCTTCTGCAGTCATCTCGGGTTCCTTGGGAGTTAGGCTGCATCCTGCTCCGGCCACACGACGCGGGCGCAGAAATCACCAAAGCGCTCATTCTCACCCCGCTCCGCCTTGAAGCGGGCAAAGAGGCCACCGAGTTTTTCAGGGATCTCTTCGACCTTCACATTTTGATCGTAAAGACGCGACAGGCGCGTGCCTTCTTCGTTGCCGCCGAGATACACCGCGTACATGTTCGGGCGCCGCCCCACAAAGCCCAGTTCCGCCATGTACGGCCGCGCGCAGCCGTTGGGGCAACCGGTCATGCGCAGGATTACCCGTTCATTCCCGAGACCGTTATCCTCGAGCAGATTCTCCACCGTGTCCAACAGATCCGGCAGATACCGCTCACTTTCGGCCAGCGACAATCCGCAGGTGGGCAGTGCCGGACAGGCCATGGAACCAAGTTGCACCTCGCTCACCCCCTGACTTTCAGAAGTACTTACCCCATGCTCAGCCAGAATGCCTTTAATGGCTTCCTTCAAATCCGGCGACACATTGGCGAGCACAATATTTTGTGCCGCGGTGAGGCGCACTTCAATCCGATGCTCCGAAACAATCTTCCGCAACGCACTCTTCAGCTGGATCTGGTCGGTGTCTTTTACGCGTCCGGACAACACATGCAATCCAAGGAACAGGTTGCCATCAAATTGTTCGTGCCAGCCGTGGACATCACCCTGTTTGGTGAACTCAAACGGCCGAGGATCTTCCAGATTCACGCCGGCGCGTTCGCTGACTTCCTTGCGGAACCACTCCACGC
>JAYQQG010000046.1:0-23179 GCA_038145765.1 Verrucomicrobiales bacterium
CCATAACGCCAGGCTCGGTCCACTCTGGTGCCCCCCACTCCCAACCACCATCCCGTGCTCCCCTCCATCTGGGATCACTCCCGCTGGGAGATTAATGTTGATGAACATCATTATAGCTATCGCCACGTGGATCAGTTTCATAGCTCGCACCCTTTCCTGTGATATAAGAATGAACGTACGCGTGCAGGCCATTCGCTGCCCACCGCATAACGGCACAATTGTCCTCTATTGATTGGTATAATTCACCCCCATGGGTAACCCCTTTCGGCGGTGTGGCCCTTTAGAGAGCCCCTCCTAGAGGCTGGTTATTCACAAAATAACAAAAAATGTCAATAACATTTCTTGTTATGTGAACTCTGTTCTAGAAGGGAAACTCGTCAAGTGACGCGAGGCGGGAACGGAAATTCCATCGTTGGTAGCAGGTGCGAAGTTGTTCCACATCCCGTTCTCCGGGCACGAGATCGCTCAATGACGTTTGCCATTGTGTGATGGTTTTGAGGGTCACGAGTTCCCGGTTTCGACCAACATCAGCTTGGGCGGCCGCCAGTTTGCTGCGGAGTTTGTCTGAAGCAATGTTCTCTAGATTATCATATAGTTGACTGACCGATTGATATTCGGCCAACAACATGGCGGCGGTCTTGGGACCGACTCCCGGCACGCCGGGAATCCCATCCACGGCATCACCCACCAGACTCAGCCAATCGATGATTTGGCCCGGCCGCACGCCTGTCTTGGCGATGACTTGTTCATCCTGCCAGAGCGTTTCCGATTTATCATTCGGGTTCAACAGGGATATATTGGGATTGATCAGCTGAAAAAAATCCTTATCCGCACTGGCCACAACGACTGAAAACCCTTCGGACTCAGCCTGCCAGGCCAGTGTCCCGATGACATCATCCGCCTCTACCCCATCCTCACACCACGTATAGAATCCAGAGGCTGTGAGCCATTCCACAATGGCATCGAGCTGCACCTCAAGATCATCGGGCATTGGGTCGCGTTCGGCTTTATATTCCTCAAGCGACTCCGTGCGTTCCTCATCCAGGCCGCCGTCCCAGATCACTGCCATGTGAGTGGGCTGAACGCGTTCCCTCATTCGATCAATCGCTTTAAGAAACCCAAAGATGGCATTGGTGGGGAAGCCATCGGGCGCGTTCATAGAACGGATGGCGTAGAAGGAGCGATAGGCATAATGGTGCCCATCAACAATTAACAAGCGCGGTGCATCCGAATCGCTCACGGAGGCTTACTTCCGAAATGAGCCGCCCGAAGTAGTATTCCAAACACGGCCTTGATACTTGTTGAGGCCGCCTCCGGTTCCCGTGCCCGCACCGCCACCCGATGGTGGAACGGCTCCATTGCCGCCAGGGGCATTATTCATCAGGCCGCTGTTGTTCATCAAGGCCGGGTCCACAGGATTGATAATACCCATCGGATCAGGCGACGCTGTTCGTGAGAAAGGCAACTGGGCCGGGCGATTCTTGGGTTGACCGGCTGGATCAATAATCGTGGGCTTCACGTAAATCACCATATTCTTCTTCTTGCTGTTACGTCCTTTCCCGCGGAACAGCCGTCCAATGAACGGCGCATCGCCCAGGAACGGCACCTTGTCACGTGTCGTCTGTACGTTCTCGGAAATCAACCCACCCAACGCCAGAACCGTTTGATCCCAAACCACACAACTCACTGAAAGTGAACGGGTCCGAATACGGGGCATCGGCACAGCCGAACGCACCACATTACCGCCGGCCGCAAATACCGCCGCCTCAAACGTAGATTCTTCATAGCCCAGAAACTCCGTAATCTGTGGGGCCAACGACATTTCAATCGTGTACCCATCGGAGTTCACATAGGGCAACACATCGAGCTGGGGCCCCATTTGTTGTGCGCTCATAACCGGAGCCACCGTGCCACCCCCTGCGCCCCCAGCCCCTCCAAAGCCGCCACCGCCAGCGCCCGGAGTGAAGGTGGGCACAACGCCCGTGACAATGTTGCGCTGATCCTGCACTTGGATGGTTTGCTGTTGACCACTTATCGCCAAAATCCGCGGCGCTGAAAGCAGTTCTGCCCCTTCCTGCTGGCTAATCGCGTTGATCACCATGCGGAATTGTGGATCCGTCATGATCCCCGTAAACGTCCACAGTGGGTTACCGTACCCCTTGAAGGAGGAGGTTAGCCGGCCTTCATTCGGGCTGGGCATGATGCTGTATTGGCTCGGCACAAACTGATTGCCCTGAAGTGTCCCCGGATACGGGAAGTAACCGCTGGGGTTATTGGCCGATGGGGTACCGATAAACGTTGGGTGCGGCCCGGCACCACTAATAATTTTATCGCCCAATAAACTGGAATTACCGAGGTACCAATCGAATCCCAATGATTCACCGTCATTAAATTCAATCTCAGCAAACTTCGCTTCGATGTATAACTGCTCGGGCGAAGTATTCAGAATCTCAATCGCCTGCTCAATGAGGTCCAGATCTGCCAAAGGCGCCCGCACGAGCAACTGACCGTTACTTGGGTTGAAGAATACCTGAGCAGCATTAATGCCTTGGCTTTGCAGGTAGGTCAAAATCTGCTGCGCCGCCTGCGTATTATTAATCACACCACCGCCGCCGGGCAAACCACCGCCGCCAGGAGGGCCGCCGCCACCACCGCTGCCACTGCCGGATGTGCCACCGCTCCCGCCATCAACTTGTTTCCCAAACCAATCCGATTCCGGGGTATTTGCACCTCCGGCAACTTGAGCGTTCTTGGAAACAAGCCGCTGCCAAAAAGTGGTCGGGCGAATGGTGAATTTACGCTGCACAAAATCACTGTCCGCCGGCTTGTATTCGAAACGAACCACCCCGTTGCGGACGACTGTGCGAATGGGATAATCGCACGCTTCGGCCACGTTATCCATCAACTGCTGAAGTGTCAGACCGCGCAAAGGCGCGGTGAGGCCCTGAATCCGAATGCGTGAAGGGTCGAGATGACCATTGATCACTGGCTCGGTGGGTTCACCTGATCCGACGGCACCCTGACTGGAGCCGGCACCGAACTGCGTAGCCATGCTCCCGTTGGGCGCCATTTTCTGGCGAATCGGCATACCCGTTTCCCAATTGACATTGGGAGCCGGCAGGTTGGATCCCACAAAGCCCATGTTGCCCACACCGCCTACATTGACCGACACCTGTTTTTTCGGCATTTGTGTGGCGATCATAATATTGACCCCTTTCTGATCCAGCGAAACGTTACTGGGGTCATGCAGTTTGGCTTTTTCATCCAACAACGTAACCACTTCGTTCAGCGAAAAACCATGCAACGGTTGCACTTCGGGGATGCGAATCGTCTGCAGCTTTTGGATCACCCCGGTATTGGCACTCAAGCCACCGGCCCCACTCGGTGCGCCTGCTGAACCGCGGGTGCGCATCATCCACTCTGGATTGGGAACCGGCAGACTTTCCTGGTGCGCCGGCGGACGCCATTTCTCATTCACCTCCTGCACCATGTTGCGGAAGTTGACCTCGCGCGCCATCACGGCATCATCATTGCGCACCCGGTTAATGAGCCGAAGATAGTTGTAGGCCACATCGTTTCGGGGATCGAGCTTGATAACCCGGTTAAACTTGTTCTCCGCCTGACCGTAATCGCGCGCTTCCCAAAGAAATTTTCCATCGCGAAGAAGCGAAACCACTTCAGCCTGGCGCTTTTTCAATTCCTGCAAGCGCGCGGCCACATCGGTGCCGGGCGAAGCATTTCGGAACCGTGCCTCCGCCTGTTCATTGGCCCGGCTAAAGGCGAGCAGGGCTTGGTTTTGTGGCAGGACCAACAGGGATTCGTCAATCAACTGCTTGGCTTCATCGTACTCGCGCCGTTGCTGGGCAGCCTCGGCCAAGGCGATGCGATTGTTCACAAATGCCGCCCGTACCGGATTGAGCAAATCATCCAGCAACGCAAGGGCTTGGATCCGCTGCTCATTTTGAGGGTCCTCCAACAGCCCGGTCAATTTTTGCTCGGTATAGGCGCGAAATGCGTAGCCCGTGCTGATAATTTGCAGGTAAAAATTCCCAGCTTCCTGAGGCGAATTCGCCTTTTGCACAGCCTCAAGCACATTCTCGATGGTGATCCGATATTCCTGTGATTTCAGGTTTACATCCTGTAGCGCAATTTGAATCTGCTGCGCACGCTGGATGGCGATCTGTGTCAGCGGATTATTCAGTTCGGCCTCGCGCCGCTTGCGTTCGGCCTCGATGGCTCGCGCAATCGCATCGGCCGATGGCTCGGGAATCAGTGGCGGCGCCGATTGTGCCGAAGATTGATAGATGGCGAGAGCCAGCCCCGCGCTGATGATAAATCCACCCTGTTTCATATTGCCCCCCTCTGGATAAAACGCCCCCCAGCGGTTTCAGCTATCAAGCCGAAAGGGATGCTAACGAGTCTCTAAGAATATGCAAGGTTTAAAACCTTTACGGCCCGGCAGGTGCCGCACCGCGTTGCAACCGCTTATCATAAATCTTCCCATTGCCTCCGTATTCCGGATCGGATACCAGCGAAACTGTGTCCGCTGTAATGCGAAACACTCGAAACACTTCTCCGTCGATCATCAACCGCCGGCCTTCGCGGAATCGGGCCAATGCCAGCGGCGGCTTATGATATTTGGTCTCGTACTTCAGGTCGGCCTCAAAACCACGATTGAAGGTGTGCGGCACCCCGGAAAGCAATCGCACCGAGTTGGTTTCGTAGGGAGTCACCAAGCCTCCGGTCCCCACAATCAAATCCAGTTCATGGATCACGTTGGAGATTGTGGATCCAGCCGGAGTGCTCAGCACCACATTTTGAGGCACCATCGAAGCACTCTTGAATTTTACCAGAAACTCCCAGTCCGGATTGAACCGCAGCCAGCCGGCATTATTCCCTGTAAACCCATGTAGCGGTCGTGGCGGCTTGGCCGGATCCGGATCGGGTTGCCAACCACTTTGTTGAGACCGCAACCGGGCTGCATACTGAGCGCTCATGGGCGTTTGCGGCATAAATGTTGCCAATGGATTGGCCCCCATCATGGCGTAAGGCAACGCCGGATATTCCAAATCCACGAACGCAAACTCGTATTGAACGGTATTCACCTGCGGATAGGCTCGAGCCATGAAGGTAGCCGTCAGCGGCCGGATGTTCGTCACTTCCAGCGCAGAAATTCCTAAAGGTTCATCCGGCGAATCCATGATGAGCAGCGCCTCACCTCGATCCGCCAAGAAAATCTCCTTCCAAACACGGGGATTAAATACCAGATGGTTGCTTCCAGAGAGATCGATGGCATCGGGTTGCTCCCGTGATTTTCGAATCAATTCCGTTAAATTGGTGGGGCTTTCCTCTGCTGCCTCCAACATCCGCCCCCCTAACGTAACCGAATCCTGATCGCCTTCACCGATTACCGTGAGTTCCTTTTTAGCAGCCAACAGCTTGAGTACGGACAAGGCGGTCACCGCCACCAAAACCAATCCCAATACAATCTTCTCCAGGTGATCCAAGACCCCCTTGAGTTTAGCCAGCGGGTTGGGCTTCGGCCCCGCCGGAGCAGGGGTTTCCACAGGTTCCGTTGAAACATCTGCACCTTCCTCAGGTGCGGATTTCTTTTTGAGAATAGAATCAAGAAAGCCCATGTACTGTCCTTATGACGCTGGAACAGGCGCCGGAGCAGGGGCTGGAGGTGCAGGGACAGGAGCCGGACCGGGAGGAACTGCCGCTGCTTCGTCTTCAGGATCTACAATACGCCGCACCGAATCCAAATCCATCACCACCTCCAATAGGGTTTCCTTCACCACGTTGGTCGCTGGCGGCGCAGTCAACCCCATCCGCACCAGATATTGCACGTATGCGGGCGATTGCACGATATTAGTCGTTTGTGTCGCCCCGCCCGGGTTACTGCCCATTCCGGGAACAACCCCCGGCGTCATGCCGATTCCGGAGCCAGAGCCAAGCCCGGACCCCATCTCGGAACCCATTTCTGAGCCCATGCCGGAGTCCATTCCGGAATCTCCTCCTGTAGCAGTCGACGCCCCTGCTGGTGTGACTTCCAATGTGCGCACGACATAAAAGGTATCCTGCTTGGCAAAACCTGATAATGTTTTGGCGATGCCGTTGCTCAAACAGCGGAACTTAACCCGATAAGGGCGCACCACCGAAATGCTATTGGTGTAGGCCTGACGCGTGTCGAGGTAATTCGGATTCGCCAAGGCCTTCCGATCTTCGGTGGTCACTCGATTCCGTTGAATTTGCTCGATCGACTGGATGCGGCTGTCGAACAGAATTTGACATATGTTTTTTATGTCCTCCATTTGCACCTGCAGTTCCGGAATTTTATCCTCAGAAATTTCCGCCTGTGTCATCAGCGGCGCGAAGGTGAAGCTGAAATTTAGATCAGCGCGTGTAAGCAAATCGTTGGGCACGCGCACCAAATTGTTGGTCGCCTGTTCGTTTAACAGTGCAATGGTTTGAACCATGTAATTCAGGTAATCATTGCTGTTCATCGGCGCGGGGATTTTGCTCCCGAATACTTGGCCAGCGCTGGTGACAAAATCCGTGTACTCCTTCGCCACATCGCGCAGAACCGCCACGTTTTTTGAATCCACCTTCACGCTGCTGTTTTGAATCTTATCCCGATTAGCTACAGCCCCTTCATATTCCGCCTTGGCCGTCTCCATTGAGGTCGCAAATTTGCCGTTCAACACGAAACCACCTGCCACAAATCCACCTGCCAGCAACAGGCCCACAATGCCCAGCAAGTGGCGCTTGATATAATAAATAACTAATTGCTGGTTCACTATTCCAACTCCTTATCGGTCATCACAATCGGATTGGTGAGTTTCAACTGTATCACAAAGTCAAACCAGCGTTCTGTGGAATCAATACTGGGAATTTCACCGATCACTTTGGTTTCTTCCTCCGAATCCATAAACATCTCACTTTTGCGAAACAAATCTGCCACCATGTACGCAAATTCACGGTTCAGGGTTTCCCGTTTTCGAGGCAGCACATTCTTGGCCCGAACCTTAAGGTAAACGCTTTCAATCGGCCCTTGCTCGACCGTGGCCCCCTCTCCACCGGGGTATCCACCCATATTTCCGGATCCCCCGCCGGTCCCGTATTCCATAGGCATGGATCCCCCGCCGGCTGGAGGGGCGCCGCCCATCATCATGCTCCCGTCCATGCCGCTTCCACTGGATCCCTCTCCCCCTCCCGGTGCTGCAGTCGCTAACGTGGGCATGTTTTGGGTCAACGATTGTATCCACACTGCAGTTTGGGCGTTGGTAATGCTTTGGGCCTGTAGTTCAGCCTGCAATTGGTCCACGCGATTGGTCATGGGTGCCAATTGATTTGGCCCGCTCACGATGTACACGCCCGGCTCCACCTTGGACATCACCTCTTGGACTCCGTTCACCAAATTGATCCAAAAAAATCGGCTTTGCAGGGCGCGCTCCATTTTCTTGGAAGATTCCTGTTCCTGTGACAGGGTGGACTGGGCGGAAGCCAGTTCATTGGCCACGCCGACAAATTGGCTGAGCTGCTCTTCAATCTTCGAGGCTGATTCCTTTTGTTTTTTGGCGATACTATTGCTGGCCGCCGCCTGCACGAAAAAGATCAGTCCCGCGCAGAAGATGGTGGCGATCGCGTAAGGGCTGCGTTTTTCGATTTGCCGGCTAATGCGCTCGCGTTTGGGCAGCAGATTAAATTCAGTGAGCCCCACTGTCGTAGCCCGGAGGCCCAGCCCTGCCACCTCTCCCAGCCAATGGGCGGTGGCCGCCAGCGTGTTCCGATCCACCTCAGGACCGACTCCGATGTTCCGGAAGGGGTTGAAAAACTCGATCGGCAGAGCAAATTTCTCCTGGAAAAATTCCGCCGTATAAATCATCGAGGCCCCTCCGCCCGCGAGGTAAATGCGCTCGGGCGCTTGGCCGCTTTGCTGGGCGCGGTAATACTGGACAGTCTGGGCCACCTGCTGGTGCAGCCGCGTCATCACATTGCGCGCAGTGCGCACGAGAATGGCCTGGTATGGATCAGTAGGTTCCTCGGTATTGGTGAGGTGCACGTACCCATAGGCCTGTTTGTATTCCTCAGCCTGTTGCCATTCGAGACCGGATTCCCGGCAAAATTCCTGCGTGATGGAGTTCCCTCCAAAGTTCACGCTGCGCACAAAAAACTGGTCCCCTTCAATAAAGATCACGTTGGTGGTTTTGGCGCCAATATCCAGCAGCAACGAGCACCCTCCTACCTCCGCATAATTTTGCATGAAGGCATTGCGCAGAGCTGCCGGCGAACCATCCACTACGGAAAGCCGAATGCCGAGATCATTGCACACTGTCGAAAGGCTTTCGATCACCTCTTCACGCAAAGCCATGAGCATCACGTCGAGTTCGCCGGTGTCTGCCGTGCCCATGACTTCATAACCCCATTCCACTTCGTCTAAGGGAAATGGAACCTGCGAGGCGGCCTCGTACTGGACAATTTGCCCCACCTTCGAACCTTCCACCGCCGGGGTGCGCAGAAACTTGGTAAAACATTGGTAACTCGGCGCGCAGACATTGACATCCAGCCCCTTGGCGCGGATTTCGTGGCGGTCGAGCAGCTCCTGGAGCGTTTCCTTCAGCAGCTCTGTGCGATCGGGCTCTTCCAAACCGCGTTGCCCCAACGACACCACTTCATAACGGGCCAGCGTTAGCGTGCCGTTATTCTCCGGATCAAACAGGGCCACCTTTAAATTGGCAGCGCCCGTATCAATGGCCAAGAACGGTTTCATGAATGCACGTTGGATACACCGAGACGGCCGGCCACCGCCGGTGACAGGTTACACGCCTCGGCAACCCGTTAAAACAATGTAACCGCAACTGGCAAGATCGCAATCTTTTTGCGGTTTTTCAGGGCTCTTTTTGGGTTTTGCGGCGAAAAACATTTAAGATGGCTCGTGCGGAATCCACCTCCAACACCCCTCCCAAGGTCCAGTATGCCAAACCCGCTCCCAGTAACGGGATAAACACCTGCCACAAACGGGTCGGCACCACGGCCCAACTGGCTGGGGCAGTCACCGAGCCCTGCAGCCAATAGGCCAACCCCAAGACGGACGCCGCCATCAGCAGCATCACCGGTAATTGGCGTCCGAGAGCCGGCAATCTTAATGAGGTCAACTCTTCCCGACGCCTCAGCGCCACCCAAAGGAGCAAAGCGTTCACCGTGGCACTGATGGTGTTCGCCACGCCAAAGGCACATTGACGCCAATTTTCGTCCAGCTGGAAGACCAACGCCAACGCCAGCACGAGGTTCAAACCCAGACAAAATATACTGATGCGCACCGGCGTTTTCACCTCGCCCAAGGCGTAAAACGCGCGGCCCAAGATAAGTACCAGAGAATAACCCGGCAAAGCCGGTGCCAAACAGCGCAAGGCCCACGCCGCGCGTTCCGTGGCTGCCTCGGAAAAGGCACCGTACTGGAAGAGCAATTGCACAATCGGTTCAGCCAAGACAAACAACAACGCGGCGGCCGGCAGATTCACGAACAACAAATGCCGGGCCGCATCATCCAATTGCCCGCGGAATTCGTCGTACTTCTTTTCAGCCGCCAAACCGGAGAGGGTCGGCAACAAAAATGTTGCCATGGAAACAGCAAACAGTCCCTGCGGCAATTCCAGCAGGCGCACGGCGTAGCCGTATGAGGCGACCACGTGTTCGCCCACGAAGAAGCCAATGCAATACGTCGCCAGCACATTGATCTGAAAGGCAGCTACGCCGAGCACGCCGGGCCCGAGGCGGGCGAGGATGGTGCGCACGGAATCATCGGCCCACGGCGAGATCCATTCCGGGCGGAAGCCTTCGCGCCAGAGGGTGGGCAGTTGATAAAGCAGTTGGGTCACGCCGGCCACCAACACGCCGATGGCTAAGGCGAAGATTTGATCTTCCAGATTCGTTCCCCAACGCGGCGCGAGCCACAGGACGCTGGCGATCATCAGCACGTTCAGGATCAACGCCCCCAGTGCGGGCAGGAAAAAATGGCCGCGCGCATTGAGCATGCCCATGGCCACGGCGGCGAGGCAGATGAAAAACAAATACGGGAACACCCAGCGCAATAGCTCCAGCATGAGCGTGGTTTTGGCATTCCACTCGCCCCATTCGAGGGCGGCGGTAATGCCGAGCAAACCGATGCCCACGATCACCGCCAGCGCCACGATCAGCCCGCTGATAAGGGCGTTGGCGGTGCTCCACATGGCTTGTTCGCCGGCGGTTTTTTCCTGTTCCTTGAAGACCGGAATAAATGCCGCCATCAACGCGCCTTCGCCCAGCAGCCGGCGGAAGAGGTTGGGGATCATGAAGGCCAGCACGAAGGCGCCGGCCACCAGACCGTCGCCCATGAAGCGCGCGTAGCAGATCTCGCGCACCATGCCAAGCAACCGGCTGGCCAGCGTGGCGCCGGCCATGGCCCCGGTGGATTTGAGCATGTCCGCCATCAGTCGCCCTGCGCCAGGCTGCGGTTGCGGTAATGGATGATGGAAAACTCCGGCTCCACACGCAGCACGCCCGTTTCTTCAAACTGATCTTCGAACACGGGGAAGAACACATCGCCCTCCACCTCGCGTTGCACGATGGTCAGCAACAGATCGGTGCACCTCGGCAGCGCCTGTTCGTAGATTTGCGCGCCGCCGGCGATGTAGGCCGTGCGGCCTTCGAGGCGCGGTGCCACTTCGTCCAGCGATCGAATCACTGTCACGTCCGGATGCGTGAAGTCGCCGCGCGTCAGGACCATGGTTTCCCGTCCCGGCAACGCGCGCCCGATGGAATCGAACGTGCGCCGCCCCATCACCAGCACCTGCCCCATGGTCGTTTGCTTGAACCATTTGAAGTCCTCCGGCAAATGCCAAGGAATCTCGAGGCCGTTGCCAATCACGCGATTCAGCGACATCGCGGCGATGGCTTTGAAGGCGTTCATACCGCCACCGGCGCTTTGATGTGCGAATGGGGATCGTATTCCTCGAGGTTGAAATCCTCGAAGACAAAGTCGTGAATGTTGGTCACGGCCGGGTTCAGGCGCATCAACGGTTGCTGGCGGGGTTCGCGGCTGAGTTGTTCCTGCGCCTGCTCAAGGTGATTGGAGTAGAGGTGCAGATCGCCAAAGGTATGCACAAACTCGCCCGGCTTGAGGCCGGTCACCTGCGCGACCATCAGGGTGAGCAGCGCGTAGCTGGCGATGTTGAACGGCACGCCGAGGAAGAGGTCCGCGCTGCGCTGATAAAGCTGGCAGCTCAGCTCGCCGTTGCGTACGTAGAATTGAAAAAACGCATGGCAGGGCGCGAGCGCCATTTGGTCCAGCTCACCGACATTCCACGCGCTGACGATCAGACGTCGGCTGTCCGGATTGGTTTGGATTTGCTTAATGACCTCATCGATCTGGTGAATCGTCCGGCCATCGGGCGCCCGCCAGTCGCACCATTGCGCGCCGTACACGCGGCCAAGATTGCCGTCGTCATCGGCCCATTCATCCCAGATCCGCACGCCGTTTTCCTTCAGGTACGCAATATTCGTCTCGCCCTTCAGGAACCACAGCAGCTCGTGGATGATGCTCTTGAGGTGCAGTTTTTTGGTGGTGAGCAGCGGAAACCGGTCGCGCAAATCAAACCGCGCCTGCGCGCCAAACATCGAGATCGTGCCCGTGCCCGTGCGATCCTCCTTGCGCTCACCCTTCTCCAGCACCTGCCGGAGCAACTCCAAATACTGAACCATACGCCGCCAAGCTGCCCAGCCGGTCGTCGACCGTCAAACCCCGATCATTCCCAAACTATTCGCGGGTTTAGTCTGGAGACTTGCAGAAGGAGAATGGAAACTGAAGGCGTGTTGCGAATTCTCGTCACCGGCCTGATTGCCACGGCGCTGATGCTGGCGGCGTTCTTTGCTTGGGGCGGTTACTTCGAGGAACTGCTCACCGGCGACCCAGCCAGTGCGCCCGGCCGGTGGGATTGGCTCTTCGTCATTGGCCTGCTCACGCTGGATGTCGTGCTTCCCATTCCCGCCACCGCCGTGCTGGCCTCGCTCGGCATGGCGTACGGGCCGTTGCTCGGCGGGGCCATCGGCACGATCGGCACGCTCGCCGCCGGCACGACCGGCTACCTGTTATGCCGAATACTCAATGAACGGGCCGCGCGATTTCTGGTCGGCGAAAAAGGCCTGGAACTCGGTGAACGTTTCTTTGCCAACCGCGGCGGCTGGGTGATCGCCCTTTCCCGGTGGACCATTCTCCTGCCCGAACTGCTCAGCTGCTACGCCGGTTTAATGCGGATGCCCCCTCGGCAATACTTCGCCGCATTGCTGTGCGGCTGTGCGCCCATGAGCTTTACCTATGCTTGGCTGGGTTCCACCGAAACGGCGCAGGAACACAAATTCCTCGCACTCGCCCTTAGCGCAGCCGTGCCGGTGCTTCTCTGGAGCGGTTGGAGTTGGTGGCAAAAGATACAGGAACCCTAAGCACCCGCGCGCGCCAGCCGATCGGCGATGGCGTTCCATTCCGCTGTTTCCGGCACGGCCTCCACGCAGATCAACTCGGCCCCTTCGGCATCGCATGCATGCAGTTCCCCGTACAACGCGCGGGCGTAGGCTTCGGGTTCATTGGGCAATACACTCACCCGACCAAAGCGGGTACCGGGCACCACGACCGTGTGAGCCAGCACGCAAACACGATCGTGCGGCGTTCGGGAATAGGCGATTTGATTTTCCAGATCCTCCTCGTCATCCCAGTGCATCACCAGCAAACGCGCGTTGGGCGCGTAGTGGCGCTTGAGTTGGCCGGGGCTCTTCAGCACGCCGGCATCCTGACCGGTTGTAACTTGGTGATCGGGCAACACGGCGGCAATCGCCTCGGCGGACACCATGCCCGGGCGCAGCACGCGGATGGGATCGCTCGTCAGATCGACCACCGTGGATTCAATGCCCACCTGTGCGGGGCCGCCATCAATCACCAACGGAATGCGGCCGGCTAATTGCGATTGCACGTGGGCGGTGGTGGTGGGCGAGATGTGATTGGAAAGATTGGCGCTCGGCGCGGCGAGCGGAAAGCGACAGGTGCGGATCAATTCCTGCAGGAATGCATTCCGCGGCAAACGCACGCCGACCGTGTCGCCGCCTGCCGTAACAATCGAGGGAATGACTTCGGCCTTGGGCAACACCAGCGTCAAGGGCCCCGGCCAAAAGGCGCCGGCGAGGGCTTGAGCGGTCTCGGGCCAAGCCGCCACGCAATCCCGCGCCATCGATTCATCGGCCACATGCACGATCACGGGGTTTTCGGCCGGCCGATTTTTGGCCTTGAAAATCGCGGCCACGGCCGTTTCATCCAGCGCATTGGCCGCAAGGCCGTACACTGTTTCGGTCGGTACCGCCACCACGCCGCCGGCCCGCAACACCGCCGCGGCGCAGGCCAAGGCTTCGGCCTGCGCGTCAGAGGTTTCGATGGCTAACAACTCCGTTTCCACGGCGCGCGCAATGTAGCGGAGGGAGCGAGTCGTGAGTAGGGAATTGTGAGTGGGATACTTTGGGCTCCCCAAATTGCCTTGAATGGTGCCGGAAGAACCTTAACCCTCCCCGCATGCTGAATTCTTTGACCGAATCGCTGCGCGGTGGCGCGGATCTCACGGCCGAACAGGTGACCGAAGCGGTCGGCCAAATGACCGCCGAGAATGTGGCGCCGGAAGTAAAGGCGGCATTCCTGACCGCGCTGGCCGAGAAAGGCGAGACGGCCGAGGAGCTGGCTGCCTTTGCCGGCGAGCTGCGCGCGCGCGCCACGGCCGTCCCGCTGGATGACACCACCCGCGCCGGCACTATCCTCGATGTGTGCGGCACCGGCGGTGATGGCCTGAATACCTTTAACATTTCCACCACGGTGGCCATTCTGTGCGCCGCGGCGGGTGTCACCGTGGCCAAGCACGGCAACCGCGCCATCACCAGCAAGAGCGGCAGCGCCGATGTGCTGAATGCGCTCGGCATCCCCACCGACCTTTCGCCTGAAGCCGCCGGCGCCGCGATGGGTGAGCACGGCTTCGCGTTCCTGTTTGCGCCGATGTATCATCCGGCGTTCAAGCACATCGCGCCCGCGCGCGCCCTCTGCGCCGAGCGCGGTCAACGCACCCTATTTAATTTCTTAGGCCCACTGCTCAACCCGGCCCGGCCCACGGCGCAATTGATCGGCGTGCCGCGCGCCGAGCTCACCGAGCCAATGGCCAAGGTACTGCAAAGCCTCGGCATTGCGCGCGGCATGGTGGTGAGCGGCTGCGCCGGGGACGGTCGCATGGACGAGCTCTCCACGCTGGGCGACAACACCATCGCGGAGTTTTATCAGGACCGCGGCTTTGCCACCGCCACGCTCAGCCCAACCGACCTTCCATTGGGTCCGGCCACCCTCGAGGATTTGGCTGGCGGCGACGCCGATACGAACGCCGGTATCATCCGCGCCATCCTCGCCGGCGAAACCCAGGGCCCCAAGCGCGAAGCGGTGTTGTTAAACGCCGGTGCTGCCCTGTTCGTTGCCGATGCCTCCGAATCCATCAGTGCCGGCATGGACCTCGCGGCCGCCGCCATCGACGACGGCCGCGCCACCGCCAAGCTCGCTGCCTTGAGTCAGTAACGTGGACCGCGAACCGCCCATTTTGGAACCGCCGGTGGTGCCCGTGGTTGCCCCGCGCAAAGGTTGGTGGAAGCTGTTACCGTTTGCCGTAGTCGCGACCTTGATTGGCGCGGTGATGTTCGTGGCGCGTTATGAGCCAGTAGCCAACAAGCAGTATTATCCGCAATGCGGGTTCAAGCAGGCGACCGGTTTGGATTGCCCGGGATGCGGCGGATTACGGGCCACCCACGCGATCACACGCGGACGAATTATCGAAGCGGCCCGGTTTCATCCTGGTTTTGTTTTGAGCCTGCCAATCATCGCGTATCTCGGCGTCGTATGGCTTCGCGAATGGCGCCGTATGGGTGAAATGCCCGTTCCACTGGGACAACCGGAATGCAACCGGCCATTGATGTGGATTGCCATCCTGTTAGTTTCCTTGGGCGTGCTACGCAATATTCCTACCCCACCTTTTTCTTGGCTGGCCATACCCACCCACTCAAACGATATCGCCGACGTGAACGCCACCATAGCCGATTAAGCTCGCCTCACAGACATTCTCGTGACATCTTGGCTCGCCCGGTTCCCCAACGTTCTTACCGGAACGTTGACGTATGTACCACATCATTGGAGCTGACAATCAATCTCACGTACCTGTGGATGAAGCCACTCTGCGGGATTGGATTATTCAAGGCCGGGCCAACGGCCAAACTCAAACCCGCAAGGAGGGTGATTCCGAATGGAAAGCGCTATCTGCATTTCCCGAATTCGCCGCCGCATTAAACAACGCACCGCCGCCTCTGGCAGCGGCACCTGAGGGCGATGCCACCGGCGGGTTGATTCCCTATAAAAACAAACACGCTTTGATCGGTTACTATATGAGCATCGGCGGCCTACTGCTCATGTGTGTCCCCTTGCTTGGATTGGCTTATGGAATCGCGGTTATCTATTGTGGCATCAAAGGCCGGAAAAATGCCATCGAACATCCCGAGGTGAAAGGCAGCGTGCATGCATGGATTGCCATTGTGGGCGGTGTCATTGAATCTATCGTAGCCGTTTTTTCAACAATCTCGCTGATCATGGCGCTGTTGAACGGCTGAACATGCCTCAAACTTACGAGATCATCGGAGGTGACCATCGGCCGCATGGACCGGTGACCGGTGAGGCGTTGTGCCAATGGATTCGGGAAGGCCGCGCCAGTGGGCAATCCATGGCCCGTGTCAGCGGTTCGGAAGTGTGGCAACCCCTCGGCGCGTTCCCAGAATTTCTCGGACCACTGCAAGGCCTGCCGTGGGTGCCGGTCAATCAACCTCCGCCCAAAACCCATCCCTTGGCCATCACCAGCTTGGTCCTCGGCATTGTGGCCTTGCTCTTTTTCCCGGCCGGCGTGTTGTTCGGCGTGCCGGCTGCGTATTTCGGACATCGCGCTCAGTCACAAATTCAACAATCCAGCGGGGAACTGGGCGGGGCCGGCTTGGCCACGGCCGGCTTGGCCCTCGGTTACATTGGCACATTGCTGGGCGCCATCGCGCTGGTTGCCTTTGTGGTGTTCTGCTTGTTCGTTATCCAGTAACCTATTGCCGCGCATGAGCAAATCACCTCCAGAAGACGAGCCGCCTCGTTCGGATGCCCACCCCAAGCCGGCACCTGATCTGCCGCCCATTCCTGAAGAGGTGCGTCAGGCTTCCTTAAACAAAGACACCGCCAAGACAGAATCCTCGGACGCCTCTGGAGAACCCGTCGTTGAAGTGGAAGCCATCACTGAGCCGGTACCGGACGCGCCTTCAGCCGAGGGGTACACCATAATTGGCGGTGATGGAGATGAGTATGGGCCGGTGTCCATTGACGATGTTGCCCGTTGGATTCGCACTGGCCGGGCTGATGGAAGCACATTGGTCCGCGCCAAGGCCAATGCCCAATGGCAGCCGCTCCGGCACATCCCGGAACTGGCCGCCCTGCTCACCGGCGCGATTCCACCCAAACCGGGCAAGGTAAAGGCCATTGCCATCATGACTCTGGTGGGCGGTGTTTGGTCTGTGATGGTGGCCTTGGGATTGGGTTGGGGCGTGATGGCTTCCATGTGCTTGGCCTGTTGCCTGATTCCCAGCACCATCTATTCGTTTGTGGCCGGCATCTTTATGATCGTGCAAGGCATCCTGTTACTGGGCAATCATCCCCGCCGGCACCTGCCCCGTACCCGCTGGAGTGCCAGCTTGCAGATCGGGTGTCTGTTGGCCGCGGATCTGCCCAACGTGATTCTGGGTATTTTGAACCATGTTTTCCTCGGGGACGACGCCGTGAAGGCCTATCAACGCGGCTCAAACAACCGAACCTCATAAGAGCAGATGAGCCAGTTTATTATCATTGGCGGCGACGGCAAGGAGTACGGCCCCAAAGACGAAGCAGAGATTCGCGAATGGATCCGGCAAGGCCGGCTGAATGCGCTCTCTCAAATCAAGGAAGTCGATGATGATGAGTTGGGTGTCGTTGGGCAGCCGCCCGAAATTTGGCACCGCCACCGCCACTTCAGCACCGCCCCCGGTGATTGGGGCCATGAGCGAGGCAATCCCTCCGGCCAAACCGATCCCGACTTATTTGGCGCAATCGATTCTGGTGACCCTTTGCTGCTGCATTCCGGTGGGTATCCCCGCCATTGTTTATGCTGCCCGTATTGAAAATCTGATCCGGTTAGGGCAATACGCCGAAGCAGAAGATTGTTCTCGAAAAGCCAAAATGTGGTGCTGGATTGCCTTTGGCGTGGGTATTCCTGCGAACATTATTGCCTTAATCGTTCAATTCAGTGCGGAATTTGGCGGGAGCGGCTTTTGAGCATTGCCCCGCGAGATGAGTTCAGTCAACCTGATCTAAGCGTATGGCGCAGTATCACTTCATCGGCGGCGACGGCAAACCGTACGGCCCCTATACTCTTGATCAAATGAAGGAACATCAGGCGGGCAACCGCCTGAATGCCGACACCCAGGTGAGTGTGGACGGCGGCGATTGGCAGCCAGCCGGCACAATCCCTGAATTAGCCACCGTCCCCGTCGGGGCACCGGGAGGCATTCCTCAGGCTCCCGTCGCCGCTGGCAATGCCCAAGCCATGGTCAACGGCCCGGGCATCTTCATGATGGTGGTGGCAGTCCTCGCAATACTCTGGGCGCTCCTTTGGATGGTAGCTCAGGGAGCTCTGGCTTCATGGATTCTATCCATTCTGCCGCCTGACATGCCCGAAACCCAAAAGGCCAATATCATGGCTCGGCTGGGGGGTGGTATCATCCAACATCTGGTGAGTGTGGTTCTCAACATCGTGATCCTCGTTGGCGCAATCAAAATGCGCAAATGCCAGAGCTATGGTCTGGCGATGACGGCCAGTATTTTGTGTCTACTGTGCGATTGCGGCTGCTGTTGTCTGGGGCTCGGGGCGGGTATTTGGTCATTGATTGTGCTGAGCAAGCCGGAGGTCAAAGCGGCCTTCCAGCGGGCATGAGCGATTACGAAATCATTGGCGGCGATGGCAAAGAGTACGGCCCGTACTCAACCGATAAGATTCGGGAGTTGCTTCGGGAAAACCGTCTAAAGCTCGATTCTAAAATCCGCCCCGTGGACGCGGATTGGACCACGGTCAATGCATTACCCGAATTTGCCCAACCTCCAGTCACCGCCGTTGCCCCGCAACCACAGCTTCCCCCGCCCACAACCGGCAACTCCACGCCATACAATCCCCAACCCTACGCGGCCCCGGCCGGCCCGAACCCCGCGGCCCGCCCACCGAATCATCCGCTGGCCGTCACGGGCATGGTGCTGGGCATCTCCTCACTGGTGCTGGGTTGTTGCTGCGGGCGAGTGCCTCTATTGGGCATTGTGGCGACGTTTATTTCCTTTGTAACCCCGATTGCGGGGATCATTTGTTCCTGCATTGCGCGCAAACAAATCCGTGAATCCAATGGCACCCAAGGCGGGGATGGGATGGCGATCGCCGGCTTGATTTGTTCGGGCGTGTATTTGTTGATGATTGCGGCTATCGTCGTGCTCATCGTGCTGGGAGTTGCCAGCGCGGCGGCCTTGGGCGGATTGAGCGGACCATGAAGCAATACTTGATCATCGGCGGGAACGGCAAGGAATACGGTCCTGTGCCGGAATCGGAAGTACGCGGCTGGATTCAACAGGGTCGAGCCGATGGCGCCACGCGCATCAAGGAAAAGGATGCAGCCGATTGGAGCTGCGTGCGCGATCTTCGGGAGTTTGAGCCGGACCTTGCGCCCACCGCCAACCCGGCCAGTCTGCCGGACCCGGATGCCCCGCCATTGCCCCCCGGGCAACTCCCGCAAATCCCCCAACCGGCGGCGTATGCCCCGCCGCCCACAGCCGATGATTTAATGCGTGAGCTGCAAGGGCGCACACACAACTTTTCCATTGGCGATTGTTTCAATAGCGGATGGCGGCTGACGATGGATAACTTTGGGTTGGCGCTCCTGTCGCTGGTGGTCTTTGTGATCCTTAGTGTGCTCTCAGCCATTGTGCCGTTCGGGCAATTGATTGTCTCCGGACCGTTACTGGCAGCGTTGTACTGTATCTACCTCAAACGCCTGCGCAACGAGCCGGCGGATCTCAACAACCTGTTTGATGGATTTAACGTGGCGTTTATGCCGTTGTTTCTGGTGTATCTGATCATCATGCTGGTGATGGTGGGAGTCATGATTCCCGGCGGAATTGGGGTCGGGATTGCGGTGGTAGCTGGAATTTTTGAGGCCCAACAAAATTCCTCTCAACCGCCGGTGATCATGATCATTTTATTTTCACTCAGCATTTTGCTGCTGTTGATTCTCGAGTGGGTTCTGTATGCCATGTTGATCTTTGCTTTTCCCTTGGCGCTCGATCGACGCATGGATGCCATCGAGGCCTTAAAGGCGACTTGGCGGGTCACCAAAAAGTGTTGGTTCAAATGTGCCCTACTGATGTTCTGCACGATGCTGGTTAATCTCGCCGGCATGTTAGTGCTGTGCCTCGGCACGCTGGTCACCGGGCCACTCAGCATCGCCATGACCACGGTGGCCTACGAACAGCTCTTCGGACGCGGCACGCGGCGATGAAATGGGTTTGCCTCATGGCGAACATGATGGTGCCCGGGGTGGGCTCCATGATTGCCAAACGGTATGTGGCCGGGGCCATCCAAGCGGCGGGCTCCGTCATCGCCTTTGTGATGGTGGGTTATTGTTTCGTGGAATTCTACCACGCCATGAAGGATTACTCGGAGAGTCTGGATGATCCGGATGCCATGGCTGAGGCGATGAAAGCCATTTTTGGCAAGATCAAGGGGCCCTTGATTGTAGGCGGGATCGGGGTATTGATCCTAAAGATCACTTGGATTTGGGCTCAGTTCACCACCGCCGCGGTGTTCAAGCATGAAAAGGCCGCCGGTCAAGATTCGGCAGAGCCGGCTGAAGCGGAGACGCTTTTACGCGATTCCTCAAACTGAAGCCGCACCTGCAGCACCACTTCGCGTTGTGGACGCAATTCGGTGTTCACAATGACATCGGCTTGTTTGTACACCGGCTCCCGCTCGGCCAGTAGCTGGCGGATTGTGACCAACGGATCCTCCCCCTGAAGCAGCGGTCGATGACTTTGGTGCTTCGTGCGTTCGTGAATGGATTCGGCTCCGGCCCAAAGGCAAACCACCAGCGCGTGGCGCTTGAGGCCGGCTAAATTGTCCGGATTCAAAATCGCCCCTCCACCTGTGGCAATGACATGTTGAGTGCGGTGTTCCAGTTCAGCCAAGACTTCGCGTTCCAAGTGCCGAAAGGCGGCTTCGCCTTCGGTGGCAAAAATATCCGTAATGGGCAGGCCGGCGCGTTCCTCAATGAGCGCGTCCGTATCGACAAATTGAAACCCTAGATCCTTGGCCACCAGACGGCCGACGGTGGATTTGCCGCATCCCATGAACCCCACCAAGGCGAGATTTCGAATGGTGCGCGGGCCGGCCATGCCCGCAGCATGCCCAAAAGCCCTCCCTGGCGCACGCCTGTTTTCACAAAGGCATCCTCAAACCGTGCGGTTGCCAATGAAATTTGCTTTCCGCCCCGTGCGGCCCCGCTCATCATAACCGCCGTGAGTGGCGCACCGGATAGAGGCGAGCGAATCTTCCGCGGCATCGGCGTGTCTCCCGGCGTGGTGCGCGGCCGGATTGTGGTGATGGATCACGATCACGGCGAGCGCCCGGCACGCCGTCGACTGGAGGCCGATCAGTTGCCCGGCGAGCTGGAGCTGTTGCAAACGGCACTGGCCGAAACGCGCCGCGAGATTGCTGCCATCCAAGCCCAAGTCGAATCCGGCATGGGCTCCAGCGAATCGGCGATTTTTGATGCCCACCTGTTGGTGCTGGAAGATTCCACATTGCTGGAGGAAGTCAAACGCTTCGTGGAAACCGAACAGGTGAATGCCGCCTTTGCCTTCCACGAGATAGCCGAAAAATACGTCCACGCCCTCGGCGCGGTGGAAGATGAATACCTCCGCGAACGCGCGGCAGATATCCGTGATGTGACCAGCCGAGTGCTCGGCCACCTCACCGGCCATCGGGCCCAGGATCTTTCCCACCTCACCGAACCGTACATCCTAGTGGGGCACGATCTCACACCTTCACAAACCGCTTCGTTGGACCGGGAACTGACTCAAGGTTTCGCCACCGATGTCGGAGGCAAGACCTCGCACACGGCCATCATGGCCGGTTCCCTGCGCATCCCGGCCGTGGTCGGCCTCAAGGTCGCCAGTGAACACATCAGCACCGGCGATTATGTCCTGCTGGATGGATTCAATGGCGTCCTCATAATCAATCCCACCGACCAAACGCTTTTTGAATATGGTCAGCTGGAAAAGGAGCAGGAGGATCTGCAGGATATACTGGCTGAGATCAAGGATGCCCGAGCCATCACGCTCGATGGTCAGGAAATCATGCTCTCGGCCAACGTCGAACAGATCACCGACACCGCGGCCGTGCTCGAATGCGGAGCCCAAGGCGTCGGCCTGTTTCGCACGGAATACCTGTTTCTCGATCGCAAAACGTTGCCCACCGAAGAAGAACAATTTACCAGCTACCAACGCGTCGCCAAGGCCATCGCGCCGGAGCCGGTGATCTTCCGCACCCTGGATATTGGCGCGGACAAAATCAGCCACGCCATCGGCGAGACCGATGAGGCCAACCCCTTCCTCGGCTGGCGCGCCATTCGATTTTGCCTCGCCCGACCGGATATTTTCCGCACCCAACTCCGCGCCCTGCTCCGCGCCAGTGCCAGCGGCAACGTGAAGCTCATGTATCCCATGATTTCCGGTGCAGACGAACTGGATCAGGCCAACGAACTGCTCGAGGAATGCAAAGCCGAACTGCGCGCCGAAGGCACCGCCTTTGATGAAGCCCTGGAAGTGGGCATCATGATCGAGATCCCATCCGCCGTGCTCACGGCCAATGCATTGGGAGCGCGCGCCCAGTTTTTCAGCATCGGCACAAATGATCTGATCCAATACACGTTCGCCGTGGATCGCCTCAACGAAAAGGTGGCCGACCTCTACGACCCCACCCACCCCGCACTGTTGCGCCTGTTGCAGATGACCATTGATGCCGGCAAACGACACGGCATCTGGACCGGGGTATGCGGCGAGATGGCCGGCGACCCCGCCGCCGTACCACTGCTCATCGGCCTGGGAGTCAACGAACTCAGCGTGGCTCCCACCATGCTGCCTCAGATAAAGTATCTAATACGAAGATTAAAATATACAGAAACTCAGGAACTCGCCCTGCAGGCACTCCAATGTGAATCCAGCGTGGACGTCCTCGTGCAAGCCCGCGCCTTGGTGCAACGGTCCGCGCCAGGCATTTTTCACACGGTGCTTTAACCGCTATGAAACAAGTCATTCTCGCCGCCGGATATGCCACCCGGCTCTATCCCCTCACCGAAAACACACCCAAACCCCTGCTATCGGTAGGCGGCCGCCCCATGCTGGAGCACGTACTGGCCAGCAGCGAAGCCATCGGTGAAATCGACCATACGTACGTGGTCACCAACGAAAAGTTTTCCGCCCATTTTGAGGATTGGCGCCGCTCCCAACCCCACCTCGCCTGCACGATCGTCAATGATGGCACCACCAGCAACGAAGACCGGCTCGGGGCCATCGGCGATTTGCACCTCGTCATGGAACAACAAGCCATGGATGATGATCTGCTCGTGATCGCCGGGGACAACCTATTTACCGGTGACCTAGCTGGATTCGGCGCGCGCTGCCGTGAAACGCAAACCCCCGTGCTCGGCGTATACGATGTTGGGTCACTGGAGGAAGCCACCCAATACGGCGTGGTGGCCATCGATGACACCGGCCAAATCACCAGCTTCGAGGAAAAACCCGCCCAGCCCCAAAGCACCCTCATCGGCATCGCCCTCTACTATTACCCGCGCGCTGTGCTGGCCGAGATTCGACGTTATCTGGCCGAAGGCAATAACCCCGATCAACCCGGCCGCCTCATTCAATGGCTGTATCCGCAACAGCCGGTTCACACCTGGACCGTCCCGGGCCTCTCTCTTATAA
>JAYQQG010000047.1:0-23097 GCA_038145765.1 Verrucomicrobiales bacterium
GAATTGCCATGATCCACTTCCTCGTAGGGTTTGACCACCCGATAGACTTTGGTGGGCATGAAAAACCCTTTCAGCAGTTTCTCCCCCAACGGATCACAGTAAATGTCATCTTTGATCAACGTGTACGTGGAGTGAGTGAGGTAAATATCATCGGCACTGGCCTCGGTTTGTACGCGGTTGGCCAGATTGACCTGTGCCCCGATGGCCGTGTAATCCATCCGCGATTCGGATCCAAAATTACCCACCGTGCAATGGCCGGAATTAATCCCCATGCGCATGTGTAACGGATGGCTATAGCCCTTGTTGGTCCATTTATGGCTAAGTTCATTCATCCGCCGTCGCATCTCAATGGCCATGTGAACACAGGATAGCGCATCGCCGCGATCCCCCTTTGAATCCGGATCCCCAAAGAATGCCACCAAGGCGTCGCCGATAAATTTATCAATGGTAGCCCCATATTCATTGGCGATCAGGGACATTTCCTGAAGGTAATCATTGAGTAATTCGGAGAGGACTTCTGCTTCCTCCGTTTCTGTGTGCACGGTAAAGCGAACAATGTCGGCAAAGAAGATGGTGAGATATTTTCTGCTCGAAATTAGTTGAGCATTTGATTCGTGATTGGAGATGGAGTTAAACACTTGGGCCGGCAGATATTTGGAAAGGTTTTCGGAGAGATGCCGGAGATTTTCGTTGGAGTGCCGGAGTTGTTCGCTCACAGCAAAAGCTTGCTGGATGAGTTCTTCGCTCATCAGCTCCGCTTTTTTTCGAGCTTCCTTTTCCCGGCTATACCGCCGTCTGTAAACTTCCAAGTCGTCCATGCTTTATCTCGGACAGGGTGATGAGATAACGCGTGGTGTGAGTTCCTGTTTGGTTAACGGGCAGGCAATGAACGTCGGCGTGGATATGATGGTGAGCTGCGCAACCATGGATCAGGGCAGCGGTGAACTCCGTAAGATGCGGATCGCCATGATGATTCAGCACCATTTGGTTCGGTGAAATTTGGTCAATGTAATCCTGATGCGTTGTGGTATCTGTTTCGTATAAGGCACCCTTGAGATAAATCAATGATTCCATCCTCTCCAAAGTATCTGCCAACGTGCCGTGATCCGGAAACAGCCTGGGGTAATCAAGAATGCAGCGTCGCACAACGCGCTCTCCCAGTTCATATAATTCCTCGGTGATTTCATGCCCGATAAGGTGTTGATAGGCGCCGGTCAGGGCAACGAACTCTAGTTCATCGAACTGCCCGAGCGCATTGTAGACCCCGCCCGAAACCACCCCGGCCTCTTCGATGACCTGCTCGGTAAACTCCATCGAATGCAGGTCATCCAACAGCTCCAGCAATTCTACATATACGACACCTTTCACGGGACCCCAAGCCTTTGGATGATTCTGCTAGAATAGCCGAAACTGGCGATCATGGGAACATCCCTTTTTTAGTTAGCTAATGGGGAAAGATTTGGTGGGCTCACGCAACTTATTGGGGGCCAGCCGATTGCTTTGAATTGGACGAATGAGAAAAAAAGTTGTTCGCAAGCAGGCCGATCACCACCAAATTGGCCAATAACCCCCATACTCCCTCGTGGATGCCCGTGAGTTTGTAAGAGTTAAATTCGGCTAATCGACCGAAGTAAAGACCCACGGCGACCAGCAGTCCCACGATCATACCGGCAAACACAGCCCGGGAAGGGAGGTTTTTCCAGTGCAGGCCGAGGATGAAACCGGGTGCCAGTTGCAGCAACATCTCGAATTTCAGCTTCATCAAGGTGATCAGAATATTGTTATCTCGAAAATGATAAAGGCCGACGGCCAGCCCGGCCATCAGCACAACGACCACCAATGATACCCATTTGCCCAGTCGGGTCAGATCTGATTCAGAGGCATCGGGATTAATGAAACGGGCATAGAGATCCTTGGTGATCATGGCGGAGATGATCAACAGCACGGAGTCAGCGGTCGACATCAGGGCGGCCATGATGGCGGCGGCCAATAACACGACGAGACAGTAGCCGATCATCGAGTCGGCCATGATTTCGCGCATGATGGCCGGCAGGATGTAGGTGTCCTTCGCGAGGTCATAATTTTGGGCTGCGCCGATGACGCCCACCAACAGGGCAAAGAGGGTGGTGAACAGCGGCATGAAGGCCATGACCATCAGACTTTTCCGCAATGTGTTTGAGGAATTGGCGGCATAAATGCGTTGGATGGCCTGCGGGTACAGGGCGCCGCCAATGCCGACGACGAGGATCCAGCTGAGCCATGTCCATGCCCCCTTGGTATCAGGAGGTTGGATCAGCCTGTCCTTCGATTCGGCGAGGATGGCAATGGCATCCCCGGGGCTGCCGAGACGGTTGATCACGAGCCCGAGCAGAATAACGAATCCGATCATGAGGATGATACCCTGGATCGCATCAGTCCAAGCCACCGCTCGAAAACCACCGAGAGTTTCGTATGCGAGCATGATGATCGTGAGCAATACGACGCCAATGATGAATGCCATGTGCGCTGTGTGCTGCGTGGCCGGGTCGGATGGAATCGCACCTTGGCCGACGTCGAACACCAGCAGCACCTCCACCGCGGTGCCCATGGCAATGAGCTGAGCGAGCAGGTAATTGGCCGCGGCGATGATCATGATCACAGAGGCCAAAGCAGTAAGCGGCGTGCTGGCGAAGCGATGTGTCAGATAATCGGCCGGCGTGATGAAGCTGTGTTTCTTGGCCAACTGATGCAGCCAGGGTGCGAATAGCAGATAAAACACAATGATGGCCGTCATGAAATGGACGGACACCAGCCAGCCAAAGCCGTTCTTGTGGGCGTTGCCGGTGAAACCGAATAGGGTGTTGCCGCTATATTGCGTGGCGTACAATGTGAAAATCAGGACGGTGAAACCGATGCCGCTGCCGGCAAGATAGAAATCCTTAAGCGTGTTTTCCTGTTGGGCCTGCCGGCCGCGCCAGCCGAGATACAGCAGCGACAGCAGGTACAGGCCGATGAAAGTCAGCGCACCGGGACCGAAGGGCAAGGTGGCCATCATGGGTCGACATCCTCCTCCGGCCAATGCTTATAAATGAGCCACGCGGTGAGGACAGAGATACCCACAGAGCCCAGGATGCTTACCAAAACCCAACGCGGCAGGCCGAAGACCGGTTGGATGGCGGCGGACCCAAACCACTGCCAATACCAAGGAATGGCAATGGCAAAAAGAATCAGGTACGTGACGACGATGGGCCAACGCGGCTTCATGCCGCCGTGACCACGGTGTAGTTGCGTTTGCCTTTGCGCAGGAGGAGATGCTTGCCAAACAGGAGATCCATCACTGTGACCGCGCGTTGAGGATCTGTCTGGCGCTCGTTGTTCAGGTTGATGCCGCCGCCTTGCAGGTCTTTGCGGGCTTGGCCGTTGGATTGGCACAGGCCGCTGGTGACGAACAATTCCAGGATTGGCACGCCGTCGCCTTCCAGCTTGGCACGCTCAATCTCCACGGTGGGCACTTCGCCGACGATTTCGTTGAAGGTGCCTTCACCAATGCCTTCGAGTCCGCCGCCGAAGAGAATCTTGCTGGCTGCCTGCGCCTCGGCGGTGGCGGCTTCGCCATGAAGCAGATCGGTCATCGCCCCAGCCAGCGCAGTGTGTGCCTCGCGTGCGCTGGGGTTTTCATTGTGGCTGGATTCCAATTCGGCAATGCGTTCCTGCGGAAGGAATGTAAAATATTTGAGATAACGGATCACGTCACGGTCATCGGTGCGAATCCAGAATTGGTAAAACTTGTAAACGCTCGTGCGCTTGGGATCGAGCCACACGGCGCCGGCCTCGGTCTTGCCGAATTTCGTACCGTCGGCATTGGTGATGAGGGGCAGGGTGAGGCCGAACACGGTGGCGTTGAGCTTGCGGCGGCTCAGCTCGATGCCGGCGGTGATGTTGCCCCATTGATCGCTGCCGCCGATTTGCAGCTCGCAATCATGCGCATTCTTGAGGTGATAAAAATCGAACGCCTGCAGGAGCATGTAGGAAAATTCCGTGTAGCTGATGCCCACCTCGCGATCCAGCATGCGGGCGCGCACGCTTTCCTTGGCCACCATGCTGTTGACGGTGAAGTGCTTGCCGATGTCGCGCAGGAAATCGAGGTAGGAAACGCCGGCGGTCCAATCGGCATTATCGAGGAGCTGCGCGGGGTTGGCGGGGGTTTCAAAATCCAGCAGCTTGGCCAGCTGCTCCTTCACCGCGGCGATGTTCTGTTGCAGTGTTTCGCGCGTGAGCAGGTTGCGTTCGGCGGATTTGCCACTGGGATCGCCAATGGCGCCGGTGGCCCCGCCGGCCAGCGCGATCGGCACATGGCCGTCATTTTGAAAACGCCTTAGCGCAATAAGCGGTACGAGGTTGCCCACATGGAGGCTGTCGGCGGTGGGGTCGAATCCGCAATAGAGCACAGTCGGCCCTTTGCCCAGCCGCTGGGTCAGCGCCTCGGTGTCGGTGCAGTCGTTGATCAACCCGCGCCAAGCCAGTTCGTCCAGAATGCTCATGTGCGCGGCATTAAGGCGGAGGGACGGTGCAGGGACAAGGAAAACTCGGGGAAATTCTACTCCGCCTTGATGAGTTCCTGAAGGTGCTCCATGGAGACGGTGTTTTTGAAGACCATTTGCAGGTTATCTTTCACCCCATCCTTGATGCTGTAATAGGTGCTCTGGGTATTGTTCACACTGGCAATGACCGCACCGTACTCATTGAACACGGGGGCTCCACTGGAGCCTTTGGCAAAGTCAGCGGTGATGGCGATCATGCGGCGCGGGCCTTCGCGGCGGTTGCTGTCCAAGTATTTCCGGGAAATGATGCCTTCACTGAGTACGTAGAAATGGCGGTCGGGATGGCTAAACACGCGCACTTTGCCGCCGAGCGGAGCGGCCTGAGCGGCGGTATCGACCGGTAACGGCGTGAAGCCTTTGCCTTTGGCGCGGAGGATGGCGAGGTCTGTGGCCTTGTTGGCGGCGAGAACTTCCATCACGGGTGCCACGCGGCCATCGCCGGTCATGATCACGAGCGAATCGTTCTCCTTGTTATCCACGACATGATAGCTGGTGCAAAAGACACCGTCCTCGGTGAGCATAAAACCACTGGCTGCACCGCTGTGCCAGTTGGGGCACCGCTGACATTTGTACAGGCCGGAGACGACCAGCACACCTTTGCGGTTGCGCTCGGCGATCTGGGCGGACGTGAGTTTTTTATCGCCGGGTTTCTGCAGGGTAAGCACGCATTGTTTCCGGTTGAGTTGCTTGAGTAATTCGGTGGCCTTGACGGCGTCATTCTCATCGCGAAGTTGTTTGGCGTGCTGGTTGAGTTCGCCGAGTAAACGGCGGTCATCAATCAGGCCGCCCGGTAGGATACCGCGGTTGACGCGGAGTTCAGCGGCGTGCAGGCTGCTCAGAGTGAGGAACAGGATCAGGATGACTCGCATGGGTTGATAGTCGGCGGGGGGGTAGTTTTTGCAATAAAAAAGGCGGCCCGAAGGCCGCCGGTGAGGGATTATGACTTGAAGAGTTATTCGCTCTTCTCGTCGTCGGCCTTGCTGAGGGCAAGGTTGTCGAAGGCGTGCTCGAGGGCCACGAGGTCCTCGCCGGGCTTCAGCTGGTCGAGCTGTTCCTGTTCCTTCTTGATTTGTTCCTCGTCGTACTCGGCGGCCTTGATGGAAAGGCCGATGCGGCGATCGCTGCGGTCGATCTTGATGACGCGGGCTTCAACCTCTTGGTCAACATCCAGCACGTTTTTGATCTTGTCCACGCGCTCTTCGCTGACTTGCGAGATGTGCACGAGGCCGTCCATGTCGTGTTCCAAGCCGATGAAGGCACCGAAGCTGGCGAGCTTGGTCACCTTGCCCTTGACGAGCTGGCCGACCTGATAGATTTCATCGATCTTCTCCCACGGATCTTCAGAGAGCTGCTTGATGCCGATGGAAATGCGTTGGTTTTCCTTATCAACCTCGAGCACTTGGGCCTCGATTTCCTCGCCCTTGGTGATGATCTCGGAGGGGTGATTGATCTTGCGGGTCCAGGAGAGGTCGCTGACGTGGATCATGCCGTCGAGGCCTTCCTCCAGTTCCACAAACGCACCGTAGCTGGTGAGGTTGCGGACCTTGCCTTTGACCTTGCTGCCAACGGCGTAGTTGGATTCGGCCTGATCCCATGGATTGTCGTCCAGCTGACGAATGCCGAGGCTGATCTTCTGCTCGTCCTTGTTGACGCCGAGGACCACCGCTTCGATCTCCTGATCCTTTTCGAGGACTTCGGAGGGTTTGGTGTGTTTTTTGGTCCAGGAGAGTTCGGTAACGTGCACCAGACCTTCGACACCGGGCTCGAGTTCCACGAAGGCACCGTAGGAGACCAGATTGACCACCTTGCCCTTGATCTTGGTGCCCACCGGGTACTTGCTCTCGATGAGTTCCCAGGGGTTTTGGGTCTTTTGCTTCAGGCCGAGGGAGACGCGCTCTTTCTCCTTGTTGATATCAAGCACCACCACGTCGAGCTCTTCGCCGACGGTAACCATCTCGCTCGGGTGATTGATGCGGCCCCAGCTCATGTCGGTGATGTGCAGCAGGCCGTCGAGCCCGTCGAGGTCGATGAAGGCACCGAAATCGGTGATGTTCTTCACCTTGCCCTTGATCACGGCACCCGGGGTGAGGTTGTCCAACATTTCGGCCCGTTTGGCGGAGCGTTCCTCTTCAATCAATTCGCGGCGGGAGAGGACAATATTCTGGCGCTCAGCGTTTAGCTTCACGATTTTGAAATCCATCTTCTCGCCGACGAGAGCATCGAGGTTCTTCGGTTGCACCACATCCACCTGCGAACTCGGCAGGAAAGCCTCCACGCCGATATGCACGATGAGGCCACCCTTGACGGCCGCCTTGATCCGGCCCTCGATCACGCCCCCTTCTTCACAAAGCGAGTTGATTTTGTCCCAGTTCTTCTTGAACTCGGCGCGTTCGTGGCTGAGGTGCACCTGACCTTCCCGGTCTTCGAGCACCTCAATGAGCACTTCAATCTGGTCGCCTACGGCGGGCTGATTGTCCTCATCAAATTCGTTTAACGCGACATGGCCTTCACTCTTGTAGCCGATATCGACAATGACTTCTTTGCCCCGCGTTTCGATCACGGTGCCATTTACAATTTCGCCTTCGGAGAAGGTCGTGAGACTCTTCTCAAAGGCTTCTTCCATCGTCAGCATTGCTGTTTTTGTCCTTTTGGAAAAACAAGGCGCGCAGAATCGGCCTTGTTAAGAAACCGCTGGTTTTTCAGGTGTTTTCGGTCTTAAAACCGGCGGGTTTATGGTTAATAACCTGTTAACAGTGTGTTAACGCCCTCTATGAATCACCGCACTCGCGGGACTCGGGCGAGCGGGGAACATACGCCCCAAACAGGCGAATGCAAGGCTTTTTGACTAGGATTTCGCGGCTCAAACGGTTCGTCCAAATTTCTTTTCCAGCTCCGGATAGCTCATCTCGATCAGGCACGGCCGTCCGTGGGGGCAGGTGTAAGGCATGGTGCAATGGCGCAGGCTCTCGAGCAGGGCATCCAGCTCGGGCGCGGCGAGGGCATCGTTGGCCTTGATGGCGTGCCGGCAAACGGTCTTGGTAACCATGTCCTCGCCCAGACGCATGGAGTTCACGCCGGCGCCGGCGGATTTCAATTCATCGATCAGCGAGAGCACGAAGCCTTTCGCATCCTTCACCTTCACGAAGGGCGGCAGGGCATCGAGCAGAAATGTGCGTTCGCCAAAGGCACTGAGGCCCACGCCCAGGCGGCTGAGGGTTTCGATTTGTTCGGTGACAAATGCCGCGTCGGTGGCGGACAGCTCGACGGTTTCCGGCAGCAGCAGTTTTTGTGAAGCCGTTTCCTCGCGCTCCATCTGTTCGAGCAGTTGCTCGTACAACACGCGCTCGTGCGCCGCATGTTGATCCATCAAAACCAGCCCGCGGTCGGACTCCAGCACCACGTACAGCTTGCCCACCACGCCGATGATCTTGAGCGGCACGTGGAGCAGGGGTGGGCTGGAGGGAGTGGGGAGTGGGGAATGGGGAGTGGGGGAACTCGCCGGCGTTGTAGGTTCGGGAACGGTGGGGGCGGCTTGCTCGGTGGGCTTGGGGGCGCGCGGTTCGCTGAATCCCATGTCCAACGGCTTTTGTTCGGGCGCGGATGCAGCCACGTCTTCCGCCTCCAGCCCAAAGCTTGGCGTGAACGCCGGCTCAGGTCTCAAGTCTCCCGTCTCCGGTCTCGCAACCGAATGATATTCAGCCAGACCATCCTTCACCGCCTCCGCCACAAAACGCCGCACCTCGCGTTCGCGGTGAAACTTCACTTCGCGCTTGGCCGGATGAATGTTTACGTCCACCTCGCCCGGGCCGATCTCTAGGAAGAGGCAGCACACCGGATATTTCCCCTTCATCAACGCCGTGTGATAGCCCTCACGCAGGGCCATGCCGAGGCCGACGTTGTCGACGGGGCGTTGATTAACGAAGATGTGCTGATTCTCGCGGTTGCTGCGGCTGACGCCCTGGGCACCGATGAAACCCCAAATGCGAATGGCTGTCGCCAGCGTGTCTTCCTCATCAAACGGCCGCTTGGGCAATTCGCCGGCGGTGTCGAGGGGAACGAGCTTCAGCCCCTCGCCCCAAAGGGCATTGAGCCGATGATGCAACGCCTCGGCGCCATCGGCAGTCTCGGCCGGCAGCCGCCACACTTCGCGGTCGTTGTGGCGAAAGGTGAACGCCACGCCGGGATGCCCGAGCGCCATGAGAGTGAGGGCATGTTGGACGTGGGAGCGTTCGGTCTCTTCGGTGCGCAGAAATTTGCGGCGGGCGGGCAGGTTGAAGAACAGCGACCGCACTTCCACCTCCGTGCCGGGCGCGGCGCCGGCTTCCTGCACGGAATTCATTTTGCCGCCGCTAATGCTGATCTGCGTGCCGGCCTCGGCCTCGGCCTCGCGTGTGGTTAAGGTAAACCGGCTGACGCTCGCAATGCTCGGCACCGCCTCGCCGCGAAAGCCCATCGTGCCGATGGAGGCGAGGTCTTCAGCGCGCGTGATCTTGCTGGTGGCATGGCGTTCAAGGCTCATCAAGGCATCGTCGCGGCTCATGCCGTGGCCGTTGTCCGTCACGCGGATGAGGCTGCGTCCACCGGCTTTCACCTCCACCTCAATCTTCGTGGCGCCCGCGTCCAGTGCGTTTTCCACCAGCTCCTTCACCACGCTCGCCGGCCGCTCCACCACTTCACCGGCGGCGATTTGGTTCGCCACCTGTTCGGGAAGGAGCTTGATGCGGTTCATGGGGGCATCATCCGAGAGGCGGCGAAGGGTGTCGACGGGATTTTGTGAACAGGAGGGAAATGACCAAGATCCAAGGACCAAATCCCAAAGAATGACCAAGCCACAATTTCCAATACATGGCGTTCATGGGAATTGGTCATCGGGAATTCCTTGGTCATTGGAAATTGGTCCTTGGACATTTCAACACTCTTGACCTGCCCGCCATTCACCGCTATCTTGCCTCCCTTCCAACGGTGGTCGTAGCTCAGTTGGTAGAGCCCCAGATTGTGGTTCTGGTTGTCGCCGGTTCGAGTCCGGTCGATCACCCCATTTTTCTTTTTTAATCACGCGGAGCCGCAGAGACGCGGAGATGATAAAATTTTTCTCCGCGCCTCCGCGTGACAATTAAAACGCGGCTGAGCGCGGCGTGCGCGGAAACGGAATCACATCGCGCACATTGGCCATGCCGGTGGCGTAGATGAGGGTGCGTTCGAAGCCGAGGCCGAAGCCGGCGTGGGGGACGGTACCGTACTTTCGCAAATCGCGGTACCACCAGTAGTCGGCCTTGTCCAAATTCATTTCATCGAGGCGGGCGTCGAGGACGTCGAGGCGTTCCTCGCGTTGGGAGCCGCCGATGATCTCGCCGATGCCGGGCGCGAGCACGTCCATCGCGGCGACGGTCTTGCCGTCGTCATTCATGCGCATGTAAAACGCCTTAATGTCTTTCGGGTAATTCATCACCACGACGGGCCGGCCGATGTGTTCCTCGGTGAGCCAGCGTTCGTGTTCGCTCTGCAGGTCCATACCCCACTTCACGGGGAATTCGAATTGGTGCCCGTCGGCCACCGCCTTTTCGAGGCGCGCGATGGCGTCGGTGTAATCCATGCGCTCGAAGCTGGCCTCGACGAACTTCTCCAGCCGCTCAATGCAGCCCTTGTCGACGCGTTGCTGGAAAAACGCCATGTCATCGCCGCGTTCATCGAGCAGAGTGCGGAAAATGCTCTTCAGAAAATCCTCCGCCAAATCGGCGTCATCGGACAGATCTGCAAAGGCGATCTCCGGCTCGATCATCCAGAACTCCGCGAGATGCCGTGAGGTGTTAGAATTTTCCGCGCGAAAGGTCGGCCCGAAGGTGTACACCTTGCTCAAGGCTAGACAGTAGCTCTCAACGTTCAACTGGCCGGATACGGTCAGGTTGGTTTCTTTGCCAAAAAAATCCTGGGCAAAATCAACCGCGCCTTTTTCTGTGCGGGGCAGATTTTCAAAATCTAACGTGCTGACACGGAACATTTCGCCCGCGCCTTCGCAATCGCTGCCGGTCACAATTGGCGTGTGAACCCAGTAGAATCCGTTCTCGTGGAAATACCGATGAATGGCATTTGCCACGCAATGCCGCACGCGGGCCATTGCGGAAAAGGCGTTTGTGCGAACGCGCAAATGCGCTTGCTCACGCAGGTACTCGAAGGTGTGCCGCTTGGCCGGCATGGGATAAGTTTCGGGATCTTCCACCATGCCTACCGCCTCAATGCGCGTGGCCAACAGCTCGACACTCTGGCCTTTGCCCTCCGAGGCAACCACTTCGCCTTCGGCAATAAGCGAACAGCCAGTGGTCAGATTCTGTACTTCAGTGGCATAATTCTCTAGTTCACCCGGCGCCACCACCTGCACAGGTTCGAAGCAGGAGCCGTCGTGTAGTTGCACAAAAGACAGGCCCGCTTTGGAGTCGCGCCGTGTACGTACCCAGCCGCGAAGTCGTACCCTATCGCCCACCAGCACCCCATCCTGCGCCAACAATGCCGCCACAGAAACCAGCCGGGAATCCTCGTTCATGTGCGGAGAATACCGCGCGGAAGGCTCAGGAGTCCAAGGTAAGTTTTGCGCACGGTATAATTCAGTATATCAGATTCAAAATATTGTTGAGCCTAATGCGGAATGAATGATTTTACATTCCTTGAGCTATTGATCCATTGGGGCTCGAGGAAGTGAGATCTTCTCACATTAATATAATGCATCCAACGCAGATTGTGACAGTCAGTGCTGTTAGTGCAGCGAAGATGTAGTCGATTGGTCCAGCTTTCATATTCTTATCCTCCATGGTCTGAACGTAAGCTTGTCGTGTGCCAATTTGATTAGGTTGGCATGGTAATAGCTTTCATTGTTTTTCAACAATGAATGAATTGAATTCATATATGAATAATCCCTTGGACAGCCGGCAATTGCGGGCGTTTCTCATGTTGGCGCGGGTGGGAAGTTTCACGAAAGCAGCCAAAGAGCTGCACCTCACGCAGTCCGCCGTGAGCCATGCGATGAAGGCGCTGGAGGAGGATGTGGGCTGTCGTCTTTTAGACAGGGTGGGGAAAAAGGTTCTGCTGACCCAGGCCGGCGAACAGTTCCTGCACCGGGTGGAAACAATATTTTCCGAGATGGTCATGGCCCGGGCCGATCTCGAGGCGCTTGGGGAATGGGGACGCGGCCGGTTGCGCGTGGGCGCCAGCGCGGCCGCCTGCCAATACATCCTGCCGCCGGTGCTGCGTGAGTTTCAGAAAAAATTTCCCAAGTGCCGCCTGAGCATTGAGCCGGGCGATACGCATGAGATTGTCAAATCGCTTCGGGCCAACACTATTGACGTGGCTGTGACTCTGGAGCCCGAGCGCGAGCCGGATTTCACTTTTGCGCCGCTGTTCACCGATGAATTGATGTTTCTGGTGAACCCCAAGCATCCCTGGGCCGAAGCGCGCCGGGCCGTGCGAGCGGATATCGCCCGCGAACAATACATCCTCTACTTTCGCAATAGCCGCACCTTTGAGCAGATCGAGGAATATTTTCGGGGCGAACAGATGGTCATCAAGTCCGTCATCGACATGGGCAGCATGTCCGCCATCAAGGAACTGGTGAAGCTGGGCCTTGGCGTCACCATTCTGGCACCGTGGGTCGTGCAAAATGAACTGTCCAAAAAAACCCTCATGGCCCTGCCGCTGGGTCGCCGCAAGCTAAAGCGCCAATGGGGCGTCCTACACTGGAAAGACCGCCCCATGGGCTGGGCCGAGGATACCTTCATCAAACTCTGTCAGGCCGGCACCCGCCAATTCGCCGCTCGCAACGGCCTGCGGTCGCATGTATAAACGCGCCTTCCCATGAAGGCATACCGACTGAACCGGCTGTTCAACGCGAAATCAGGCCGCTGCTTTGATGTAGCGGTGGATCACGGCTTTTTTAATGAGCGCAGTTTTTTGCAGGGCATTGAAAACCTCAATGACGCCGTGCAGACGCTGGTGGAGGCCGATCCGGATGCGATACAATTGACCGTCGGGCAGGCGCGGTTGCTGCAACAAATTCCCGGCAAACAAAAACCCGCGCTCGTACTGCGCACCGACGTGGCCAATGTGTACGGCACGGATTTACCCGATCATTTGTTCAGCCGCGTGATTGAGGATGCCGCCGAACAGGCCGTGCGGTTGGACGCCGCCTGTGTGGTGGTGAATCTCTTTCGCATTCCTGGCGCACCGGAGGTCACCGATTACTGCATTCAAAACATCCTCGACCTGAAACCGCAATGCGATGCGCTGGCCATGCCGTTGATGATCGAGCCGTTAGTGTTCAAGCCCAACGCCGAAGCCGGCGGTTATCAGGTGGATGGCGATCTCGACAAGATCATGCCGCTCGTCCGGCAGGCGTGCGAGCTGGGTGCGGACGTCATCAAGGCCGATCCCACGGATAATCCGGAGGATTATCATCAGGTCATTGAGATGGCTGGGGACATCCCTGTGCTCGTCCGTGGCGGCGGGCGCGTGAGCGATGAGGAGATTCTCCAGCGCACCCACGCCATCCTGGGGCAGGGCGCCCGCGGCATCGTGTACGGCCGCAACATCATCCAGCACGCCAACCCCGGCGGCATGACCCGCGCCCTCATGGCCCTAGTTCATGACGGCGCCTCCCCCGAGCAAGCCGCCAAGCACCTGTCTTAAAGGCGGATTTCTTTGACCTTTTTTGGTAAAACCCCTAGGTTCCGCCGTTCCTGAGGCGTATTAGAATGCTCGGTATAATCAAGAAAATTTTCGGCACAAAAAACGAACGCGAGATCAAACGCATTGAAAATGCGCTGATACCGCAGGTGAACGCCTACGCGGAACAATTGGAGGGGATGTCCAATGACGAGTTGCGTGATCAAACTCGTGAGTGGCAGCAGGAACTTTCCAAAATCAGCGACGAAGAACAGCTTGCCTTGCGGTTGGATGAAATCATGCCGATGGCCTTTGCCGTCGTAAAGGAAGGTGCGCGCCGGCTTTGTGGCAGCACCGTCGAGGTGCGTGGGCATGAGCTGGCCTGGGAGATGGTCCACTTTGATGTGCAGCTGATTGGCGGCTACGCCTTGCACAAACGAAACATTGCCGAGATGGCCACTGGAGAAGGCAAGACCCTCGTTGCGACACTGCCGGTTTATTTAAACGCCTTGACCGGGCGCGGCGTGCATGTGGTCACAGTGAATGATTACCTTGCGGCCCGTGACTCCGAGTGGATGGGGGCGTTGTACACTTTCCTTGGACTCAGTGTCGGCTGTATTCAACATGATCAATCTCCCGCCGTCCGGCGGGACATGTACAGCCGTGACATCACCTACGGCACCAATTCCGAAATGGGTTTCGATTATCTGCGCGATAATGGTATGGCACAAAGCGCCGAGGAACAGGTGCAGCGCGGGCATTACTTCGCAATTGTGGATGAGGTGGATTCGATTCTCATTGATGAAGCCCGCACGCCGTTGATTATCAGTGGACCGGCCCAAGTGAAGCAAGATCAGCGGCTGTACTCTGAACTGAAGCCGCGCATTCAGGATTTGGTGCGTCAGCAAAAAAAGCTATGCGATAAGTATATCCGGGAAGCCAACGATCTCATCAAGCAGTTGGGCGAATCTGAGAACGCCGAAGTTGAACATGAGATTGGTTTACTCCTGTACCGCGTGCAGCAAGGCCAGCCCAAGCACCGCGGGTTGCTTGAGGTCAAGGTGGATCCAGCCAACCGCCGCCGGCTAGAGCACGCGGAAATGGAGCTGCACAAGGATCAAACCAAGAAATTGTTGTACGCCCAGAAGGAGGAGCTCTTCTTTGCCATCGATGAAAAGAGCCATGATGCAGATCTCACTGAGAAAGGTCGTGCTTTCCTGAGCCCCAATGATTCCGATGCGTTTATGATGCCGGATATCGTCACCGCGCATCATGAGATTGATGCCAACGAATCCCTTTCACCGGAAGAACGGTTGGCTGAGAAACAACTTGTTCAAGCTGAGGCACAGGCGCGTGGGGAGCGCATTCACGTAACCTCACAGTTGCTCAAGGCCTACTGTCTTTACGAAAAAGATGTGCAGTACATTGTGCAAAACAACAAGGTAGTGATCGTGGATGAAAATACCGGCCGCGCCATGGAAGGCCGCCGGTGGAGTGATGGGCTGCATCAGGCGGTCGAATCCAAGGAGAGCGTCAAGATTGAGGAAGAAACGCAAACCTACGCGACCATCACCATTCAGAATTACTTCCGTCTGTACACAAAACTCGCCGGCATGACCGGTACGGCCGAGACCGAGCAGGCGGAGTTTTATGACATCTACAATCTCGGCGTACTCGTCATCCCGCCCAATCGTCCCTGTCTCCGGGATGATGGCAACGATTCCATTTATCTGACCGAAAAGGTGAAGTTCAAGGCGGTGGTCGAAGAGGTGCGGCGTTTGAATTCCGAAGGGCGCCCCGTGTTGGTGGGGACCGTGGCGGTGGAAACCAGCGAACACATATCGCGGCTGCTCGAAAAGGCTCGGATTCCACACAGCGTTCTGAACGCAAAATTTCACCAACAGGAAGCGGAGATAGTGTCCCGTGCCGGTCAACGCGGCACCGTGACCATTGCCACCAACATGGCCGGTCGGGGAACAGACATTAAATTGGCCGCGGGCGTCTCGGAATTGGGCGGTCTGCACGTGCTCGGCACGGAGCGTCATGAATCCCGACGGATCGATCGGCAGCTGCGCGGGCGTTGTGCGCGTCAGGGCGATCCCGGCAGCTCGCACTTTTTCCTTAGCCTGGAAGATGACCTGATGCGTCGTTATGGCAACAGCGAGAAGATGACCGCCATGCTGCAAAAAGTGGGCATGGAGGAAGAGGAGGAGATTTCCCATCCGCTGCTCAACCGCTCCATTGAAAGCGCACAGAAGCGGGTGGAACAGCATCACTACCAAATTCGCCGTCGGACGCTGGAGTACGACGACGTGATGAACAAGCAACGCGAACAGCTCTACGGCTTTCGCAATAGCATCATCAACGGCGATGATGTGCGTGATGTGATGTTTGACGTGGTGGAGGATGTGATTCTCAAACAGGTCGAAGCCTTTAGCCCCCAAGAATTTGACATGGAGGAGACCGGTTATGATTATGCCGGTTTGGCATTCTGGGTGAACCAAACTTTTCCAGTGGGCGTTGGTGAAGCGGAATTACAACAAGCTGCCGAACAAGCAGCCGAAGCGCCCCCGGCAGGCAGCATGTATGATGGGCTCTCGCACGAACAATATGCCCTCTGCCATTTGATCTTTGATGCGGTCCAGGAGGTGTACCGAGTCAAAATAAAAACCGAAGATCCCGATGCGTTGGTGCATGTGGAGCGCCGTGCCATTTTGGTTTCCATCGACCGCCTCTGGCGCGAGCACCTCTACGCTATGGACGGCCTGCGCCAGTCGGTCCACTTGCGCTCCTATGGCCAGAAAGATCCGCTCGTGGAATACAAGACTGAGGCGCGCGACATGTTCATGGAATTGATGGAGAACATTCGGGAAGAAGTTTGCCATAACATATTCCGCACAGCCACGAGCCTCGATGCCGCCGTCAACCTCATGCGCAGCCTTTCTGATAAGGCGAGCGCGCAAATGGCCAATGCCCTGGGGCTGGATCCCTCCATTACTCAAGCCGGCAACATTGTCAGCGAGGTAAATGCAGAGGTGAGTGAAGAGCAGGGCGCAGCCGTACCGCGCCCCGTTCGTTCCGGTCCGAAAGTCGGCCGCAACGATCCTTGCCCGTGTGGGAGCGGCAAGAAATACAAGAAATGTTGTGGGCGATAGTGTGATTGATCCGGTTGCCATGCTCCGGCCGCGCCGGAAGATTCGCGGTATTTCTGCCATTCTCCTGCCTTTTCAGGAAAACGGTGATCCTGATTGGGTCGGTTTTTCAGCGCATGTGCAACGCACTGTGGCGGCCGGCTTGGCCCCGGCGGTGAACATGGACACCGGCTTTGGGAATTTGATCGATGACTCCGTTCGGCGACAGGCTTTGGAATTAACGCGGGCGGAAACAGATGACTTTGTAGCTGGCGCATTTGTGAGCGATGAACCGGGTGCGACTTTTAATGCGGATGAATATCTTCGGCAAATGGGGATGATTCAGTCGCATGGGGGTACCCCGGTGATCTTTCAATCGTTCGGGCTTACGGGGCAAACGGATGAAGGGATAGTGCGTAGTTACACGCAACTTGCCGATAGTGCTGATGCCATTATTGGGTTTGAATTGAGCGATGTGTTTGCGCCATTCGGAAAAATCTATTCGCTCGATGTGTATCGTGGGCTGCTCGGTATTGAGCGGTTAATTGGCGCGAAACATTCCTCGCTGAAACGGGAACTGGAATGGCAACGCCTGCAGTTGCGCGATGAATTGCGTCCGGGTTTTCATGTGTTCACCGGTAACGACTTGGCCATCGACATGGTCATGTACGGCAGTGATTATTTATTGGGGCTGAGTACGTTCGCCCCGGATATATTCGCCCAACGCGATGCCGCCTGGGCCGCCGGTGATCCGGCTTTTTATGAACTGAACGATTGGCTGCAGTATCTTGGATTTCTCACATTCCGACCTCCCGTTCCGGCGTACAAACATTCGGCTGCGATGTTTCTCAAGCTGCGGGGTTACATCGACTGTGACCGGACACATCCGCAATCGCCCGAGCGACCGGATAGTGATCGGGAAATTTTGCGGCATATCGCTGAACGGTATCCTTGCGCATGAGCGTACCGTTCAAGCTGACGCGTATTCCGTCGCTCAAGACGGTTGAAGCCTTTCGCGAACATGTGGCTTCTCTGGAGGTGGAGATTCCCTGCGAAGACGAAATCGCCTGCGCGGATTCACCCATGAGCCAACCACTGGATTCGATCACCATTCATGGTAAAACGATTGGCAACCGCGTTGCCCTGCATCCCATGGAAGGTTGGGATGGCACTACGGATGGGGGGATCACGGACCCCATGCGCCGACGTTGGCGGCGGTTCGGTGAGAGTGGAGCCAAACTGATTTGCGGGGCGGAAGCCATGGCGGTCCGGCCGGATGGCCGGGCGAACCCCAATCAACTGATCATCAGCGAGGTGAATCGCTCTGGATTATCAGAATTAAGAGAGCTGTTGCTGGAGGCGCATCAACAAAAATACGGGACGATCGAAGATTTTGTGTTGGGATTTCAACTGACGCATTCCGGACGGTTTTGCCGGCCCCATGGGAAATTTACCTACGAACCCCGTATTGCCTATCGACATCCGATCTTGGATGACAAATTCAAGGTGCAAGGCGATCAGGATTTATGGACGGACGATGAAGTGGAGGAGTTAATCGCCGATTACGTGCGGGCGGCGCGGATTGCGCGTGAGGTGGGAGCGGACTTCGTGGATATCAAGCATTGTCACGGCTATCTGCTGCACGAATTTCTCGGGGCACACACCCGTAATGGGCGGTACGGCGGCAGTTTCGAAAACCGAACGCGAATCCTGCGTGAGATCGTGGGCGGTATCCGGGCGGAAGGAAATGACATCGATCTCGCCGTGCGCTTGAGTACCTTTGATATGGTGCCGCATCGACCGGATCCTGAGCGCTCCACGCCCGGCAAACTGGGGCCCGGAATCCCAGAGGTTCATAAGAAACCGTTTCCTTATCAATTCGGCTTGGATCACGATGACCCCACGCAAATTGAACTCACGGAGACGTTTGCCTTTGTGCAACTCTGTGGTGAACTGGGCATTAAACTGCTCAATACTACGGCCGGCTCACCCTACTATACACCGCATTTGCAACGGCCGGCGGCGTATCCGCCCAGTGATGGTTATCAGCCGGCTTATGATCCGCTTATAGATTTGGCGAGGCAGATTGATGTCGTTCGTCAACTCAAGGCACAGTTGCCGTCGGGCATGGCGATTGTTGCCTCGGGCCTGAGTTATCTGCAGGAATACCTGCCGCACGTTTGTCAGGCGTTGCTGCGGGAAGGATGGACGGATTGCGTGGGACTGGGCCGAGTGGTGTTGAGTTATCCGGATATTCTCACCGCAGCCATGACGGAAGGCGGGTTGGAAAAGCGGTTGATTTGTCGCACGTTTAGTGATTGTACCACGGCTCCGCGCAAAGGGTTGCCGAGTGGGTGTTTCCCGTTGGACGATTACTACGCCCAAAGCGAAACGGCGGCGGAATTAAAGGCACAAAAAAAGGCGGGCTAAGCCCGCCTTAAACGTTGGTCTACCACCAAGTAAAATTGGGGTCAGGCGCTTCCATGTTCCCGTGCGGCGGGGGCGCGATCCATTCGAGCATCTGGTCGGTTGGGGGGAAGATGAATTCTTCGACGTGCATGTCGCCATATAACATGATGTGCCGGCCTTCGCCTTTGCGGCCATGCCAAGTGTCTTCCTTGTCATAGGGCCAATTCCAATCGCCCTGAATGATTTTGTTATCGGTCCGGATCATTTCGGACTCGTGCATGGAGGTGGCCTCGTAGCTGCCATCTTTTTCACTCTTCTCGCCCAGCACGCGTTGCACACGGAACATGTCATCGGCTACCTGTGCCTGATAGCTGTTGCCAAATTGCTCCCAACAACTGTCCACATTATAAGCGCCGCCGCCGATGTCGCTCGGGTCATGAAACACGTCAGGGCTGCCCACATGATCGTTTAGCGGGCGCTGCGCTTCCGGAATGGTGGCCCCATACAGTTGCGCGACAACCGGGGGAAGGGGGCCCTTTTCGCCGATGGCAGTTCCCTGCTTGCCGCCCACGCCGGCCGGACCATTCACCACGGGAAACCAACCTTCGTTGTCGGCCAAGTAACTGGTGTAACCGGCCCCGATTTGGTTTTGATTGCTGGCGCTCTTGGCTTTCCGGGCTTTCTTTTTGGCATTGGCCAACACGGGCAATAATAGACCGGCAAGAATCCCGATGATGGCGATTACAACAAGTAATTCAATGAGGGTAAAAGCTGATTTGCGTTTATTTAGTTGAATCATGGATTCGACACTCCTTCCACACACCCTAGTTCAAAATAGCCTTTCGGTAAAGCATACGTTGGCCATGGGGTGCGCGTTACGTTTTTTTGCGGTTTGACACCTCCAAGGTGCGCGCCTATAAGTCCGCTTCCAACCCAATAAAAAATATTATGGCTATCGAAGTTGGCTCTAAAGCCCCAGATTTCTCTCTTAAATCCAGCAACGGCTCCGGCGAAAAGAATGATTTTGGCCTCACGGACGTGACCCTCAGCGCCAATTTTGGCGAGAAAAACACCGTCGTACTTTTTGTGCCGCTGGCTTTTACCGGCGTGTGCACCGGCGAGCTGTGCGACATCACCGCTGGTCTCGGCAGCTACGGCGAGCTAAATGCCGACGTGATCGCCATCAGCGTGGACAGCCCCTTCGCGCAGGGCCAATGGGCAGAGAAGGAAAACATTGGCGTGACCCTCGCCAGCGATCTCAATAAGCAAACCGCCAAGGATTACGGGGTACTGCTCGACGACCTGATTGGCGTGGGCAGCGTGAGTGCGCGCGCGGCGTTCGTGATCGACAAAGAAGGCACAGTCCAATACGCCGAACAAACCGAGACGCCGCTGGAATTGCCCAACTTCGACGCGGTGAAGGAAACACTGGCCAAGCTCAACTAAAGCGATACTCATTTTTGAGCAAGAGGCCTGTGGGCCTCTTTTTTTGTCGTCTTGAAAAAACACCGGTCCTGCGTTAGCTTGCATCGTGATGCGTGGTGGGTTGCTTTTGGCGTTATGGGCCGTGTCTGTCCTGAGGGCGGACACGGGGGCCGTCGAGCGTCGACCCGATGGCTTGTGGTATTTGCCCGGTCAAAGTATGCCTTACACTGGCAAGGCGGAGCGAAAACACTTTGATGGTACGCGCATTTCTTTGATTCATTATCAAAACGGCCAGCAACACGGAGCGGCGCAGTTTTGGTATCCCAACGGCAAGCTGCGTTCGGCTTTCACCTATCTGGAAGGTCAACTCGATGGCAATGCCACCTATTTCTATCGTAACGGAAATCGCCAAAACCTGACCACCTATCGCCGTGGCATCAAGCATGGACCGGTGATTGACTGGTGGCCGGAAGGGGAAAAGAGCTTTGAAGAGCATTACAATAAAGGCGTGCCCGAAGGATTGTGGCGGAGCTGGTGGCCGGATGGGAAAATTGCCAGCGAGAAAATGTACAAGAACCGCCGGCTGGTATCCCATCGTGAATGGAATCGGGATGGGATGCCGAAAGTGGTGGCGGGTTGGAATCTTGACGGCACGTTTAAATCGGCTGCGTCGACAGTGCAACGTCAGCAAGTGCTGGGTCGGAAAATCCTCTGGAACCGTGTGAGTGGCCCGAACCGAATTGATCTGATCTACCGGGATAAACCATTGAAGACCATCCGCACGGTGTTTGGAGATCCGGATGTCACCGATGACGGGCTGTGGACTTACAAGGGGCTGCGTATTCAAGATCCCACCGACGGGCGCATGTTCGACAGCGCCACGTTTCGTTTCAAAAAGGGATTAGTCACCGAGATCTGGATCGAATAGCTCCCTCCCTTGACAGGGGTGGCCTTTCTCCCGCATTTTCAGGGCACCGGATGATTCAAGGATTTTCGAATTCTCCCTTCAATTCATCGGTGAATTTTTAGGCACAAATTGAGTATGAGCATCTATCAGGACTATATTGCAGAGGTTGAGGAGCGGAAGACGCAGGGATTGAACCCGAAGCCGATTGATAGCGGTGAGTTGGTGGCTGAAATCATTTCGCAAATCAAAGACACCGGCCACGAGCATCGGGGGGATTCGCTTCATTACCTGATTTACAACACGCTGCCCGGCACCACGAGTGCCGCGGGCGAGAAGGCGCGGTTTCTAGAGGAGATCATCTTGGGGGACGCGGTGGTGAAAGAGATTTCGTCCGCGTATGCGTTTGAACTGTTGTCCCACATGAAGGGCGGGCCATCGATTGAGGTGCTTTTGAATCTGGCTCTGGGCGAGGACGCCACGATTGCCACGGAGGCAGCGGCGGTGTTGAAGACGCAGGTGTTTTTGTATGAAGCGGACACGGAACGCTTGGGGGCGGCGTTTGAGGATGGAAATGAAATTGCCAAGGACATTTTGGCGAGCTACGCGGCGGCGGAGTTTTTCACGAAGCTGCCGGAGGTATCCGAAGAGATCGGAGTGGTGACGTATGTGGCCGGCGTGGGGGATATTTCCACCGACCTGCTTTCGCCCGGCAATCAGGCGCATTCGCGGTCGGACCGTGAGTTGCATGGCAAGTCCATGATTTCGGAGGCGGCCCAAACTGAAATCAAGGCACTGCAGGCGGAGCATCCGGACAAGAGCGTGATGTTGGTGGCCGAAAAGGGGACAATGGGCGTGGGATCCTCACGGATGTCCGGCGTGAATAATGTAGCCCTGTGGACCGGCAAGCCGGCGAGTCCGTTTGTGCCATTCGTGAACATCTTCCCCGTGGTGGCCGGCACCAACGGCATTTCGCCGATCTTCCTGACCACGGTCAGCGTGACCGGCGGGATCGGCATCGATCTTAAGAACTGGAAAAAGAAAAAGGATGCCGAGGGCAACACGGTGCTCGATGAAAATGGCGATCCGGAGTTGGAACAGGTTTACAGTGTAGATACTGGAACTGTCCTGACCATCAACACGAGAGAGAAAAAACTCTACAATGGCGACCAGGAGCTGATCGATATTTCCGGGGCGCTTACGCCGCAAAAAGTGGAGTTCATTAAGGCCGGCGGCTCGTACGCGGTAGTCTTCGGCAAAAAGCTGCAGACGTTCGCGGCCAAGACTTTGGGCGTGGAACTGCAGTCGGTGTTCGCGCCGTCCAGGGAGATTTCCCATGATGGTCAGGGGCTCACGGCCGTGGAGAAGATTTTTAACCGGAACGCCGTGGGCGTGGCGGATGATGTCGTGCTGCATGCCGGCTCGGATGTGCGTGTGGAGGTGAACATCGTCGGCTCGCAGGATACCACGGGCCTGATGACTTCGCAGGAGCTGGAGGCCATGGCCGCGACGATCATTTCGCCGATCGTCGATGCCGCGTACCAATCCGGCTGCCACACCGCGTCGGTTTGGGACAAGAAAGCGCAGGCCAATATTCCGCGCCTCATGAAGTTCATGAACGATTTCGGCCTGATCACCGGCCGCGATCCGGAAGGCGAATACCACGCCATGACGGATGTCATCCACAAGGTGTTGAACGATCTCACCGTGGATGAATGGGCAATCATTATCGGCGGCGATTCGCACACGCGCATGTCCAAGGGCGTGGCCTTTGGCGCGGATTCTGGGACGGTTGCGCTGGCACTGGCCACCGGCGAAGCGTCCATGCCGATTCCCGAATCGGTGAAGGTAACCTTCAAGGGCGACCTGAAGCCGTATGTGGATTTCCGCGATGTGGTGCACGCTACGCAGGATCAGATGCTTGATCAATTCGGCGGTGAGAATGTGTTTCAAGGCCGCGTGATTGAGGTGCATATCGGCACACTGCCTTCCGACAAGG
>JAYQQG010000048.1:0-23094 GCA_038145765.1 Verrucomicrobiales bacterium
TCGGGATGGAAGGCTTCAAATTCATCAAGCTTTTCGCCGACACCGACAAACTTGATCGGCCGACCGGTCACGCTCTAGAGCGAGAGTGCGGCACCACCGCGGGCATCGCCATCGAGCTTGGTGAGAATGGAACCGGTGATGCCCAGCGCCTCATCAAAATGCGTGGCGACACTGACTGCTTCCTGACCCGTGGCCGCATCCAACACGAGCAGGATTTCCTGGGGCTTGATCAGCCCCTTGAGATCAACCAGTTCCTGCACCAAATCTTCATCGATTTGCAGGCGGCCGGCGGTATCGAAAATCAACACATTGCAGGCCTGCGCCCGGGCTTCCTCCAGGGCGGCCCGGGCAATCTTCTGCACGTCTTTCTCGCCCTTGAGCGCGAGCACGGGCACGTCGACCTGTTGACCGAGTGTTTCCAGCTGATCCATCGCTGCCGGCCGATAGACATCCGCGGCCACCAGTAACGGCTGCCGGCCCTGTTTCTTGATGAGCTTGGCCAGCTTGCCACTCGAGGTGGTCTTACCCGCGCCATGCAGGCCGACCATCATGATGCAGGTGGGGTTGCCTCCGGTCTCCAGCTTGGCATTGGTGTCGCCGAGTAGAGTAACCAGTTCGTCGTGAATGATCTTCACGATTTGCTGGCCGGGCTGAACGCTGGCCAACACCTCCTCGCCAAGGGATTTCTCCTTGACCCGGGCCAAGAACTCTTTGGCCACCTTGAAGTTGACATCCGCCTCCAGCAACGCCATCCGCACCTCGCGCAGGGCCTCGGCGACGTTGTCCTCCGAGATCTGCCCCAACCCGCGCAGGTTCTTAAATGCGCCCTGCAGTTTGCTGCTCAACGAATCAAACATGGGCGGGCAAGGTAGGCCGAGCCGCCGGCAATGGCAAGCGAGCCGATACGGCGGTTCGGCGGCGAATTTTCAAGGTTGTCACAATCAGACGATTCGTCTACGTTCGCCGCCCCTTGAGTGGGAGGATACCGAAGCGGTCAAACGGGACTGACTGTAAATCAGTTGGCTATGCCTTCACAGGTTCGAATCCTGTTCCTCCCACCATTTTTCATTTAAGCTCTCTCCCATGAGTCACACGCCCTTGGAACGGGTGTTTGTATACGGCACGTTGAAACGGGGGTTTTGTAATCATGCCCTGCTGGCCCATGCTCGATTTGTAGATACGGCCGTCACGGTCGAGCGGTTTGGGTTGTATCTTGGGCCGGATGTGTATGCGCCCGGGCAGGTTGATATTCCGTTTCTGTATCGAATCGCTGAACCTCTGGAAGACGCCGTCTCTGTTCATGGGGAAGTCTGGGCCGTGGATGCAGCCACCCTAAAACGCTTGGATCATCTTGAAGGCCACCCAGATTGGTATCGCCGGGAAACGATTTTAGTCACCACGGCAACCGAGGAACTCATGAACGTGCAAGCATACCTCATCCCCGGCAAACCCTCGACCGATTTGCAGCCGATTACAACCGGCTGTTACTAGGTTTTCCTGTGCAGCCAGCTGGCAACTGCCTAGGGTGCGGTTTGGCCTGATGACCGATCATTCTGACAACCATAAGCGTCCTCCTGATCCGTTGGTGGAAGCGGTGGCCGCTCATAAAGGAAATCTGCACTGGGCCATCAAATCCATCGCGCGACGGGTGGAGACCAATGCCAGCGGGGAAATCACGCTGCTTTTTATCAAATACACCGTCAAGGTGGGGAATGAGGGCTTCCAAGAGATTGCCAAGCTGACGCATCTGGAAAGCTTGGATGCCACGGATTGTGCCATCACCAACGCCGGAGCCCCTTGCCTGTCAAACCTGCAACTGTTGCGCGAGCTCATTATCGACATTACCGAACTGGGTGACGATGCCCTGTCCAGTATTGCAAAGCTCCATTCCTTACGGCGCTTATCACTCTCGGCCACGCGCGTCGGCGATTTGGGCCTGAAAGAGATTGCTAAACTGCGTGGCTTGGAATCTTTGAATCTATCCAGCACCAATATTACTCACGTGGGCTTGGAGTACTTAAAGCCTTTGACCCAACTCCGCAACTTGGACTTGGGCGAAAATGGCATTCGAGACGATGGCATTATGCACCTCGCCGCTTTCCAAAACCTTCAGAGTTTGACATTGAATTACAATCGGCTCACCGATGCCTCCGCCGAATGGCTCAAAGGCTTCAAGCAACTGAAGTTTCTCAATCTCAAGGGCAACCTCATCTCCGACGCCGTTAAAGCCAAGCTGATTGAGGCCATGCCGTATACCGCCGTAAATACCTAGTAGGCTGAGAATAATCTGCCATTGCCGCCCATTCAGGCAGCCTTATCTTTTGGCAGTTGCTTATGGTAAACACTTGCCAACGAATTGCCAACGCACCGGCTTTTCAAAACTTTATTCTCGCGGTCATTCTCGTCGCCGGCGTGGTGGTGGGGATGCAAACCTACAAAGAATTTGAGGCCGAACACCACGATATCCTCCATCTAATCGATAAACTAATTCTCGGAATATTTATCCTGGAAGTGGTGATCAAGATTGTCGCCCAAGGCAAACGTCCTTGGGAATACTTCAAGGATCCATGGAATATCTTCGATTTCTCCATAGTCGCCGTGTGCCTCCTCCCAATTCAAAATAGCCAATTTATTGCCGTCCTGCGCTTAGCGCGTGTCCTACGCGTGCTCAAACTCGTATCCGCCATCCCGCGACTCCAAGTTTTGGTCAATGCCGTCCTCAAAAGTATCCCCTCAATCGGATATGTCTTCTTGCTAGGATTACTCCATTTCTACATTTATGGATGCATGGCAACATTCCTATTTAGTGAGAATGATCCAGTCCATTTCAGGAATTTACAGACATCAATGCTATCCCTATTCAGAGCTGTAACGTTAGAGGATTGGACGGATTTGATGTACATCAACATGTACGGCAGTGCTAATTATGGATACGATACCGCCACATATGCCGCCATGGAACAACTCGGCATTACACGCGAAGAGATTACATCCGTCGCACGTCCGGTCATGGCGAGTGTTTTTTTCGTCAGCTTCATCCTAACCGGCGCGATGATTGTCCTCAATCTTTTCGTAGGCGTCATGCTCACCGGCATGGAGGACGCTCGCAAAGAAACCGAATTGCTTCAGGCGGCCAAACTCGCCAATAACACCGACGTTGACATCAAGCAGGAGTTAATCCAAATGGAAAAACAACTCCAAGAAATGTGCCAAACACTCAGCCAAAGCCTACTGATCTTAAGCAAAAAAGCCGAAGAAAACTCTAAAAAAATCAATTTATTATCGGGTAAAGGAAAAGGATAACGTTACAGTAATTACAAATCACCGCAACATGTGTTGTGAGGCCCTTCCCTTTCTCCCTGAAAATCACCCTCACCAGCTGGCCCGCGTTTCATGTAAACCATGATCAAGCTAACATCCGAAGGCGAGATCCCTGATATTCGAGAAGCTTGCCCCAAAGTTGCCGGTCGGTGCTCGATCAGTTTCTGACGCGATTCATTGCGTAAGCCTGAAATATCCGCGTAATCCATCCAACCTGGAATCTGTTTATCTTCCATCTGCCGAAAACGCAAAACTTCACCTTGCTGCCGCTCAATGTAGCCAGCATATTTGACAGCAATTTCAACCTGCTGCTGAACTATCTGCGGCAAAGACAGATCCGCCTGCGGCAAATCGCGGTAGCCTGTTTCATTGCGTTTTAATATTTGCTCCAATGAAACTGTTCCCTGAAACGTACTTTTCAAACGGTCAATTTCCATGGAAATCATTTGCTTTTTTCGTGAAAAAACATTATAATTCCTTGAATTAACCGTTCCTATATCGTTACCGATTTCAGTTAACCTTAAATCTGAATTATCTTGACGCAATAATAAGCGGTATTCGGCCCGGCTGGTAAACATCCGGTAAGGCTCGGCTGTTCCCTTGGTGATGAGGTCATCGATTAGCACACCAATATAAGCTTGGTCACGGCGCAACACGACAGGCTCCTTTCCTTGGGCGCGGCGAGCTGCATTGATCCCAGCCATCAATCCCTGAGCCCCAGCTTCTTCATAACCAGAAGTTCCATTGATCTGACCTCCCAAGAACAAATTGCGGCAAGGCTTGGTTTCAAGCGATGGCTTTAACTGCCGAGGCGGTGCGTAGTCATACTCTACGGCATATGCTGGCCGCAGAATCTCTGCTTTTTCACAACCTCGAATCGTCCGGATCATTTGATATTGCACATCAAAAGGCAGGCAGGTTGAAAACCCATTAATATAGAGTTCATCGGTAGCAACCCCTTCCGGTTCAATGAAGATTTGATGGGAAGGCTTATCCGCAAAACGAACGATTTTGTCCTCAATCGATGGACAGTAACGCGGTCCGACCCCTTCAATCGCTCCCGAATACATTGGCGATTTATGCAGGTTTTCCCGTATGATTTGGGCTGTTTTTTCGTTCGTTTCGGTCATCCAACAATTCAGCTGACCGTTGAGTCGGTCTAGAATGGATCCCGGGGGATATTTGCCTTCAGAATGCCCTTGATCCGCTGAAGATACTCCTGAATGTTCCACGTGGAACAGGTCTTCCTGCCAGAATGAAAAATACGGCACGGGTTCGTCCCCTGGCTGTTCTTCAAGCTTTGTGAAATCAACGGATCCCTTTAACAGTCGAGGCGGCGTCCCGGTTTTAAGTCGGCCCAGCTCAAGGCCCACCTTTTGAAGCGCCGCGGAGAGCCCAGTCGCCGGGGCTTCTCCGGCGCGTCCGCCTTTTTGTTGAGCATCGCCCACATGCATTAACCCCCGCAAAAATGTACCAGTCGTGATGACCACCGTTTGAGCGTAATAATCTACCCCCATTATGGTCCGTACCCCGTGAACCTCTCGATCCTCATGGAGAAACGATTCCACTTGTCCTTGCTGGATCGTCAAATTCGGCTCGCGCTCACAGACCCATTTCATGCGAAATTGATATGCTTTCTTATCGCATTGAGCTCGAGGCGCCCACACTGCGGGGCCCTTGCCAGTATTCAACATGCGAAACTGAAGGCCAGTCATATCCGTACAACGCCCCATCTCCCCGCCCAACGCATCAATTTCTCGGGCTAAATGGCCCTTTGCCAGACCGCCAATGGCCGGATTGCAGCTCATTTGGCCGATTGTATCTACATTAGACGTCAACATCAGCACCTCGCAGCCCATCCTTGCCGCGGCCAATGCCGCCTCTACCCCGGCATGACCCGCCCCAACTACAATGACATCGAATTCTTTAGGATAACGAAAACTCATCGGGCGTCGATTCCGGGAATGTATATAAAGCACCAAACGGCCCATCTCCGGGCAACTTCATCAGCCTCTTATTGGCGCAAAGATGTTCGCACGTCTTATAGATTGTCTCAATTTCGTCCACAGCCTGCATTTCCATGGCCAAATCATCCAGCGCCATTGGGTGCCCATCACGGCGCATTAGACATTCGAAAAGCGCCAATTCGAGCTCAATTACTCGCTCCGCCGCCTTTTTCCCGGCCTCAACTCCTGGCTGATGATAGGCGTTAATGTTGACCATTGAAGCATAAAACCCTACGGCACGTTCATATAAAGCAATCAAAACACCGACGGAAAATGGCGTTACTTCATTAATCGTAATTGTCACCGATTCCCGACCACTCTCATAGAGTGCTTTACGCGTGCCCTGAAAGAAGCCACTCAGGTAGTCCCCAGATGTCACCGCCTCTTGCTCCACGTAGAACAATTCGCCTGAGCGTTCTTTGAGCACTTCAATGAATGTTGCGAAAAAGTTCGGAACACCATCGCGTAATTGCTGGATGTAGGCATGTTGATCCGTCGATCCCTTATTCCCATATACTGCGATACCTTGATGAACTAGGTTCCCATCTAAATCCAGATCCTTGCCCAACGATTCCATAATCAACTGCTGAAGATAGCGAGAAAACAGCTCTAAACGGTCTTTATACGGAATAACAACCATATCTTTCTCTCCTTTACCCTTACAGCAATGCATCCATGCCATCGCTAGCCTTGCTGCCGGATTTGTTTTTATATCTGCTTGCCGAGTTAACTCGTCGCATGCAGCGGCACCCTCAAGCAATTGATCAATGTCTATTCCCTGAAGCGCCGCCGGCAACAAACCCACTGCAGAAGTCTCGCTTGTGCGGCCACCAACCCAGTCCCACATGGGGAATCTCTTTAGCCAGCTGCCGGTTTCAGCGATTTGATCTAAAACAGATCCCTCCCCAGTCACCGCGCAAGCATGCTTGGCAAACTCCAGTCCAGCCCTCTCATAAGCTGCCTTCACCTCCAGCATTCCATTTCGCGTCTCTTTCGTTCCACCAGATTTCGAAATCACTATTGACAATGTTTTATCAAGAGAACCACCCAATTCACTTAGTACTTTATCGATACCGTCAGGGTCTGTGTTGTCAAGAAACCACATTTTCATCTGGTCACTAGCTGGGTGGCCCAATGCATTCGCCACGAATTGAGGACCTAACGCGGACCCGCCAATGCCGATTACAATCACATTTTCAAATCCCCCACCTTCTCCACGCACAGTTTCGGAATGGATTTCCTCTGCAAATGCTTTTACTGAGTTGATTGCGTCCGTAATTTGTTCCCTCACAATGTCGTTGGGCGCCAGCACAGGTTTTCGGAGCCAATAATGGCCCACCATTCGGTTTTCATCCGGATTCGAAATGGCACCTCCCTCCAAGTCAGCCATCGCCCTAAAGGCACACTCGATGGTCGACTGAATTTGTTCAAAAAAATCATCAGTAAAATTCACCCGGCTTAAGTCTAGGCTCAGGCCGATTTCATCATGAAATGTGGTGCGGTCCTTGAAGCGTTGCCATAGTTTTAATGCGTCCGTTTCCATGGGGAGCGAGAAGCATAGACGGGACAGCTACAGGATTCAATATTGACCCGCTGAAATCAATCGACTAACACAAGCCCGTGCGTCCCATTCAAAATCTTCGACTTCAGTTAGCGCTGCTCCTGGGCAGCCGGGCGGTTGAGGTGTGAGAACGCGACAATTTCAAGCACCCCATCGCCAAGCTGGCGGTGGGGTGTTTTTTTTGGTAAACAACCTGCTGCGAAAGACATAACATGAGCAATAATCGAGTCCTCATATTCGACACCACTCTCCGTGACGGCGAGCAATGCCCTGGGGCATCCATGAATCTCCGGGAAAAACTGGCCGTTGCCCGCCAGCTGGGCGCGCTCAAGGTGGATGTCATTGAGGCCGGGTTCCCAGTGATCAGCGAAGGCGATTTCACCGCGGTGCAGACCATTGCTAAACAAGTCAAGGGCCCCCAGATTGCCGGCCTGGCCCGGTGCGTACCGAAGGACATCGACGCCGCCGGAGCCGCCGTGAAACCGGCAGGCCGGCGCGGCCGCATCCATGTGTTTCTCGCCACATCCAAAATCCACCGTGAACACAAGCTCGGCAAGGCCCAAGACGAAATCCTCCGACTCGCCGTAGATGGCGTGAATCGAGCTAGTAAATATGTTAAAGACATAGAATTTTCACCAGAGGACGGCTCGCGGACGGAACCGGATTTTCTGGTGGACATCTGCAGATCCGTGGTGGCCGCGGGCGCCACGACCGTCAATATTCCCGATACGGTCGGTTGGGCGGTCCCCGATGAATTCGGTGAATTGATCGCACACTTGCACGACAACGTGGAGGAATTCCAAACCGGGAAGGCGATCATTAGTGTTCACTGCCACAATGATTTGGGACTGGCGGTTGCTAACTCGCTGGCAGCGGTCCGGGCCGGCGCCCGGCAGGTGGAATGCACGGTGAATGGCATCGGTGAACGCGCCGGGAATGCGGCGATGGAGGAAGTGGTGATGGCGCTCAAAACGCGTAAGGGTTTCTATCGAGGATTCAGCTTGGGCGTGGACACCAAGGAAATCGTCAAGGCATCCAAACTGGTGGCTCGTATGAGTGGCCTGGGGGTTCAACGCAGTAAAGCGATTGTCGGGGAGAACGCCTTTGCCCATTCCAGTGGCATCCATCAGGACGGCATCCTGAAGAAGCGCGAGACCTATGAGATTATGAACCCCAAGCAGGTTGGCTGGGGCAAGACTGAGCTGCCGCTCACCAAACACAGCGGGCGAGCCGCGGTGACCGCACGCTTAAAACATCTTGGGTTCAAGATGGATGCGGCGGAGGTCAGTTCCATTTTCGATAAATTCAAGGAAGTCGGCGACAAGAAGAAGTTTGTCTACGACGATGATCTGGCCGCCTTGGTGGAAGGGCATATCACGACCGTGCCCGAAACCTGGTCACTCGATTACCTGAGCGTGAGCACGGGCAACCAAATGGTGCCCACGGCCACAGTGCGGTTGACCCGCAATCACGGACGCCAAACTGAAGTACAACAAGACGCCAACATTGGTGACGGCCCGGTGGATGCGGCGTTGAAGGCGATTGACCGGATTACGGCTACACAAGGCAAGCTGATGGATTATAACATCCGAGCCGTATCGCAGGGGAAAGATGCCTTGGGTGAAGTCACCGTGAAAGTGAATTTCGCCGAGGACACCGAATGGGTCGCCGGCCGCGGAGCCAGTACAGACATCATCGAAGCCAGCGCCCGCGCCTACCTCAATGCAGTCAACCGCCACTTGAATTATGGGCGCAAAACCCGCCGCCGCAAACCCCGTCAGCCCTGAATCATGCCGCCTTATTACCTCATTTTGTTATGCGGCCTGCTATTGTCTCATGGGACAACGGCCGAGGATCAGATTGAGTTCAAGCGCGAATGGATCCATTACGAGATCAAAGGCCGCACTCAGGGCGAGTTGCGTCAAAAACTCAACGAGGCTGGGCCGCTCAATCCGGACACGGGCAAACGGTTCGATGCGCGAACGGATTGGAACTTAAATTGGGACTATCAATACACTCGGCGCGCCGGCATCTATCGTCTCAGTGATTACACGGTGCGGGTCACCGCGAAAATTCATTTTCCAAAATGGGCGGACATCGACCGGGGCCATCCCTTCGCCCGCCGGCTTTGGGTGGTATACCTCAATAACCTGAAACGCCATGAGGAGGGCCATGTGGAGCTTGCCAAACGTGCGGGCCAAACACTTCATACCCGCCTCAGCCAACTTGGTACGTTTAAGTCCAAAATTGAAATCGAAGAGGCCATCAAACAAAAAGCCCGCGAAATCGTCACCATTCACAAAGCCCTACATCGGGATTACGATCGTCGCACCAACCACGGCAAATCGCAAGGGGCACGGTTCCCATAAATTCCAAAACGTGCGGCTTGCGCCAGCCACGGTGCGCGGCTACCGTTGCCGCATGAAAGCTATTTTGCTTCCCACCCTAGCGGCAATTTTGTTGGGCATTTCCTCGCTCACAAATGCGGCTGCGGACAAAATCGAGACCGTCCAACAGGTCGCCCCGAATGTATACTTCCATCAGGGCGATATCACGAAAGGCCACTGCAATCAGGGGTGGGTGGTCTTTAAGGATTTCGTGCTGGTGGTGGATGGCAATTTCCCCAGTGGGGTGGAGGTCGTCCTGCCCAAGATCAAGGCCACCTCCAAGAAGCCCATCAAATACGTGGTGGATACCCATCACCACGGCGATCATGCCTACGGCAACCAAGCCTGGGCGGAGGCCGGTGCCACGCCGATTGCCTCAGAGGGGGCCCTCGCTGAGATGAAAAAATACGAAACGGGCTTCTTCGGCCGCCACCCGCTCGGCCGCTGGGAATGGGCTGCCAAGAGCCGGGCCGATGTCCGCAACAGCAAACTGTTGCCGCCACAAATTGCCTTTAAAGATAAGATGGTGTTTGACGACGGCACCATGCGCGCCGAACTGTTGTATCTCGGTAACGCCCACACGCACGGCGATGTGTTTGTCTGGCTGCCCCGGCACGGCATTCTCTTCAGCGGCGATGCCTGCGTGAATGGCCCCTACAATTATATGGGCGACGGCAACTCCATCGACTGGCTCAAAACCCTCGATGCCGCCCGGGCGCTCAAGCCCAAGATCATGTGCCCCGGGCACGGCGGGATGGCCGATGCCAGTTTGATCGACGATCAAAAAGCCTACTTCACCACGCTCCATCGTTTGGTCAAACCGTTCACCAAAAAGAATGGCGGCCAAAAAATGCTCGCAGCCCAAACTGAGTTGCTGCGCACCCAGGTGGTAAAGAACAAACAAATTGCCCGTTACGTTGGTGATAAATTCCCCGATCAATTGCAGAAAATATTTGGCGATTACACCGGCCAAACCTTGGGCCGGTTGGACGTCCGAAAAAAAGCCGCTGAAGAGGAGGAGAAATAATGTACCGCTCGATCCTCCTCCTTGCCGTCACACTCACAGTGTCGCTGTCGACCGCCACGGCGGCCGAATTGAGATGGTGGAAGGGCAACCTCCACACTCACACCTTGTGGAGTGATGGCGATGATTATCCCGAACAAATCGCCAAATGGTACAAAGACCACGGCTACCATTTTCTCACATTGACCGACCATAACACCTTGCAGGTTGGCGAACGCTGGGTGGATGTCATGCGCACCAAGGGCGGTCCGCCGGCTTTGCAAAAGTATCTCGATAATTGGGGCAAGGAATGGGTGGATCTGCGTGAGCGTGACGGCCGCCAACAAGTGCGGCTGCGCACGCTGGAGGAATTCCGTAAACGCGTGGAAGAACCTGACCGGTTTCTCATGATCCAGTCCGAGGAAGTCACCGACCGCTGGAAAACCGCGCCCGTTCACATGAATGCCACCAACCTGCGCCACAAACTCCAACCCCAAGGCGGCAACAGCGTGTACGAGGTAATGCAGCGCAATATGGATGCCCTGTTGGCTCAGCGCAAGGCCACCGGCCAGCCCATGTTCCTGCACTTGAATCACCCCAACTTCGGTTGGGGCGTCACGGCCGAGGAACTCATGCGCGTGAAAGGCGAACGATTTTTTGAAGTCTATAACGGTCACCCGGCCGTCCGCGATCTCGGGGATGCCACCCACGCCAGTACCGAGCGCATGTGGGACATCATCAACACCCGACGCCTCACCGAACTAAAACTCGATCTGCTGTACGGGCTCGCCACGGACGATGCCCACAACTATCACGGCATCGCTCCCAACCGCAGCAATACCGGCCGGGGCTGGGTGATGGTCCGCTCGGACAAACTTGAGGCCGCCGCCTTGGTGTTGGCGATGGAACGAGGCGATTTTTATTCCAGCACCGGCGTGACGTTAAAATCACTGAACCAATCATCCAAGGAAATCGATCTCACCATTGCCGCCGAAGAAGGCGTACGTTACACGACGCAATTCATTGGCACGCGTAAAGGCTTCGATCCCACGCATAAACCGATCACCCTGGCCAACGGCACCAAGCTGCGCGTCACGCATCGATACAGTGAAGATGTGGGCCAAGTACTCGCCACCGTGAAAGGACCGCACGCGCGCTATGTTTTGCGAGGAGACGAGATCTATGTGCGTGCCAAAATTGTTTCTTCAAAACCTCAAAAAAACGCCACCATCCCCAACGCCAAAGAGAGCGCGTGGGTGCAACCAGTGACGCCATAAAAAAGCCGGACCAGGTGGCCTGAAGGCGGCCTGCCTGGTCCGGTGAACACAGAAACAGTACAAGTAGGCTACTGCAGGTATCGGTTCTGATTGTACTGGATCAGAACCTAAATTCGCATCGTCTCTGGGTCCGGCAACGCCCTCCTTGGTGGCACCGCCATGAATAGAGAAGCCGTTTTTCAACTGATTGTCAAGAACGGCATGAGATAAAATCACACTATTGGTAGTGTGTTTAAAAAGAAACAGGCCCAGATGAAGTAGGGGAACCTAATCGCCGAGCAGTTTGCGGAGGGTATTTTGGGCTTCCTCTTCACGCGTCAAATCGCCTTCGGAGCGTTCGATTTTTTTAAAATTGCGGCGGGCGAAATCGAAGTATTCGCAATAATTGTTGCGGTCCTTTTCATCCACCGGCTCAGCCCGGCGTTCGCGGCATTGGTGGGCCACAATCATATCGTAGTGGATGCAGTTACGGCAGCAGCGCAGGTCCGTGTTGCATGATTCGCAGGTATCCCGCCGGCCCGGCAAGTGCGCTGATTTCCACTCCCACCCGCAATTAAAACAATGCCGCGTCATGTCCGAAGGATAATAGGGATACGTCACATATCCAATGAATTCCCAATGAGGCAAACGGGGATAACTCGGGACAAGTTTTCCGTGCCGCTTCGGGCAGGCTGATTAGCCTTCGGCCGTGAGTGCCTACCATCAATTACTGACGGCCACGGTGGATTATCTGCAACAGCAGAAATCGCGCGGGCAACGTCATGTGATCGTGGACCCCGCCAAATTGGCAGCTCTCACTCAACAAAACCAGCCTGCTTCCCAGCCGACCTCAAGGGCACGCGGCCGTGTTCCGGTGGAACCCAAAACCGCGGCACCAGCCGCACCGGCACCGCACACGTCGCCAGTAGGCACCAAGGCCGATTCCTTCGCTGCGTTACGGGAGATGGTACTGGCCTGCACGCAATGCCCCAACCTTGTGTCCTCCCGCAAAAACGTGGTCTTCGGAGTGGGCAATGAAGCGGCTGACATCATGTTTGTCGGTGAAGCACCGGGGGCGGACGAAGATGCGGCCGGGGAACCGTTTGTCGGCAAGGCGGGCCAATTGCTCACCAAGATTATCGAGACGATGGACCTCGCGCGCGATCAGGTGTACATCGCGAACATTTTGAAATGCCGTCCGGACACCCCAGGCAAACGCTACGGCAACCGCCCCCCGACCAGCGATGAAATGGCCACCTGCTCACCGTGGCTGCATCGGCAGATTGAATTCATCCAGCCCAAGATCATTGTGGCCCTCGGCAAAACGGCCGTGGAGGGGCTGCTGGAGCAACAGGTCGCGATCACGCGATTCCGAGGCACGTGGCAAACCTACCGCGGCATTCCCCTGATGCCGACCTTTCATCCAGCCTACCTCTTGCGGAACCAAGCTCTCACTGAAAAGCGTAAAATTTGGGAGGATATGCTGGCGGTCTTGGAAAAGGCGGCCCTGCCGATCAGTGAAAAACAACGGGGATTCTTCCTGCCCCGCTAGGCTTTAGGCTCGTTTTCAAAGGCGTTTCTTGGTAGAACCGCGCATGCCCTTGAAGCAAACATTTGGTTTCCTCGGCGCCGGCCGCATGGCCTCGGCCCTAGCCGGTGGCATGGTGGAATCGGGCCTGATCCGGGGTCGCCAGCTCATTGCCAGTGATGTCGTGCCGGCGGCGGTCAAGGCCTTCGGCCAAGCCACAGGGGGGCGCACCGCGAAGAGTAATGCAGAGGTGCTCCGTAAAGCGGAGGTGATTGTCATCGCCGTGAAGCCACATCAAGTTACCGAACTGTTGAGCGAACTGTCAGATGAAACCACCGCCAAACATCTGTTTGTATCCATCGCCGCCGGAGTGACCTTGGCGCAACTGGAGGAGGCCGTGGGAGGTAAGGCGCGCGTGATTCGCGTAATGCCGAACACGCCCGCACTGGTCGGCGAAGGCGCGGCCGGTTTTGCCCGGGGCCGGCATGCGAAGGCGGCGGATGCCAAATTAACCCAGCAGATGCTCGAGGCCGTGGGCGTGGCGGTCGAGGTGCCGGAACGCTTGATGAATGCGGTCACCGGCTTAAGCGGCAGTGGCCCAGCCTACGGATTTCAGATGATCGAAGCCATGAGCGATGGTGCCGTGGCCGCGGGTTTGCCGCGGGATTTAGCCACGCCGCTGGCGGCGCAAACGCTGTTGGGCGCGGCAAAAATGGTGTTGGAAACCGGGGAACACCCCGGCAAACTCAAGGATATGGTGACCAGCCCGGGTGGGACCACCATCGAAGGGCTTCACGAGATGGAAGCTGCCGGAATACGCAACGGTCTAATGAATGCGGTGCGTGCCGCCGCCGATAAGGCGGGATCCCTGGGCTAACAAACGATGGCTTTTCCCTCGCCCTCAGAAAAGCAAGCGAAGGTGCTGTGGTTCTCCCTCACAGCCCTGGCGATCGCCATTTTTCTGGCGTTGCTTGCGACGATGTTTTACGGCGTGGGATGGGTGTTGGACCGACTATCGCCGGTCCTGCTGCCGCTGGCCGTGGCCGGTATTCTGGCATTTCTGCTGAATCCGTTGGTGGATTTCTTTGAGCACAAAATGTCGGCCAAAGTCAGCCGTCTCTTCCACAATATCCGCAATCCCAAGCGCGTGAAGGCAATCATCCTCGTGTTCATCATTGCGGTGGGCATTGTGAGCACGGTCACCCTGGTGGTGCTGCGCACGGTCGTACCGGATGTCATTCAGCTGGGCAAAGATGTGCAGATTGAGCAGTTGGAGGAAGGCACCCGCAATTGGGTGAAGAAACACCGCGAATCCAGCTGGGGCAAATTCATGCAGTTGGACAAGGTGGACGTGAAGCGCATCGAGTTCCAAACATTGATGCAGGCTAACTCGGCTAATTTGGAAAAACTCACCGCCAACGGCCTGGCGGATGCCATCGGGCTGATCGGCATGATCGCGGGCATGGCACTGGTGCCGGTGTATGTATTTTATTTCCTGCTTGAGGCGCAAACCATTCAGCGAAAATGGAGCGATTACCTGCCGCTCAAGGAATCGAAATTCAAAGAGGAAGCGGTATTCGTGTTGGAATCGTTCAACGATTGTCTGGTGGTATTCTTTCGCGGCCAGGTGTTGGTTGCCATGTGTGTGGGCTTATGTCTGGCAATTGGATTTTCACTGATCGGCCTGCCGTACGGCATTCTGCTCGGTTTACTGGCCGGCATGGTCGGCATCATCCCATACTTCGGCGTCATTATTTCCACGGTGCCCGTGCTGGTACTTTCGCTGACCTCCGGAGATCAGATGAGTTTCTTCGGTATGGAACTGGGCGTGTACGCACCCATTGCCGCCTTGGGGGTGTGTGCGCTGGTGTTGTTCCTGGAGAAAACAGTGATTCAGCCCAAGATCATTGGCGACCGGGTAGGAATGCATCCGGTGGCCGTGATCATCTCCGTGTTGATGGGCACCACGCTGGTGGGCGGCGTGATCGGCGGTCTGCTGGCCATCCCCGTGGCCATGGCGTTGCGCACGGTACTGTTCCGGTACGTGTGGGTGAAACGGCAGGTGCCGGAAAAAGCGGTCCAGATGGAAGTGTTGTAGGCGGCTTAAGACGCGAGCGGAGAAGGCAGCACCCCGGGAATCCCGCGCACATCCACGGCCTCCATGCCGGCGGCCCGGATGGCTTCCATCCCCAGGTCGGTATCCTCGTAAGCCCGACATTCCTCAGCGGGAACCCCAATCAAGGCGGCCGCTTTCAAGAAGGTATCCGGTGCGGGCTTATGGTTTTCCACATCATCAGCGGTCACCACGGCCCCGAACCAATCCAAAATCCCAACGGATTCGAGCAGCGGCTTTATGTATTTGGTACGTCCACCTGTCGCCACGGCCATCGGCAAACGACCCCGAGCTTCGCGGGCGAGGGCGGCAATAGGCTCGATGAGCCGGGCCTCCGGCATCATCGGAATGTAGGCCTCCTCTTTCTCGCGGGAAACCTGCGCCGGATCAATGTCCAGACCCTGTTCATCCTTGAGCATGTGCAGAATCTTGATCGAGGGCACGCCGCCCAAGGCGTAGAAGCGGTCTTCCGGAAATTCAATGCCGTGCTTCACGCAGACACAGTTCCAGGCGCGCCAGTGCAGGGGCATGGTGTCCACGAGGGTCCCGTCACAATCGAAAATCAGGCCGCGGATTTCGTGTTCTTCGCGGGCGCTCATTGTTGCAGGGCGTTGAGCTTTTCCTCCAGATCGTGTTGGCCGAGGGCCAGCACCATCTCACCAATCTCGCCTTCCATGAACTGGGGCAGACTGTGCAGTGTGAGTTCAATGCGATGATCGCTCACACGGTTTTGGGGGAAGTTATAGGTGCGAATGCGTTCATTGCGTTCGCCGGTGCCGACCTGGGCCTTGCGTTCGGCGGCGTACTTGGCCTGCTCCTCGGCAATGCGCAGATCAAGCAGACGCGACCGCAGTACTTTCATGGCCTTGGCCTTGTTTTTGTGTTGCGACTTTTCGTCCTGACAAGTCACGACGAGTCCGGTGGGTTTGTGCGTCAGGCGCACGGCCGAGTCGGTGGTGTTGACACTCTGTCCACCGGGTCCGCTGGACCGGTAGACATCCACCTCCAAATCATTTGGATCAATCTCCACATCCACCTCCTCCGCTTCCGGCAATACGGCCACCGTGACGGTGCTGGTGTGGATGCGGCCGCTGGCCTCAGTGGCCGGCACGCGCTGGACGCGGTGGACGCCGCTTTCAAATTTCATTTGCTTGTACACCTCCTCGCCGTTCAACGCGAAGACGACCTCGCGAAAACCGCCCAATTCGGCGGCATTGCTTTCCATCAGTTCATGGGTCCAACCCTGTGCCGTGGCAAAATGGGTGTACATTCGATACAGGTCCCCGACAAACAGTCCGGCTTCATCACCGCCGGCGCCGGCGCGGATTTCCACAATGGTATTGCGAGAATCGGTTGGATCCGGCGGGACAAGCCCGAATTGCACCTCTTTCTCCAGACGCGGAATTTCCTCTTCCAGCGCGGGGATCTCTTCCGCTGCCATCTCGGCCATCTCCGGGTCATCGCCATCGGCCAGCGCGCGGTTTTCCTCCAGTTCCGCCTGTGCCTTGAGCAGCCGGTCGCCGAGGTTCACGAGATTTTTCAGCCGGGCATATTCGCGGCCCAACTCCTGAGCGCGCCGGTTGTTCTCAAATACCTTGGGATCGCCCAGCTCTGTCTCCACTTCCGCCATGCGACTGGCGAATTTTTCAATGTGCGGTTGAAGATCCACGATGGATTTGACTCGAGAAAAAGAAACCACCCGCCACGGCGATCACCGGGCGGGCGGTTGCAAAAAAGGATGGCTACTTCTTGGACTTGGCGGCCCGAGCCTCGGCCATCGCCTTGGCCTTCGCGGCGCGCTGTTGGAATTTGTCCACGCGGCCCGCGGTGTCCACAAAGGTCTGCTGGCCGGTGTAGAACGGGTGCGAAAAGCTGCTGATGCCCATGGAGTAAAGCGGGTACTCTTCACCGTCAAAAGTGCCGGTCTCCTTGGTGGCCGCGCAGGAGCGGGTGAGAAACTCGTCACCCGTGCTCGTGTCGCGGAAAATCACGGGGCGATAATTCTCGGGATGAATGTCCTTCTTCATTTGTAAATCCAGTAAATCGGGCGGAGGAAAATAACAGGCGCAACCCGCATGGCAAGCGCGAAATGGATTATTTTTTGGTCGGTTTCGTGACGATTTCACCCTCCCGCGCGCGTTGCGGCATGATCGCGCAGGCGTCTTTGCAGCCAAATAATTTGCTGATGATGTATCGGTTTTGACTAATCCACGCGTAAACCCTCTCCGCAATCCAAATCACTCCAGGAAACCAAAGTATCAAAGACAGGGGCACGAGCAGGGGCATACGCATCCCAATAAAACGCAGCGCTCTCGCACCTCTCAGGACCGAGCCGTCACTTTTGACACAATGGATCGCTTCCATGAGTTTCGCGTGGGTCATGCCCGGAGCGAGTTGGAGGCATTCTGAATCCGAGGCCGGCACCAGTTGGGCAACATCCAACCAATCCAGCCAAGTCAGCACGCGCATCTGAAATGTGCACATCGCACATTCGTCGTCATAAAGAATTTTGTGCTTTTTCCGCTCGGCCACCTCTGCTGGAAACCCTACCTTCAACCGCGGCTCAATCCAAGTCTAATGCCACGCATTCTCGATCAGTTGACAAACCTGTTCCCGTTATGGGTTACGCTCTGCGGTGGGCTGGCGTTGTTTCAGCCACATTGGTTCACATGGTTCCAAGGGCCCCTGATCGTCTGGGGCCTCGCGGTGATCATGCTGGGCATGGGCATCACACTTTCGCCCGATGACTTCCGCAAAGTCGCGCGCACTCCAAAACCCGTGGCCTTGGGAGTGTTCGCGCAATTCTGCATCATGCCATTCATGGGCTGGAGCATAGCTGCGGCATTGAAACTTCCAGCCGAATTCGCCGTGGGCTTGATTTTGGTTTCGTGTTGTCCTGGCGGCACGGCATCCAACGTGGTCGTCTACATTGCCCGTGCGCACGTGGCACTTTCGGTGTTGATGACCATGTGCAGCACCTTCGCGGCCATCGCGCTCACACCCGTGCTCACCCAATGGCTCGCCGGCAAATATGTGCCGGTGGATGCCGTTGCCCTGTTCAAAAGCACCGTGCAAATTGTGCTGTTGCCCATCCTCATCGGCATGGCACTGAACCGCTACGCTCATGGCGCGGTAGACCGGGTGAAACCGGTGGCGCCGTTGGTGGCCGTGATTGCGATCGTCTTGATCGTCGCCAGTATTCTCGGACAGCGGGCGGAGCAAATCCGCGAAAGTGGGGGTATCCTGCTGCTGGCCGTCACGCTGATGCACACTGGTGCCTTCGCGCTCGGCTATGGCATTCCGCGTGTGTTTGGCTTCGAGAAACGTATCCGGCGCACCATGGCGATCGAGGTCGGCATGCAAAACAGCGGCTTGGGCAGCGCGCTGGCCGTGAAACATTTTACCCCGTCGGCCGCCACGCCGTGCGCCATCTCAGCAATTATGCACTGTATTTTGGGCAGTTTCCTGGCGGCCCTGTGGCGGCGGGATGCGGAAAGACTGGCATCCCCGGCCGCGCCCGTTACGCTGGAGCCCGACCATGAATGATGATTCCTGCAGCTTGGCCGAACGCGAATGTAAACCCTGTCAGGGCGGTGTGCCGCCCTTGGCCGGAGAAGAATTGGATGCGCTCCTGGCTCAGCTGGGAAACGACTGGCAGGTAATGGACGGGCATCATTTAGAGAAGGAATACAACTTTAAGAATTTCGCCGAGGCACTGGAGTTCACCAACAAGGTGGGCGCGTTGGCCGAAGAGATTTTTCATCACCCGGATATTTACCTCGCTTGGGGCAAAGTGAAGATCACCATCTGGACGCACAAGATCGATGGTCTGAATGAAGCCGATTTCATCTTTGCCGCCAAGGCGGATGCTTTGGTGTAGCGGGACGGACGCGTTTCACCTCGTCCCAATTATGAAGCCCAATCTTCGGGCAAGGTGGAACTTGCCCCTCCCAAGGTGTTCCGGCACACTGCGCGCTTCCGCATGAAGCAGTACAAGAATTTCATTAATGGCGTATGGGTGGCCGCCGCTTCCGGTGACACCTTCAGCAACCTCAACCCGGCCGATACCCGCGAGGCGGTGGCCGAATATGCCAAGGGTGGCACGGCCGATGCCCAGGCCGCCGTGGAGGCCGCGCAGGCTGCTTTCCCCGGCTGGCGCGATACCACCCCACCGGCACGCGGTAAGATTCTTTCCGCCGTAGCCAACATCCTTGCCAGCCGGCAAGGTGAACTCGCGGAGCTGCTGTGCCGCGAGGAAGGCAAAACCAAGATCGAGGCCGGCATGGAGGTCGGGCGAACCGTCGATATTTTCCGCTTCATGGCCGGCCTGTCCTACACCATCGGCGGCCAGGTCGTGCCGCATGACCTGCCGAACAACATGCTCTACACCAAGCGCGAACCGCTCGGCGTGGTGGCCCTGATCACTCCCTGGAATTTCCCGATCGCCTTGCCGGCTTGGAAACTGGCTCCCGCCCTGGTAAGCGGCAACACCGTCGTGCTCAAACCCGCCTCGCTCGCACCGGCGATGACCATGGAAATCGCCAAAGCCTTCAACGAAGCCGGGCTGCCCAAAGGCGTGCTCAATGTCGTGGTCGGCAGCGGCAAAGAGGTCGGGGACGAGTTGGCCACCAACGCCGCCGTGCAGGCCGTGTCCTTTACCGGTTCGCACTCCGTGGGCAGTGGCATCTACCAGCAACTCGCCCCGCGTATGGCCCGCGCCCAGATGGAGATGGGCGGTAAAAACCCCACCATTGTGCTGGCTGATGCGGACCTCGATCACGCCGCCAAGCTGGTGGCCATGGCCGGCTACATGATGACCGGCCAGGTCTGCACCGCCACCAGTCGCGCAATTGTCGAGGAAAGTGTCGCTGACGAATTTACCGAAAAACTCATTGCCGAGGCGCAGGCCCGCAAGGTGGGCAACGGCCTGCACGAAGGCGTGACCATGGGGCCGGCGGTGTGTGCCGCGGAACTGGAGAGCACGCTGGATTATCTGCAGATCGCCAAGGACGAAGGCGCCGAGGTCTTGTGGGGCGGCGAACGCCTGACTGAAGGAGACCTCGAGCACGGCCATTTCCTGAGCCCCGCCGTCATCGGTAATGTAAAGAACGACATGCGCATCGCCCAAGAGGAAGTCTTCGGCCCCGCCATTGGCGTGGTGAAGGCCGGCGACTTCGATGAAGCCCTTGCATTAGCCAACGACATTGAGTTCGGCCTGAGTGCGTCGATCATCACTCGCGATATCAATAAAGCCATGCGCTACACCGACCGCATCGAGGCCGGCGTGGTGAAGATCAACCAGATCTCCACCGGCCTTGCCCTGCAGGTGCCCTTTGGCGGTGTGAAACATTCCAGCACCAACAGCTTCAAGGAACAGGGCCAGACCGCCATTGATTTCTACACCCGCGTGAAATCCGTCTACCTCGATTACTCGGCCTAACATGAAACTCTGCCGGTTCAAAAATGCCGAGGGCGCCGTGCGCATCGGCCGGTACCAGGAAGATGCATCGGTCGCCGATCTATCCGCCGCGGGATTTGATTCATTGACCGAGCTGCTAGAGGACAGTGACGCCCGCGCCCGCGCGGAGGCCGCTGAAACGCCCACCGTGGCAGCAGGCGACGTCACCTTACTCACCCCCGTTGAACGGCAGGAAGTCTGGGCTGCCGGCGTGACGTATTTGCGCAGCAAAAAAGCGCGCATGGAGGAGAGCGATTTCAGCGCCAACGCCTACGATCAAGTTTACGACGCCGCACGCCCCGAGATCTTTTTTAAATCGCTGCCCGAGAAAGTGGTGCACCCCGGTGACGCCGTCGGCATTCGCGCCGATGCCACGTGGAATGTCCCCGAGCCGGAACTCACGCTCGTGGTGAATTCCCGCAAGGAACTGGTCGGTGTCTCCATTGGCAACGACATGAGCTCACGCGATATTGAAGGCGAAAACCTCCTCTACCTGCCGCAGGCCAAAATGTACGAGCGCGCCTGTGCGGTGGGCCCCTGCATTGTCACCGGCGTCGACGAAACTGCTATTCGTGATTGGACCATCGGGGTCGAGATTGTACGCGAAAACCATGCCGTGTTCAGTGGTGAGACCCGTATCAATAACATCAAGCGGTCCTTCGACGAGTTGCTCGATTACCTCGGCCGCTCCCAGAATTTCCCGCACGGCGCCATGCTGCTCACGGGTACTGGCGTCGTGCCGGACGATGATTTCAACCTCAACGCCGGGGACATCATCCGCATCACTGTCTCCGGGATCGGCACGCTGGAAAATACCGTGGCCATCGTCTAACTGTAACCGCTTTTGCGCTTGCGCGTCTCCTGACACAAGCGCAAATTGCGCCCCTTACTGGGCACAACCCCGTAAAGAACACAGAAATCAATACATGAAAAAACTCATTATGATCGCCATGGCCGCCATGCTGGCCCTGAACCTTGCCGCGGAAGACAAAAAAGCCGCCCCCAAAAAGGGCGCCCGAGGCAACATCTTCAAGGAACTGAACCTGACCAAGGAACAGGCCGCCAAGATGAAGGAAGTGAACGCCGAATTCGGCCCGAAGCTCAAGGAGCTGTCCAAGGAAGATCGCAAGACCAAGGGTCGCGAACTCTCCAAGGCCCGCCAGGAAGCCATTGCCAAGATCCTCACCGAGGAACAGCAAGCCAAGCTCAAGGAGCTGATGGCCAAGCGTCGCCCGGCCGGCAAGGACAAGAAAAAGCCTCAAGAGAAGTAATTCATCGGGCATACACAATTCACGGCGGCCTTTAGGCCGCCTTTTTTGTTGGGTGCATCCATCTGAAGCCCTTGTTGAAGGTGGCCCAATTATTAAGGGTGCAATTTTTGCCAAATCCCGTCTAATCCCCCAATCAACACTGATCTCAACATGAAACCGACACTCATCCCCATCATTCTAGCCGCCCTCACCGCCGCGCCAGTGGCTGCACAAGACCAACCTAAGGCACAAGTGCAACGTCTGCAGCTTCAGGCCGCTCCCGCCGCCGGCGGGCGTATTTGGGCTGGTGCCGGTGCTTACAGTGCCCAGCTCGACCTCACCGACGAGCAAAAGAAAAAAATCGCCGAACTCCGCAAGGCTCACAGTGCCAAAACACGTGAATTGTTTTCCAACAAAGAACTTTCCCAACAGGATAAGCGCGATCAATACCGTGATCTGACCGAAGGCCTCAACGAGAGCATCCAAGCCCTGTACACGAAAAAACAAAAGGCCAAGCTCGCCGAACTCGAGGCCGCCAGCGCCCAATTTCGGGAGCAGGCGCAAAAACTCCGCCTCGTCTTCACCGACGCCCAAAAAGCCAAGCTCCGCGAGCTGCAAACCGCTCGTATGGAAGCCTACAAGGAGATCCGCGAACTCCCGCAAGACGAACGCCGGGCCGCCTACCAGAAACTCAGTGAGCAATACCAGAAAGACTATCAATCCCTGCTCACTGACGAGCAAAAGGAAAACCAAAAGAAATTACAGGAACTCTACCAACAACGCCGGCAACAAGGGGGCGGCATCCGCATCCTGCCCGCCGTACCGCTCAATGGCGGCGGCCTGCGCGAAATCAAACCACGACTCATTCAACCCCGGCGAGCCGAATAACGCCGGCCATTCCACCGGATTCAGGCGGCCTCACGGCCGCCTTTTTTGTTGGCAAACTGATCGCACTCCTTAACATCCCCATTATGAAGACACCCGTGTGGCTGCTTTTACTAATGGTTGCATGGCCCGAGATGCCGCAGGCTGCTGCACAACCTCGCTCCGGCAACATTCCCTACGTCCAGCTCTTCACCCGTCAGCTGGAATTGACCGAGGCCCAGCGCAAGATAAAGGATGGGATTCAGGCCGACCAAACCAAGGCTTACAGCAACCTGTACCGAAACAAAGAACTCAGTCCGCAGGAACGTTCCAAGAAACTGGCTGCC
>JAYQQG010000049.1:0-23037 GCA_038145765.1 Verrucomicrobiales bacterium
CACCACCGATTCCAATGAAGCTCAGGCCTTTTTTAATCAGGGTGGCGGCCAACTGCACGGATTTTGGTATCTGGAAGCGGAACGCTCCTTCCGGCAAGTGCTCAAACTGCATCCCGGCCATCCGATGGCATATTGGGGCATGGCCATGGCCAATGCCAACAACCGTTCCCGGGCCGAACCCCTGATTAAAAAAGCTGTCGCAGGTCGCGAGCAAGTCAGTAAACGCGAACAATTATGGATCGATTCCATGGCGGCATACCAACAGGAAAAGGATTCCAAGAAACGTAAAGCCGCCCGCATCAAAGCCTACCAAGCCATCGCCGAACAATTCCCGGATGACCTTGAGGCCCAAGCCTTTTATACCCTCGCCTTGGTCGGTGATGTGCGGGCCAAAAAGAATTACGACGATGTTGAGAAACGAATTGGTGCCATTTTGGCCAAGAATCCCAAACATCCCTGCCATCACTACCGCATTCACCTGTGGGACTATAAAGACGCCAAGAAAGCCCTTCCTTCGGTCGGCCAATGCGGCCAGGCCGCACCTGGCATTGCGCACATGTGGCATATGCCCGGCCACATTCTTTCCCGCCTCAAACGCTATCATGACGCCTCCTGGCAGCAGGAAGCCAGTGCCCGCGTGGACCATGCCCACATGATCCGGGACCGCGTGATGCCCGACCGCATACATAATTTTGCCCACAACAACGAATGGCTCACCCGCAACCTCAGCCACGCTGGCCGCGTCGAGCGCGCTCTGGCCATGGCCAAGAACATGATCGAACTGCCACGCCTCCCCAATGTGAAAGACGACGGCACGTGGAGCTTCTCCTCCGGCAGCAGCCACACCTACGGTCGGCGCCATCTCCATGGCTTGCTCACCAACTACGAATTATGGGAGACCATCCTGGAATTGCAAGACACCCATTACCTTCGCCCCGGCAACAGTGCCGCCGATCGTGCCAAGCACCTGCGACTGGTCGCGGTGGCAAAAATAAATACCGGCCGGGCCGATCAAGCCCAGCCTCTTCTCAAACAAATGGAAACCCTGCTCGCCGAACAGCAAGCCGGCAAATCCAAGGCCGGCATGGACGCAGAGGCCAAGGCGAAACAGGAAAAGAAAAAACCGGCCGACATTAAGAAAGCCAAGACCGATGCCGAGCGTCCCTACGCCACCGCCATCAGCACGCTGCAACGCGGCCTCGCCGAAGCCCGCATGTACCTCGCCCTGCAGGGCAAGGATCTCGAGATGGCCAAGACCGAATTTGCAAAGGTGAACGACTTACCCAGCGAACGCAAGGCGCTCCTGCAACTGCAGCTGGGCAATACCGAGGAAGCCATCAAACTCGCCGCCAGTGCCGTGCAGTCCGCCCCCGAACAAGCCCGACCGCTGGCCGCACAGGCCTACATTCTACATCAAGCCAAGAAACCCGCGGAGGCTAAGACCGCCTTTGATCACCTGCGCCGCATTGCACCGGCACTGGATCTCGAGGTGGAATGGTTCAGCCGTCTGGCGCCCCTCGCCCAATCGCTGAATCATCCGACCGATTGGCGCCTGACACCTGCCGAGGTCAAGGACATGGGCCAACGACCGAAGCTGGACGATCTGGGCCCATTCCGGTGGCAACCCTCAGCCGCGCCGGCCTTTATCTTGGGCGACCGGAACGGCGAAGAATTTTCCCTGGCCCAATATCAGGGCAAACCAGTCGTGCTGATTTTTTACCTGGGCAAAGGCTGCACCCATTGCATGGAGCAGCTGAACGCCTTTGACCCGTTGGCCCATGAGTTTGAGAAAAAAGGCATCACCCTGTTGGCGGTCAGCACGGACACCGCTCAAGGCCTGCGAGATACCTTCATTGGATACGACGCGAAGGATCGCCATTTCAATTTCCCGCTCTTGAGCGATGCTTCGCTTGAAGTCTTTCAGAAATATCGTGCATATGATGATTTCGAGGAAACTCCACTGCACGGCACGTATCTGATTGATGCGGCCGGCCAAGTGCGTTGGCAGGAAATCAGCCACGAACCATTTATGGCCCCGAAATTTCTCCTCGAGGAAGCCACCCGGCTACTGGCTCAACCCCAGCGGATCGGCGAAACGGTGGCCAAGTAGCCGTAATTCAGCCTTGGCAGCCTCGGTCCTGCGCCTACACTTGGCGCACGCATGAAGATTCTTAATCGTTTCCTGATCATTACCCTGTTCGCTGCAGGCACTCTCGGACTTTCCGCCAAAACCATCAGCGTGCTCATCGTTGATGGACAAAACAATCACAACTGGGCGGCCATGACTCCGTTCATGAAGGCGCAGCTGGAGCAAACCAAACGGTACACGGTGGAAACATCCACCGCACCCGCCCGTTTTCGCGCCCCACGCAACCTGCCTCAAGAAAAGCGCGAAGCGGCCGAGAAAGCCGCTCGTGAATTGGCCGCTAAGGACTGGGCCAAATGGCGCCCCAACTTCGACCAGTACGATGTAGTCATCAGTAACTACAATGGAGAAGATTGGCCGCAGGAGGTCAAAACCGCCTTTGAGAAGTATGTCAGTGGCGGCGGACGATTTATCTGTGTTCACGCCGCCAACAATTCATTCCCCAATTGGCTCGAGTACAACAAAATGATTGGCCTTGGCGGCTGGGGCGGACGTACGGAAAAAAATGGTCCATACGTTTATTACGATGAAAACAACAAGCTGGTCCGCAACACCAATCCCGGCCGCGGCGGCAGCCACGGCCCACAACATGAGTTCGTGATCCAAATTCGCGACGCCAACCACCCCATCACCGCCGGCATGCCCGCTCAATGGAAACACGCCAAGGATGAACTCTACGATTCCCTCCGTGGTCCGGGCACCAACATGGAAATCCTCGCCACCGCTTGGAGCGAAAAAAGCAAACGCCACGAGCCCATGATGATGGTGCTGGAATATGGCAAAGGCAAAATCTTTCACACCCCCATGGGGCATGAGAATGGCCTATCCCTTCAGTGTGTGGGCTTCATCACCACTATGGATCGCGCCTGTGAATGGCTCGCAACCGGAAAGGTGACCAGCAAGATTCCAGCAAACTTCCCCACCGCCAACAAGGTGAGCGTGGTATCCCAGAAGTAGATAAACTCCTTCAATTCAGCGGCCCTACGGGGCCGCTTTTTTGTGGTCGGAGTTAAGGCTTCAGCGGCTTCACAAACACGTTGGCAAATTCGCCTCCCGGCAGCAGTTCCAAGTCCCCCGGCTGTAACGGCCCGGCCTCAATTCCCATCTCTACCAATACCGCTTTGCCATTGATTTCCACCGTGGTACTCCCCAACACGCGCGTCACCTTGAGGCGGTTCCATTTGCCTGAGGGATGCTCCAAATTGCCCAGTTCCCCCACGTTCGGCAAATTAAATGGCAGTGCTCCATCCTTGCTTCTCCAATCGGCAAAGAAACTGTAACTGGCAAACTGCTCGCGACAACGCAGTCGCCCTTGAGCCTTCGCCCCGTTCAACCGCCAGTCATTGGATTGCCAGCCGTCCCCTTCCCAGCCGGAGAGATCCACCCCAGTGTATAGGCTGCGAAAGCCATCAAACACATACGCCGTTTCTTCCGTGGTTGCGTCGGTCGATGGGAGCTCCTTGAGCTTTAGGTTTTGGAACTGCACCGGGGATCCTTCCGATTCCAAACAAATATACCCCTTGCGGGGCCAGGATGCCTTGCCTTGTGTCACCACCTTACCGTTCACCGCGAGACTAATATCGCCGTTGTTACATACCACCCGATAATGATTCCATTCCGGCGATGGTTTGCTGCGGTTCTCAATGGGAAACGCCCGTGAACCGCCACGGCCATTGATCGGCGTCATGCGGGCACCGTGAATTGGAAAAATATCTCCATGCGTCGTGTAACCGCGCGTGTTGCCGTAGGCATTCTCCAGCACCTGCACCTCCACGCCGCGGTGAAACGGCTGCCCCTTTGCGGGATACGCATCGGCCCACACGAAGATGCCTGCATTACCCCGGGGTTTCAGGTGCCGCCATTCCACCTCGAGAATGAAGTTTTCATACATCCGTGTGGTGCGCAGTTCTCCGATGGGTTTTCCGGTGCAATGAATCACCCCATCTTTCACCGTCCAGGTCTTGGGCCCGCAATTGACATTATGCCAGCCGTCAAAATTCTTACCGTTAAACAACGATGTAAAGCCAGTCTCCTCTGCGTGTCCTAACGGGAGCAAAAAAGAAATCAATCCAAGCCATGCCAAGTGGTTCATGGGAGCAGTGTCCGGCAACAATGCCATCCACGCAAGCTTGGGCTATCGCTCGTTGGATTTAATAAAACGGTAACCCCCGTCGTTATCCGAGGCGATCGCTTTCAGGGAATCATCCACATCCCCCTCCCTTTCGGCGAAACCGATGGTGTTAACGCGCACCTTGCCATTCGGGTTGAGTTTGCGAATGACCTCGTATACTGGCGGCAGGCCGATCACTTGTGTGCGGTTGCCGCGCTGCACGCGTTTGAACGGTGAAAATTTCCCGTCGGACAACAGCCAGATCGTTGAAGGTTTCAGTTTACCAAAGGCATCCGCCAGTGCATCGCGCGGGTTGGTGAAGCCTTCCGGTGACATCCGGTTGATCCAATTTTGGGTGTTGCCGATGTTTTCCGGTGTCGCTTCCAACAAGCGGCCGGATTTCATTTCCTCAGTATCGTCACTGAAGAAATAAATGTAGAACCGCTTATTGGGCTCCAACTTCTCCAAGGTCCGGGCCAACGCCTGCTTTGCCGCGATCAAGCGGCTGTCATCCTTCATGCTTCGCGACTTGTCGATGATGAATACATAATCATCGCCCTTCCCCTCCGCAGTCGCCTCAAAACCGGCTGTTCGGAACACCTCCAGCGGGGTTTGGTTATCATTGGGGTTCGGATCCGTCGCCGCCTCCGGCTGAGTCTCAGCCGGCGATGGGTTAGTCGCCGTGGGCGTGGGTGGCTGTGGCCGCACAGGAGGTTGGACAATCCGTTCCGATGAAGGGGGCGGTGTAATTGGCACCAACGGTCGAGTGACCGGGCGCGACACCTCTTGGACAGACGGTACTCTAGGGGAAGAAGTGCGATTGATCGAAGGCCGCAAGGGACTGTTAAAACTCGGCCGACTCACCGAAGCCATTTGTGTGGGCCGCACCGTGAGGGCCGGTTCTTCGGGTCGGCTGGCATAAGCCGCCCGCGGCCGGGAACGCATCCCTGACAAGCCCACGCGCTGAGCCATTCCAGTCGAATCAGCCTGAGCCATCACCTGAGTCGTCATACTGGGCGTACTGCTCCCTAACCGTGTTCGTGATGGGGTCGTCGGAGCCGCTGGCGAAGGCGGTGTATAGGACGCCGTTCCAGTCACCCGGCTCCGAACGGTCGGCGAACTCGCACGCAATGCCGTATACGTCGGCCGGCTGGGCCCGGCTAAAGCCGAACCGGTGGTCATATTGCGGGCGCTTACCGCGCGGGCTGTGTAACTCACGCTTCCCACGGAACCGGATGGCCCAGAGCGAGCCGGACCGCGGGCCCCGCTGGAGGCCTGAGAGTTCCCCATGGAAACTCCCGCCATATTGCGGCCCGCCACCGCCTGCGCCCCGGTGTTCATCATCCCGGAACCGGCAGCGCCAATGCCATTTACCGTGGGTGAAAAGGCGGAACCTTGAGAGCCACTCGTGCCCGCCACTGTTCCAGCAGTATGGCTACCCTGCGCCGAACTGCCGGCCTGACCACTGGAGCCCTCCCCAGGACTGTTCCGGGCCGAACCTTGGGAGCCATTTGCCGCCGTGGCCATGGAACCGGTCGAAGCTCCCGACATACTGCGGCCCGCCACTGACGAGGCTCCACTACTTTGCACTCCCGAAACAGACGCACTGCTCCCGGTTGCACTCGGAGAAAACGCGCCACTGGAGGCACCATTCGTGCCCGCCACTGCCGATGCACTGCTCGATCCCTGTGCGGAACCGGAAGCTGCCGATGTGGATGAAGCCCCGTTGGGACTGTTTCGAGCCGAACCGCGAGCTCCCACAGCCGCTTGAGCCAAAGATTGGGAAGATGCCCCGTTCAACGATCCACTCGCGACCGCCTGCGCACTGGCACTTTGCACGCCGGCCACAGCCGCACTGCTCCCCGAGGCGGACGATGGCACCAAGGCACTGGCCGAACCATTCGCCCCTGTTATGGCGGAAGCAGAACTCACTGCCGAAGCCGAGCCTCCGCCTTGTGCCGTTGAATTGGCAGTCGGCCCGTTCCGGGAAGAACTGCCGGACCTCGATGCGGCTTGCGCCATCGATTGCGATGTCGCCGAGGCCATGGACTGCCCATTCACCGCCTGCGCACTGGCACTTTGAACGCCCGTCGCCGTCGCCTGCGCACTCGAGGCAGACGGACTAAACGAGGCCGAGCTACTCGCCGCGCTCGCCGCACTATGGGTAGAAGCTGTGCTTTGTACCGAAGCCGCCGATTGTGAAGCCGCTGCGGATTGCGGTGTGCTGCGGGCCGCATTGCGGCCAGAGGCCGACTGGGATGCAGCCTGCGAAGTCGCCTGCGCCATGGTTTGGCTGGAGATCGCTTGAGCTCCGGTTGCCTGCACGGTGGCGCTGTTGGCCTGAGAAGCGGATGCCGGGGTTAGGGAACTGGTATTTCCCGCGGCCTGAACTGCTTCAGATGGGCTGGCATTGCTGGCCGCGGAGGCGGATTGCGCTGTGGATGTTTGTGGCGTACTGCGCACGGCACTGCTGTTGGCCGCCGAAGCGGCATTGGGCTGAGAGCTGGCGGTGCTCATGCTTTGGTTGGCCACGGCTTGGGCGCCGCTGGTTTGAACTGAGGCATTGGCCTGAGCCGCCGAAGGGGAAAGGGAAGCACTTCCCCACGCGGCACTGGGCGCATTGGCCGAGGCTTGCGCGGTCGCCGAGGAATTCGGCGTTGATTGAGGGTTGCTGCGGGCCGCATTGCGGGCCGCCGCGGACTGGGCATTGGGTTGCGCCGTTGCCGGACTCATGGATTGGCTGGTTTCTGATCGGGCCTGCCCCGCCATGACGCTGGGGTTGGCCTGTGAGGCGCTGGGGGCAAAGGCCGCGTTACTGGCACTGCCCGCGGCGCTGGGAGCAGCAGATGAGGCCGCGCTGCCGGAAGCGGATTGCGAAGCTGCTGCAGCGTTTTGTGGATCGCTCCGCTGGGCGTTCATGTTAGATGCGGATTGGGCCATGGACGAGGTGGAGGCCGCCGCAGCCATCGGGGTATCCAAAATGTTATTCCGAATCTCGTTGCTCATTTCCTGAACGGCCGATTCTTCGCCATCCAGGGAGATGGTCATCTGCTGTTCGTTGCGCATGCCTTTTTTGGTATGCATCACAACCCATTTTTTCTCGTAGATGTACCACATGGTACAAAGGGTCATGAGAAACAGGGCGATCAAGCCAAAGAGGATGTGACGCCGCTGGATGCCAAAGCGGTCGGCCAATGATTCGAACCCCCATTCAATGAGTTCGAATATTCCTCTGAGCCGAAATTTATTCATTAGTTCAAGGGCCGGGTGTCGTAGGCAATACTGGCTTTGCTAAAACCCACGCGCCGGGCGATATCCAATGCCGAGGCAATCTGCCCGTGGAAGGCTTTGGAGTCCCCGCGCAGCACAAGTTTTTGATCCGGTTTCTCTTCAAAACGAACCTTTAGCTTGAATTCCAAGTCGTTTAAATCCACCACATCCCCGCCCACGCTGTAGGAGCCATCCTGTAAGACATTGATGTAAATGGGGCGATCCTTGTTGACCAGTGAAGATCCGCCCTGTTTGGGTAGACGGACTTCCTCCTCTTTTTCCTTCTCTTCAAAAGTGGTAGTCACCAAAAAGAAGATGATCAAGGTAAACAGAATATCAATCAACGGGGCAACATCGATCCCCGTTTCTTGTTCGACCTGTGCCTGAATGACCTTCATGTGGTGCTTTCTTCCAACTCGCCCGGTACACTGTCATCAATTTGGGGTTTGGGTTCCCTGCCGCCTCCTTCGGCAGGAAAAAAGGTTCCCAAGAATTTGCGAGCTTGTCGATTTAAATTCTCCCCGATTTCGTCGGTTTTTCGGTTCAGCCACAGGTAGAGAAATAGGAACGGAATGGCGATCGTCAGCCCCGAAGCGGTGGTTACCAGTGCCTCATAAATACCTTCGGAGAGAAACTTCACCTTGTCGTCACCAGCCGACCCCATGCTTTGAAATGAGGCGATCATGCCGTAAACGGTGCCCAAGAGCCCGAGCAATGGGGCGACCATTACCACGCCCTGAAGGGGCTTGATGCCGCGTTTGAGCCGGCCGAGCTGCAGGGCCCCCTCTTCCTCCAAGGCTTCGGTCATTCCATCCTTCCCCGAATAGATCCGCCCCAAGGCCGCCTCAGCCATCTTGGGGAAAGCCGCCCGTTCGCGCCGAGTAATCTCGTTCTGCACAATTATGGGCATATCTTCATAGGGCACTTCGTAAGGATCCAGCTTGTCCAACAATTCGGTGTCCTTGGCGGCGTCATTGGTGAAGAGGATCACATACACCTGCACACCGGCGCAGTAGAAACCGTACAATAACAGCCCCCCCAACGGAATCATCATCAGGCCGCCACTGCGAACCAGCTGCCACATGCTCTTGCGCTCTTCGGTAACAATGTCCGGCACATCTTCCACGATGGTGGAGTCAATGGTGGTCCCGCCGGCGGGTCCATTGGTTTGGGCCGTCACGGCCGGGGTCAGCCAGCCAAGGAAGGCCACGCAGGCCAACAGGGTCAAGGTGTGTTGAATCAATCGCATGGTTGGGTTGTGCAAATTAAAGCCGGCTGAGTTCTTCCTTGGCCGCACGGGCCGCTGGTGTTTCAGGATATTTCTCAATCAGCTTGTTAAAAACTGTTTTGGCTTCGTCAGTTTGATTTTCCTGCGCAAACGAACGAGCCATCTCAAACAGGCCCTTGGACTGCCATTGCGGGAAGGCGTAAAGCTGATCCACTTTGGCAAACTCAGTCCGTGCCTTCACATGCTCATTTTGTTCGAGGTAACATTCGCCCAGTAGAAACTGGGCACGGGCACCCGTGTCATCACGAATGCCGTCCTTCACCGTCTTAGTGTACGAGGCGATGGCCTCGGCATATTTCTCCTGGTTGTGCAGGGACCAGCCATAGCCGAGCTGCGCCGTGCGGATGAGTTTGTCGTTCGGATGTGCGGCAATAAACTGCTCGTAGGATTTCTGGGATGCCTCCCATTCCTCGAGCACGGCGTGTGTTTCACCAATGCGCAGAAACGCTTGGCGCTGGAGCTCGACGTCATTCCCTCCAGCCGAGGCGGCTCCGGCGGCGGTTTGATAATTGGCCAACGCAGCGCGCTGCCCTTGCGTCTTGGCATCTCCATTGGCGGAAACAGCCACTTGCCGGCGGGCTTCGCCAGCCTGCCAGGCGGCGGATACCACCAAGTTCTTGGGCGCATCCTTGAGCAATTCCTCAAATGCCTTGGCGGAATCCGCGTAAGCCTTGAGATCGAACTGAACGATGCCCAACCGGTAGAGCGTGAGCTGGCGTAATTGAGGATCAATTTTACGGTCCAGCAGTTTCTCCAAACGCTCCACCGCAGCCGGGCCTCCTTGGGGGCCGCCATTTTCAAATTCCACTTCGGCCAGCTCCAATGCGGCATTATTCACCAAATCACTGCGGGGATGTTTCTCCAGCAGTTCCTTATAGAAGGGAATGGAATCCGCATGTTTGCCGGCGGAGCGTTTGCTCCAAGCGGATTGATACAAGGCACGGTCACGAATTGAAGAGTTGCCGGCCACTTGATCGAAGCTCTCGACCGCCTTGTCCCACTGTGTCAGTTCCATGTGCGCCAATCCGAGATTAAAGGCACCCTCGTCGACTTTGTCATGGGAATCATGAGCGGTTAAAAATGTGGCCAGCGTTTGGGCTGAGGCACCGAACTGACGGGCCTCAAATTCCGCGATGCCTTGATACAGATGCGATTCAGCGATCAAGCCGTTATCCGCATCCACCCGCGCCAATCGTTCGCGCAGGGCCTTGAATTTGCGCGCGGCCTCCGCCGGCTTGCGATTATCCAGTTCAGCCCAGGCCGAGAAATAATCCGCATCCGCCTTCAGGGCGTGATTGGCGGGGATTTTGGCCAAAGGCCGCTTGGCTTCGTCGAACCGGCCGGCTTCGTAATGAATGACCCCGAGCTTCAACTGGGCGCTTGGCACGTGCGGGCTTCCCGGACACTTGGTTTCCAGTCGTTCATAGGCGGCAATGGCACTTTTAATATCCGGCTCGTTCAGATTGCTGTAGGCCACGCCCGCATTGTGCAGAGCCACATCGGCGTTCAGTTTCTTCTCATTGCCAACGGCAAACTGCATGTAGTACTTGGCCGAGTTTTCCCAGTCTTTCATCTGGTGATAACTATCGCCCAAAAGGAAGATGAGCTGATCCAAGGCCGGGTTCTTGCTATTTTCCAGCGGCTTGAACCGCTTCACCGCCGCCGGCCAATCTTCACGGATATGCTGGAGTTTGCCGGAGTAGAATTGGGCCACCTCGGCCAAGTTATGTTCGTCATACGCGGCTACAAAACGGTCGAACAAACGAATGGCATCCGCCAGATGTTTTTCTTCCCCGCCATAGTAACTATGGTAGTAGCAAAGTGCCTCGTTAAAGGTGGCGTCCGCCTTCTTGGGATCATTCGCATAATCGGCGCCGAATTCCTTAAAGTGACCTGCCGCTTCCGCGTATTGCTTGAGATGATTTAACCTCACTAATCCAAGGCGAAACAAAGCCTCGCCCGAATCGCCTCCCTTGAGATCGGCTGCCGCCTCATAATTTTTCGCTGCCGCCTCGTAGTCCTGCAGATTAAACTGCGCCTCTCCGGTCAGCACTCGCGCCCGTTGTTCGATCGACGCACCGGCCACCAGGCCTTCGAAGGCGTCCACTTTATTGACGACTGATTTCCAGTCATTCTGTAAATAGCTGGACTCCAGTAGGCCCACAAATACATCTGCCGCCAAATTCATTTGTTTTTTGTCGTCTGTCTTTTTCAGCCAAGCATCAATGCTTTCTTTATCCCAAGTGCGACTGATGATGCCTTTACGCTCAAAGCCCAACGCCAGCAAACTTTCGCGAAACGCGCCTTCCGCATCCTTGGGTGCCGAAGGCGTTTTCAATAACAGGGCTTGGCCAAGGTATAGGTTCGATTCCACCTTGCTTGGGCCATCCCCATTTGCCGCCCGACCGAGCTCCTTGGCCGCATCGGCGTAGTCTTTCATGTTGAAGTAACACAAACCGAGCCCGAAGTGGCCATGCGCAGCCAGCGGATGGCGCGGGTGTTTGGCAAAATACTCCTTATACGACTCGGAGGCCTGCTTCCAGAGGCCGAGGTTAAACAAACCTGCAGCCGCCTCATAAGCAGCGTCACCGGCTTTATCCGCAGCGTTAAGGGCAGGCGCAGCAGCCATGAGCAGGACAGCTCCCAAAGCAGTCAACAATCGGATACCACATTGAATTGGGGATGGATTCGTCTTCATTCGTTCAGATTTGTTTCGTTGTTTTAGGCAAATTTATTTAACTGGATGGGGCGTCCGTTTCCATGCCCTCATCCGTTAATCACGCCGACGTTCGCGCCGTTCTTTCAACCAATGATCTTGTTGAATCAACACAAGCCTCATTACTTCAACGCACCATGTTGTCGCGAACCTCCTTGTATGCCGCATGCCTCAACATACAGCGAAAAGAGTTCCCGTGCAGAATTTACCCATCAAAATGGATACACCAAGGCGCTCGCGTCATGGTGTTCAAGTATGACGACAAGTCAGGGCGAAGTTTTCATGAACTTATTAACAAAGAATCAATCGTCCCCCGATTTTTACCCTTAAAAACGCATTTTCTCTGGGTAAACCAACGAATTCAACGGAATTCAGGCTTCGGCTGAAGTATTAGCATCCGTTGAGTTGCCTCGTTTGAACGGCAAACAACCATGGTGCCCTAATCAATTTGTGGCTGAGGGGCCTTAGCCGCCTTGCTCTCTGGATAGCGTTCTTTCAACAGGTCGAACTGTTCTTTGGCCAAATCGTTCTCCTCTTTCCCGTAAAAACACCATCCTAACCAATACATCGCTTGGGCACGCTCGGCATGGGCCAAATCCGTTTGTAAATATGCCTGCAACCGCGCAATGGCAGGGTTGAACTGCTTTGCTTCATGTTCCAATTCCACTAACTCCAAGAGCGCGTAGCCGGCCAAATTGCTTTGAGCGAAATTCTCGAGCAGCTCCTGATAAAATGGGATCGCTTTCGGCTTGTTCCCGGCCCGCCGTTCGCACCAAGCCGAACGGTACAGGGCATCATCCCGCCACTCATTTTTCTTGGGCACCTTGCCAAATTCCACCACCGCCGCCGCCCATTGTTCCTGCTCCATCAAGGCCGAACCCAATTGATACAATGCCTGCCCTTGCATCTTGTGATTCGGATGCGCTTTCAAAAACTGTTCCAAGGCTTGTTGCGCTTTTGCGGACTCCTTGGCTGAAGTTAACGCAATCGCCTGTTGCAACCGCGCATCCGCAGCCAATTCATGATCGGGAAATTGATCACTAATGCCGCCGAACTGTTGCGCGGCTTCGGCCCATTTTTGTTCCCCCAAACTCACCCAAGCCAAATAGTATCCCGCATTAGCTCGGAGCGTATGTTCCTTCAATCCCCATACCGCCCCAAGGGGCACACGGGCCCCGGCAAAATCCTTTGCCTCATATAACAACACGCCCCATTGATAATTGGCATGCGCCCAGTGGCGGCTTTGGGGATATTGTCCGGCAAGGTTGCGGTAGTCGGCAATGGCGTTATTGAACTGCTTGAGCCGTTCATTAGCGATCCCACTTTTCATCAGGGCCGTATCAGCGTTGATCGATTTCGGCTTGGCCTTGGCAAACAGCTGATAGAACTCCACCGCCTTGGCCCAATCCGCTCGTTCGCGGTGACATTCGGCCATTAAGAATTCCAGCTGATCATATATTGTTCCCTCCGGATTTGTTTTCAAGATCGCTTCAAACACGCCCAGTGCCCTATCCCATTCTCGCCCTTCAAAGTAGGCCTCCCCCACCCGCATGCGCGCCACAGGGAGCTGGGCATGCTTGGCGTGTGCCTTGATATAGGACTCGTAGGCCGTAACGGCTTCCTTGGTTTGGTTGAGGAAAAAAAGGTTTTCGGCTGCCAAAAACATCATGTCCGCCGCCCCTTCCTCCTTTGCGTTCGTTTTCAAAAAATGCCGGCACAAGGCCAGACTCGCGGCGTAATCCTCCACCCGGTGATTGCACAAGGCATTAAAGCGAATGGCATCGGCACGCAATGCATGCTCCTTGTATTCCTCTAACAACTGGTCCAGCGACTGCGCGGCCAAGGCAAATTGTTGCTGCGCCATCCGATGTTTTCCGAGGTCGAATAATAATTCCGCCCGCAATGGACCGTTCGGATGACGCTTCAGGGCCGAGGTTATACTGGCTTCAGCCTCGGCATGTTTTTCCTGCTGCTCAAAAACTCGGCCCAGCCATAAGGCCGGTTCTGCACCCGCGTCCTCATCGGCAAGCAGTTTGGCCAACACTTGTTCTGCCTCGCGATATTGTTTACGGGCCAAATGCGCCCGCCCCAAATACAACTGCACCCGAACCGCGCGCGCTTTGGCCGCGCCGCCTTTTTCTGTTCCTTCATATTGAGTCATGAAGGCAACCAAGCTGTTCACGGACGCTTCAAAATCGTCTTCTTGAAATTGCATAACGCCCGCGCGATACAGTGCTTCATCAGCAAATCCGCCCTTCAACTTGGCGGCCTGTTGGTATTCAATCATTGCCTCCTTAGAGCGACCCAGTTCCCGAAGCGATTCTGCCAGTAAAAAAAGGGTCTGTTGTTCGTAGGAGGTCCCCATGACCCTGGCCTTCAACTGTTGCAAACGCGGCACGGCCTCCGCCAGCTCCCCGAGCTCGTAGCGCGCCATGGCTCCTTGAAACGCAACGCGCACCTGTTGCTCGCCTGCCGGCAGCACCAACGCATCGGCCGCCGGAGCCACCGCCTTCCATTTTTTCTGGTGAAACAAGGCCTCCAGTCGACTGATGCCGAGGTTCCGCTGGAGCGCTTTTTCCGCACTCGCCGGCAACGCCTTGAGCCCTTCATCAAACGCCCCTTCCGCCTCGGCGTATCGCTGAAGCATTAAGAATGATTGACCCAAAAACAAATTCACCCGCGCCGCATCGGGCACTGCCGGCGCCTTGATCACCGCCCCCAACATTGCCGCGGCTCCTTGATAATTGCGCGTTTGGAACAAGCACAACCCCAAACCATACCGCACATTGGTCTGCTTGGGATGATCCGGAAATAGTTTCAGGAACGACTCATATTCCTCAATCGCCTCGGCATATTTGCGCTGATTAAAGAGCGTGTTGGCTCCGAGATACAATGCCTCCGCCTCGGCTTCTTTTTTGGCATCCTGAGCCTCGGCCCAAGGAACCAGCCATAGCTTGAGCAGAACAACTGTCAGGATTGTTACCAGTGAATTATGCATGATCGTTTGGCTTCCGAGGCGAATCATCGCAGCACGATATAAAGCGTCAACCCGAATTAGACTGCCGCAAAGCTGGCTGCCGCAGAAGGCAATTCACGTTCGATGGCTTCGAGCCGGTATCCGAAGCCCGCGCCAGAGACTGTACTCCAGTCCACCACCCCTTCCCGACGCCGATACAACCCCGGATGCACAGCTGCCTCCGCTGACGAGGCAGCCGGATAAAACTGCATGGCATTCGTTTCCACGCCCATGATGGTTCCGACGTGCGCTGCCAGCCGGACATGGGGCACCTGCGCGAGCATAGGGTTGGTAAGATCCTGCACCATCAGGGTCATGCCATGCGCCTTGGCCCAACAGGCGCTGAGCAGTGCGCCGGTTTGAGTTTTACACGTCTTGAGGGCTACTCCGGTCCAGCCCAGTTCACGACCCAAACTCACGTGCTCCCAGTCATGCGCACTTTCGTCGAGAAACAGTGGTTTGCGTGCGCTGCAACTGTGGGTGTCAATCCGGTTGGTTTCAAGTTCATATGGAAAGGGCTGTTCCACGTACAACAACATGCCGTAGATGCGCGGGTACTTAGCGCAAAGACGGTCGAGAATGCCGTTCACGTAGGCCGGCTCGGTGACCGTACAGTTGAAATCCGTGGTGAGCCAATCTACACCGTGTTCCAGCGCAATGGCCCCGACCTTGGCCACGCGCGCGTAATCCCATTCGGCATCGTTGCCACGCAGCTTAATTTTCAAGCACTTGAGTCCATCGGCCCGGATCCAGTCGGCCAACAGCACGGGGTATTCATCCTGTGGTTCATTACCGGTCAGTTCTTCTTCATCCAATGGATCCACCCCGCCCACCAAGTGCCAAGCCGGCAATTTCCGAGACGGAGAATTTACAAAATAATCCTCCGGATATTGCCCGGCAAAATCCACCGCCGCACCGGCTGCCGGCTTGAGAAATTGTTCCAGCGAACGGCTCATCCATCGACTGTTGTACGTTTCATATACATCGACCCCATGCAGTTGCCCATAGGCGTCGTGCAGGGCGATGTCAAACAAGGAGCAACACACCAGCGCCGCCAACCAGGGCATGGGTTCTTCGCGGCCGGCATTGTGCGTTTCCAGCAAGCGCGGCAATTCCTGTGAAATAAAATCGCTGCCTACTTCCAGCGGATGCCCGCTGACTTCAAATTGCGCCCAGGCCTCAGCCAGTTTCTTGCAAAATGACTGCAACGCCTCATGACGGTCCTCGTATGTCAATGGACTGGGCCAGACCCATGTCACGCTCAACGGCGTTTCCCCCCAGCCTTGAGCCGTGCGGCCTTCGGCATCGCGCACAGTGATGCGACAGCGGGCGCACGTGACATAGGTAACCGTTTCGCCACCGAACTTCAGCGGCATTCGGGTGTGTACGGGGAGAAAAAATAGCTCCGTGGCAACGGGTCGAATATCGGTGGGCAGGCTCATGGCGTGCCGAACGGTGAATGGAGTCAGCCGGTTATGTCGAGCTTTTCCCGGAGACCTCCGTCATCTCGACAGAGACTTCCTGACGACGTTGATTCCGCAGTGCGTAGCCGACCAGCAGCAGCAGGCCAATTCCCGCTACAAGATAGGCCAGCCCTGTCCCGGCGCCACCGGGGCCGGGGTTTTGCCAAGCAGCCTGTTCAGCTAATCGTTGATCGATTTGCTGAACATGGACGCGGGCAATATCACCTCCACGCAATTGACCGCCGGGACTGTCACCAATGAATCCGTCATTGGCTTTGGCGATGGTCAGCGCCTTTTGGACTGATTCCTTGGCTTCATCCAGCTTGCCTTCGGATTGGCGCAACAGACCCAGATAATAGTGCGCAAAAAATTCCCGCTTCGCGCGTTCGTCCTTGTCCGGCGCGCCGCGCTCTACTGCCAGCCAGACATCCGCCTCTGTTCCCCTTCCCGCATACAAGGCATGCAACGCCGCCATTGGCACGCGCTTCTCTCCGGAGGCGGATTTTATGTGCTCCCGGGCCGTCTCCACCCCTTCGGTCCGGGCGACACAAAGGAAATGCCAGAAGGCCACTTCGAGATCATCCGTGTTGGTGGTGGCATGCCAATCAAACCGTTTGCGGGCCTCTTCATAATGTCCGAGCAATGCGAAGCCCACACAGATTTGCCAATGCTCGGCTTCCTTGTCCGGATTCAATTGGAGAAATACCTGCCAGTCCTGCACCGCGGCTTTCACATTGCCGAGTTTGAATTGGTTGCAACCACGCATCTGATAGGCATTGGCATAGGCCGGCATATACGCCATCGCCTGACTGAAATCGTCCACCGCACGTTGGTTGTTCCCAATGAGATCAAATAATTGCCCGCGTTTGATATAGGCAAACGCATTGGTGGGATCCAATGGAATCGCCCGCTCCAGCAATTGCACCATCTTGGCCGTCTGCCCCGCGTCCAATGCTTCAATCGCCTGCAGGAACAGCTCTTCCTGCTCGACCTTCGGGAATGGCACGGGCGGCGCTTCTTGTTGCTGCGCCTGGATCAGACCCGTACTCCAAACAACCAGAGCCAAGCCCAACTTTAATGAAACAATATATAAACCTCCTCGCACAGTGCTCCACTGTTAAGGGACACTGCACGCACCCGCAATGGGAACCTATTCACAAGCAAACCGCCGGCCGGCCGTTATTTTTTTGCCGGTGGCACCTTGATCTTGTTGAGTACGGCGTGTACGCGGGCGACGTCTCCCATGTAGCCGTGGTTATCGGCCACGGCGGCAGCGAGGCCGATGTATTGGTCGCGAAGTTTCATCTCTTTTTTCGCTTCATACCAAAGGCCAAGGTACAGGTGCGCGTAAAACAGCTGTCGCTCCAGCCGGGCGCCCTGCACCCCATTGGCTTTGGCCTTGGCCAACACTTTCTCCGGAGTGCTTTTGCCTCCAAATAATGCATGCACCTCCATCATCGGGATACGTCCATCGCCGACGATGGGGATCAGTTTTTTCTTGGCCTCTTCAATACCTTTGGCACGCGCGAGGCACAGAAAGTGCCACACGGCGTTTTCCACATCATTGCTGTTCACTGTTTGGTGCCGTTCAAACTGCTCGTAACCTTTTTTGAATTCGTCCGCGTAATAATAGCTAATGCCGCGTTGCCAGTGATGCGGATCCTGCCGCGGCACAGCTTTGAGAAAGGCATCAAAATCCGCGATCGATTCCTTGATTTTGGCCGCCTTGAAATACGCCTCCCCGCGTTCCTGATGCAGATCCGTCTCCACCGCTGCCGGCGGCTTGAGCGCCAGTGCCTTGGTGTAAGCTGCTATGGCTTTATCGTATTCGCGGATGGCGTTATGTAGTTGGCCCTTAAAAAAATGCAGGCGGGGATTCTTCGGCTCAGCTGTCACCGCGCGATCGGCAAAGGCAACCGCCTCTTTGACCTTGCCGGCACGATACGCCTCGGCCGCCTTGTCCACCCAGACAAACGGGCTGGCTTCCTTATCCTCGGCCTGCAGCCAATTCAGATTGAGTAGGTTGATCGCCATCAGGAATAGAACGGAAAACCGCGCGTGCTTCATGAGGCCAGCCTACGCTCCCGCCTTCAAAGCGCAACGGCAAACATGGCGTGACAATCCGGCCGCTTCAGCTTACCCCTTCGCACCCCATGTTTGCTGCGCTGCTCTGTACCGTGTTGTTCTCCGCCTCGGCCGTTTCGGCTAGGAAAACAACCGAGCATCTCGGCGGCACGGAAGCCAACTTTGTACGGCTTATTTTTGCCCCCACCCTCATGCTGCTGGTGGCGCTCTCCTTTGGTCCCGCGCTGATGGGTTATTGGCATCCGAAAGTGTTTGGCCTGTTCCTGCTCAGCGGTGCGATTGGGTTTGGCCTGGGCGACATTGCTCTCTTTCGCGCCTTTCCCCTGCTCGGCTCGCGGCTGACGACCTTGATCGTTCATTGTGTGTCCGTTCCCGTCGCCGCCACCGTGGAATATTTTTGGCTCGGCACGACCATGACTCCGCAACAAATCCTCTGTGCGGTCGTTATCCTTGCCGGAGTAGCTGTCGCGCTGGCCCCCCGAGAAAATCCCAACCTCGAACGTAGCGATCTGCTGAAGGGTATCGGCTGGGGTTTGATCGCCGCATTCGGGCAGGGATTCGGTGCCGGCGTCTTGAGCCGCGTGATCACCGAGAACGTCGCCCCCGGCACCGGCGTGGAACTCAACGGCTTCCATGCCGGGATCACCGTGGCCATTCAGCGTATGGTGGGCGGCATGCTCTTCTCCGGCATTTTCCTGCTCGCTGTCCGGGCATGGCTCAAACACAAACCTTCCTCACCTCTGGCCGGCATGACGCGCCTCAACGGCACCAACGAATGGCGCTCCGGTGCCCCATGGCTGTTGGCCACCGGCCTGGCCGGTCCCGCCCTCGGTGTCACCTGTTATCAATGGGCCCTGCTCGACAACGCGACCGGCGTTGTGCTGCCCATCATCGCCACCACCCCGCTGGTGGTTATTCCCTTTGCCATTTACATGAAAGAAGAGAAGCCAAGTTGGCGCTCGCTCGCTGGCGGTGTACTGGCCGTCGCGGGTGTGGTGGGGATGGTTTTAATGACTAAGGCCCAATGACCAATGTACAAATCCCAATTTGGTCATTGTCGATTGGGCATTCCTTAGGATTTGAGCCTTGGATATTGGTCATTGGCCTTGGGTCATTCTCATTGACACTTCCGCCCCAATCCCCCAATCTCCCTACCTCACATGACCCATAAGACGAAACACAAGTCCGTTCGTCGACGTAGCCGTTAAGGCTGCGTTGGGTTTTCTTTTGTTTTCCTAACGCCACCCTTCCCGAGATGAAGTCTTTTCATTCCATTGATGGTTCCATTGTTGCCCCGCAGGGTTTCCTGACGGCCGGATTGTTTTGTGACGTGAAACGGCTCGGCACCGGCACGGGCAGCAACAAGGGCCAAAAACGCGACCTCGCCGTGATTGTTTCCGAAGTACCGGCCACGGCGGCGGGGATGATCACGACCAACCAGATCTGCGCCGCGCCGGTGAAGGTGTGTGTGGATCATCTCGCGCGCAACAAAAGCAAAGCGCAGGCGGTCGTCATCAACTCCGGCAACGCCAATGCCTGCACCGGCCCGCGCGGGTTGAAGGATGCGCGGGAGATGACGGCGCTGCTCGCCGAAGAATTGTTGCTGCAGCCGGAGGCCGTGCTCGTGGGCAGCACGGGCCGGATTGGGCTGGAGCTGCCGATGCCAAATATTCGGACCGGCATCCGGCAGATCGTCAAGGAACTGGATGACTCACCCACCGCTGCGCATCACGCCGCGGAGGCGATCATGACCAGTGACACGCAGCCCAAGGAGATCGCGGTTGAATTCAAGCTGGGCGGAAAGACCGTGCGGCTCGGCGGCATTGCCAAGGGCGCGGGCATGATCCAGCCCGGTATGAGCCCCACTGGCGCGCGCCCCGCCAGCCTACCCCTCCACGCGACGATGCTCGCCTACTTGACGACTGATGCGAAAATTCCCGCCGGCGCTTTGCGTAAGTGTCTGCGTGAAGCGGTGGCCAGCAGTTTCAACTGCATCACCGTCGATGGCGACATGAGCACCAACGACACCGTGCTGCTCCTCGCCAACGGCCTCGCCGGCAACGGCAAGCTCAGTGCGAAGGATTTGAAAACGTTTCAGGCCGCGCTCAATCACATTTGCCTTGAGCTGGCCAAGATGATGGTGCGCGATGGCGAAGGTGTCACGCGGCTGGTCCGAGTCAACGTCCGGGGCGCCAAAACCCAAAAGGAAGCCGATGCCGCCGCGCGCGCGGTGGGCAACAGCGCGCTGGTGAAGACCAGCTGGAACGGCGGCGACCCCAACTGGGGCCGGATCATCGATGCGCTCGGCTACTCGCCCGCCAAGGTCGTCGAGGAAAAGGTCGACATCGCGTACAGTGCGCCCGGCACCAAGAAGCTCATTTACTCCCTGAAGAAAGGTCGCCCCACCCGGACGTCCTTCGACACCCTCTGCGCCGCCGTGGCCCAGGCGGAGTTTGACCTGCACATCCATCTCAACCTCGGCAAAGGCCAGGCCACGCTCTACGCCGCCGATCTCACCGAGGAATACGTGGACTTTAACAAAGGCGACATCAGCGATCCCACATCGCTCGGAGGCTGACATGCAGGAACTCATCTCCAAAGCCGCCACCCTGCTCGAGGCGTTGCCGTATATTCAACGGTTTGCGGGAGCGACGTTTGTCGTGAAGTACGGCGGCAGTTTCATGGACAGCCCGGATGAAGCGGTGCGCACCGGTGTGGCGCGGGACGTCGTGTTCCTCGAGGCGGTGGAGATTAATCCGGTGGTGGTCCACGGCGGCGGCAAGCGCATCAGCCGCGCGCTGGAAGCCGCCGGCATTGAGACGCGGTTCGTCAATGGCCTGCGTTACACGGACGCCGAATCGGTGCAGGTGGTGGACCGCGTATTGTCGCAGGAGATCAACGCCGAGATCGTGGAGATGATCAATTCACTCGGCGGCGAGGCCAAAGGCTTTGCCGGCACAGAAATTTTCACCTGCACGCAGCACGCGCCCGATGATGAAGACTACGGCTTCGTCGGCGAAGTTATCGCCGTGAACACCGCGCCGCTGGAGGACTGCATTGCGCAGGGCATTACACCCGTAATTTCCCCCACTGCGCGCGGTGCGGACGGGCAAATTTACAACTGCAACGCCGATGTCGCCGCCGCGCAGGCCGCCATTGCGCTGGCCGCCAAGCGGCTGGTGTTCATGAGCGATGTGCCCGGACTGTTGCGCGAACCCGGCGATGACAACTCGCTCATCCCGCATCTCGACATCGCTGAAGTCGACGCCCTGAAACAAGCCGGCATCATCGCCAGCGGCATGATCCCCAAGGTCGACAGCGCTACCACCGCCATCCATGCCGGCGTGGACAAAGTCTCGTTTGTCGACGGCCGCATCCATCACGCCGTGTTACTGGAGATTTTCACCGACAAAGGCGTCGGCACGGAGATTGTGAAATGAATGATCAATTTTCAATTATCAAGGCTCAAGGAATTTTCAAATTCCAATTATCAATTGTGGCCAACTCAAATTGGAGGGACGAGCCTGCGAGTCCGCAAACGCAACCGGACTCGCAGGCTCGTCCCTCCATCCTTCAATTCCGAATAATGAAAATTGATCATTGAAAATTGATCGTTCCCCATGCCCACCGAAATTCAAACCCGCACTGATACCCACGTCATCCCAACGTACGCCCGCTTCCCGCTGGCCATCACGCATGGGTCCGGCTGTCACGTACACACAGCAGATGGCCGCCGCCTGCTCGATCTGGGCGCCGGCATTGCCACTGCGTGCCTTGGGCACGGACACCCCGAACTGACCGCCGCCCTCGCCGAGCAGTCCGGCAAACTCACGCATGTTTCCAATCTGTACTACACCGAACCGCAGGGTTTGCTCGCTGAGAAACTGGTGGCGCACGCCGGCGGCAGCGGCAAAGTGTTTTTCTGCAACAGCGGCGCGGAAGCCAACGAGGCACTCTACAAACTCGCGCGGCTGCGCGGTCATGACGAAGGTCAGTTTGAAATCCTCACTACACTCGGCTCCTTCCACGGCCGCACACTGGCGGGAATTGCCGCCACGGGCCAACAAAAGGTGAAGGACGGGTTTGCGCCCGCCGTGGAAGGCTTCCGCCATGTGCCCTACGGCAATCTCGACGCCGTGCGTGAGGCCATCTCGCCCGCCACCGGCGCGATTCTCGTCGAGCCCATCCAGGGCGAAAGCGGCATCCACTGCGCCACACCCGAATACCTGCTCGGCCTGCGGGCGTTGTGCGACGAACGCAACCTGCTGCTGTTGCTCGACGAAGTCCAATGCGGCCATTTCCGCACGGGTAACTTTTTCGGATGGCAAACCATCATGGCGGATCATCCAGACTTTGCGCCGGACGCCTGTTCGATGGCCAAGAGCCTCGCCGCCGGTCTGCCGATGGGCGCCATCTGGGCTAGCGAACCGTTGCAGGACATCCTTGGCCCCGGCACGCACGGCACGACTTTTGGCGGCACGCCGCTCGTGTGCGCGCACGCGCTCAAGGCGCTGGAGATCATCGAGCGCGACAGCCTCACGCAAAACGCCGTCACCCTCGGCAACCATTTTGTGGCGCAAATCCGAAAGCTGATCGCCGCCCACCCCACCGTGCTCAAGGAAGGGCGCGGCCGCGGCTTAATGATCGGTATTGAGCTGGCCGAAGGCATCCCCGCCTTTGCCGAGAGCAAACGGCCGGTCTCCGTGCAGATCGTCGAGCGGCTGCACGACGCCGGGTTGCTCACCATCCCCGCCGGCGCGCGCGTCTTCCGACTGCTGCCGCCATTGAATTTATCACAAGCCGACGCCGATGAAGGCCTCGCCATCATCGAGGGCGTCATCAAGGATTTAGCATCATGAAACACCTGTTAAGCATCGAGGCGATGGACACGGCGTCCATCGGGACCATTCTGGAAAACGCCACCGTCATCAAGGCGCAGCGCG
>JAYQQG010000050.1:0-22918 GCA_038145765.1 Verrucomicrobiales bacterium
GCAAGGCGGGGGCGAATGGGCCCACGGCGAAACCAGTGATGGAGCCCATGGCGACAGCCACGGTGGGGGGGGTGACAGCCACGGTGGTGATGGTGATCATGGAGAAGAGACGACCGCCGCCGATGCCGAAGCCGATGACCCTAAGAAGCCTGTGGCGATTGTGCCTGAGGGTGAGAGTATTGTCGTCAACCCGGCCAATTCAGGAGGCTCGCGTTATCTTCTGGTAGAAATATTCCTCCTGCGCGAGGACGAAAAAGACATTGGCTTTACCAAGGCGGTGGAAGGAAAAACCAAGCAGCTACAGGCAAAAACCATGGACTACTTGTCCGCGGAGGATGTGCAATCCCTGTCCAACCCCGCCACCAAGCAGCGCCTGGAGATCCAGCTGAAACTGGCTTACCAACAAATGCTTGGGGAGAGCCATCCCATTAAGGAGCTCATTATCTCCAAGTGGATCATGCAGTAACCAATCGTGCCACATTACATGGACCATCAACACGCAACCTTGTTTAAGGATCTCACCGTTCCCTTGAGCGGGTTGCGTACGGCTTTTGCTGAGGATCCCGTATCCGAAGGTGGGCCAGAGATGGACGGTGGGGCCCCAGAGCAAACCATTCAGATTCATCGACCGGACGGGATACAGGCCCAATTGCCGGCCAGTGTAGTGCGCGCTTTTACCGTGGGCAAAAAAGCGGCGTTGTCTTCCACGGAGGTCCATCGTTTTCGTCAGCAAAATGAAGGGTTGATTCGTTCCTTGGCGGCGCGTTTATCCCTGTTTTTGAGGACTGAATTTGGTATGGAACAATCTTCCATGGAGATTGTGGATTTACAGCGTTATGCCAAAGAATACCCGGCAAAGCGGCATTTGATTCTATTCCGGATCCAGCCGCTGGACGCGATTGGGGCTATTGATATCGCCAAACATTTGGGGCTCACGATGGCCGACCGCATGCTGGGCGGCAAAGGCTTCGCCGTGAACCCGGACCGGGTGATCCGGGAGGTGGAATCGGCCATGATCGATCAGGTGGCTCAGCTGACTTTGCGCGAATGGGGAAAGTTTTGGAAATTCGAAGAGCCGTTGCGCATCACGTTGTTGGGGCATGAAGAGGATCCTTTGCATGTGCCGGTCTCCGGCGACGATGAAACATTTTACCACATCTCCATTAATGCTGATGTGGGCGATTGCATGGATCAAATCCAAATGCTGTTTCCAGTACGTGGATTGGATCCGCTCTTGCGCAACCTCGCTCAACAAACCGCCGCCCACGCGGCGGCAGATGAAGATGAGGAAGAACATTGGACCCAGCACGTGGATTGGAATCCGGCTTACGATCACGTGAAAGTGCCGGTCACCGCGCAGTGGAGTGACCTCGCCATCACCGCGGGGGATTTGCTGAATTTGAAACCGGGCGACATCATTCCGCTGGACCCCAAACGATTGAGGCAGGTGGAGGTGCGGATGGCCGGGAATCCAAAATATATGGGCCGGTTGGGAAGCCTAGATCAAAAGGCGGCCGTCCAAATTAACGAACAGTTTAAATCCTAACGGAGACACATACTATGGCTGAAGAAGAAATGCAGGAGACGACGAATAACCCCGAGCGCGGCGAAGCTACTGCGGTTGCCGAGCTGCCGCCAGCTGCCACGGAGTCCACCACGGACAGTGTAGCCAAAGAGAGCCAAAACCTGGATTTCCTCCTCGATGTCCCCGTAAAGCTCACGGCGGAACTGGGGAGTTGCCAGATGACCATGCAGGAGCTGCTGAATTTAAATCTGGGTTCAGTGGTGCAATTGGATAAACCCGCCAACGCGACCGTGGATGTGTACGTGAATCAGAAACTCGTTGCCCGTGGCGAGGTCGTGGTGGCCGAGGATAATTTTGGGATTCGAGTTAAGGAAATCATCGCAAAACCTTAAAAAACTAGCGTATTTTACATAAAAAACGCTAAAAAAGGCTATTATCTTCTAATAGCCGAATTCTTTCATCCGTTCCAGAAATGGCACGTCATGTGCTGCTCTAGGGGTGTTGGCATGATTTGCCGCCTGAGAAGGCGGCGGGCCGGCAGCAACGGAATGCGCAGCCGAGAGGGTTGATTATGAAAGAACGATCGATACGCCAAGGATGGCTGCCGATGCTCACACTGGCTTGGCTTTGGGCCGGGCCGAGTTTCGGCATTGCCGCGGATGAAACCGCAGCGACCCATGGGCACCCAACCTCCAAGGAAACGTTGGAGACTTCTGAAGATCCGAAGGGTAAGGCACCGTTGGAATCGGCGGCCTCGCGCAAGATGTACGGAGTGGACCGGGGCGATCGTGAACTGCTGGAGCCCAAACCGGTGAGCTTGACGGAGGTGATGATCCGGATCGTGGGCGCATTGATGATCGTATTGGCAATTCTATTGGGTGGCGCGTGGTGGTTTCGCAAGAGCCGCTTGTTCGGATTGGTGCCCGCGCAATCCTCACACTTAAATGTCATCGAAACCCGCTCACTGGGTTCACGCCATGCGTTGCATGTGGTGGAGTACGGTTCGAAGCGTTTCCTGATTGCTGATTCTCCTGCGGGCACCAATTTCCTGACCGACCTGGAAAAACTGGATGAGAATGCCTCCGAGGATCTGGATGAGGCGGTGGAAAAAATTTCACCCGGCAGTTTTGCCGGTAAACTTAAAACCCTGCTGGAGCGCAAGTGATGAACACCACGACGAACACAGAACAAAAGGTGGTTGATCGTCCGCGCTCCCGCTGGGGTTGGCTTGCTATGTTGGTGTTGTTCCTCGCGGCCAATGGGCTCTTGGCCCAGGCGGCTGGGGGCAACACCAATGGCTTTAACCTGAATATCGGCATGAACATGCCGGAAGAACCGCAGCGCATCGATACGGCGATTCGTGTGTTGTTTATCATCACGCTCTTGGCCGTGGCGCCCTCGCTGGTGATGTTGATGACCTGCTTTACGCGGATCATCATTGTGTTTTCGTTTCTGCGAAACGCGCTGTCCTTACAGGGCGTGCCGGCCAATCAAATCATGGTGGGCTTCGCGTTGTTCATGACGTTTTTCATCATGCAACCGGTCTATCAGCGCATTGATGCCGACGCGATCAAGCCGTACTCGGCCGGAGCGATTACCGGTCCAGAGGCATTGGCTGAGGCAAAAGGGCACGCCAAGGATTTTATGTTGCGTCAGGCGCGGCCGAAGGATGTGGAATTCTTTGTGGGCCTCGCGAAGATGGGGCCGACCAAGGTGGAGGATCTGCCGATGAGCGTGGTGGTGCCGGGCTTTATTCTCAGCGAATTGCGGACCGGATTTCAGATGGGGTTCCTGTTGTTTATTCCATTTATCTTGATTGATTTTGTGGTGGCGATCGTATTGATGAGTTTGGGGCTGTTGTTCCTGCCGCCGGTAACGATCTCCATGCCGTTGAAGATTTTGCTCTTTGTTCTCGTGGATGGTTGGACGCTGGTCGTTCAGTCGCTTGCGATGAGTTTTAGGGCATGACGAGAGAAAGGGAATACGATGAGTCCGGATTATGTTGTGGAATTAATGAAAGGCCTGATGGCGCATATTATGATGATCGCCGCGCCATTGCTGCTCATGGGCATGACGGTCGGTCTGCTGGTGAGCCTCTTTCAGGCTGTGACCTCGTTGCAGGAGCAAACGCTGACCTTTGTGCCCAAGGCATTGGCGGTGAGCGCGCTGTTGTTTTTCATCATGCCCTGGATGGTGCGCACGCTGATGGATTATACCAAAGGCATCTTCGAAAAATTGCCTTCCATGGTGATGTGACTTAGCCCTTACAAACGGCCACATGGAAGTACTCTTTCTAACCTGGTTTCTGGTGTTCGTGCGCGCGGGTGCGATGCTTGCGGTGTTTCCCATCTTTTCAGCCGCAGCCATGCCGGTGCGTTTGCGGCTGGCCATTGCCGCGTTTCTGGCGTTGATGACAATGCCAGGGGTGGCGCTGCCTTCAGATTTAGCATCGGGAAATTTGATCAGTGCCGGCGGTTTGGTGGGGGCAGAGGTTTGCTATGGTCTTTTGCTGGGTGGAGTGGTGCGGCTGGTCTTGTTCTCAGTCGGCTTGGCGGGTCATTACATCGGCACAGAACTCGGCCTGCAACTTTCGAGTTTGATTGCACCGGGTGAAACCACCCCCTCCGCCACACCTTCGGTAATCCTGCAGATGATGACCATCATGTTGTTGTTTTCGCTGGATATTCATTTCGAGCTGCTGATGGGCTTTCAACAATCCTATGAGGCACTGCCGATCGGTGGCGGCACATTGAGCAACGCGTTGTTTGATCATGTGACCTTGCTGTGCGGGCGCACATTTGTGGTGGCCGTGCGGATTGCTGCACCGATTATCGCGGTGGGCATTGTGGTGAATCTGCTGATGATGGTGCTCGCGCGGGCGGTGCCGCAAATGAACGTGTTTGTGGAGAGTTTTTCAGTCCGGATTTTGGTGGGTGTGTTTTTGTTCGGGTTTACCATGTCGCTGGCTGCCCGAGAGATTTCGAATTATCTCAGGCAATTGCCGAATGATTTTGTGACCGTAACCAAATTGCTGGGAGGAGGCGCGTAGCATGGCAGAGAGCGAGTCAGGTCAGGAGAAGACGGAAATGCCAACGCCCAAAAAGCTTCAGGAGCTGATGGAGTCCGGCCAGTTTGCGCGCAGCCAGGAGGTGCAAACGTTGGTGTTGTTATTGGCCGCACTGTTGGTGCTTACGGTCATGGCACCCAAAATGGTGGAGACTTTTCGCGTGTACATGATTGGCACCTTTCAGCGGCTGGGCACGATGCAGATGAATTATGAGGCGTTTCAGGGACATTTCGGGCATTTCATGATAACGGCCGGTACATTGATTTTGCCGGTGATGGCGGCCGGTGTATTGGGCGGTGTGATCGGTTCTGGCTCGCAGAGTCAGTTTCGGGCTTCGCCCAAGGCGATTGAGCCGAAGTTTAGTAAGCTTAACCCGGTCAGCGGATTTAAACGCATCTTTAGCAGCCAATCTCTGGCCAAGTTGGTGGTGAGTCTGATGAAATTTGTGGTCATCTTCGGGTTCACGTATCCGGTGTTGAAACAGGTATTGAATGATCCTGTGTTTTATACAGCCACAGACTTGATGCATTTGCTGGCGTTCATGGGGCAAACTGCACAGGACGTCGCCTTGCGGGTGATTGCGGGCATGGTTGTGATCGCGTCGGTGGATTACACGTATCAACAATGGAAGAATGAAGAAGACAGCAAGATGACCAAGCAGGAGGTGAAGGATGAGAATAAGCAAATGGATGGTAACCAGTTGGTGAGAGGGGAGCAACGCCGCCGCCGCCGGCAAATGTTGATGGAAACACTGAATACTGAGGTGCCGCAGGCGGATGTGATCGTGACCAACCCCACGCACCTGGCGATTGCCCTGAAATACGATCGTGAAGCGATGGGCGCCCCGCGTGTGGTCGCCAAAGGGGCGCGCTACAACGCACTGCGCATTCGTGAGATTGCCCGAAAACACGAGGTGCCGGTTGTTGAGAACAAGCCGGTGGCGCGGTTGTTATTCAAGAATTGCAAAGTAGGACAGGAAATCATCCCGGATTTGTATGCCGCCGTGGCGGAAATTCTCGCTTACGTCTATCGCACGCACCGTTACAAATATTACACCCGCGGCCAACAGGTGATGCAATGAGGAGTTTTTTAGATGAAAAAATAACAGTTTCGCCCGGAATTCGCCTCTTGATGGCATCGGATGTGCTGTGTTTTAGGCATCCAGCAAGGATGCGTATGGATCTTCGAAGCATGGTTATGGAAACATCATTGGGCTCTCGCCCGAAGGGAGGGCGCGCGCGCGCATGAGTGCAGGGGCGGCCCAATCTGAACCCACCACGCGCTGGTCCGAGATCGGGCTGGTGGCCTTCGTGTTCGGGGTGTTGATGTGCATGATCCTGCCCATGCGGCCGTGGATGCTGGACATGATGCTCGCCATGAGCATTTCGTCGGGTTTGTTGGTGATGCTGGTCATCATATACATCCGCGACCCTTCCGAATTCACCAGTTTCCCAACGTTGCTGCTGATTGTAACGTTGTTTAGATTGGGCCTGAATATTGCCACCACACGATTGATTCTGGGGGAAGCGCAAGCCGGCCAGATTATTCAGAAATTTGGTGAGGTGGTGGTGCAAAATAATTATGTGGTGGGCTTTGTGGTGTTCATTATTCTCACGGTCATCAATTTCGTGGTGATCACCAAGGGCGCGGGGCGGATTGCGGAAGTGGCCGCGCGCTTCACCTTGGATGCCATGCCCGGCAAACAAATGGCGATTGATGCTGAATTGAACGCCGGTTTAATCAAGGAAGATCAGGCGCGTAAACGGCGGGATGATCTCTCGAAGGAAGCGGATTTCTATGGCTCCATGGATGGTGCCAGCAAGTTTGTGCGCGGTGATGCCATTGCCGGGATCATCATTACCTTGGTAAACATCATTGGCGGAATTGGCATTGGTGTCTTGCAACGCAACATGGAGGTGTCGCAAGCACTGCAAACTTACACCATCTTGAGTATTGGTGATGGCCTCGTTTCGCAAATTCCGGCACTGGTGATCTCCACGGCAGCCGGTATTCTCGTGACTCGTTCGGCTGAGAAGGAAAGTCTGGGAGCGACACTGACCCAACAACTCTTTTTGCAACCCAAGGTGCTGAAGGTGTTGTCCTTTTCCATGCTGATGCTGGCGTTGTTCTCCTTGGTGACGAGCATTCTGCCATGGTTCCCGTTCCTCTGCATGGGGGCATTGTTTGGTTTTATGTACCGACACTTCGAATCGCGCGGGTTACTAGTGGAACGACCGGTGGGGCCGGATTTGGATAGAGGCGGTTCACCAGATGGAAGTGGCGAAAGCGGCGACGATGGGCCACAGGACGGTCGCCCCGGGAGTCCAGAGAAAATGGAGGAACTGCTTCATCTGGATACATTGCAAATTGAGCTGGGCTACGGCTTGTTGTCCCTGGCCGATCCGAAAAAAGGCGGGGATTTATTGGAACGGGTGACCGGGGTGCGGCGGACATTTGTCCAGGAAATGGGCTTCATCATTCCGGCGGTCCGTTTGCGCGATAACCTTGAGTTGCAGCCCAACGAGTACCGGTTTGTGTTCCGCGGTCAACTGATTGCCACCGGCGAAGTGATGCCGGGCTATTGGTTGGCGATGAATACCAACAACAGCACCGAGGTGTTGCCGGGTGTGCAGACGACGGAGCCGGTGTTCGGCTTGCCGGCCACATGGATCACCGATGTGGAACGGAAGAATGCCGAGTTGGCCGGGTACACGGTGGTCGATGCCGCCTCAGTGATGGTCACGCATTTTGGTGAGACCGTTAAACGGACCTGCCATCAGATTCTCAGCCGGCAGGATGTGCAGGTGTTGCTCGATAATCTCAAGGATCAAAACCCTGCATTGGTTAATGAGCTGGTGCCCAATCTCCTTTCGGTGGGGCAGGTGCAACGTGTGCTGCAAAATCTTCTGGCCGAGGGCGTCTCCATTCGCAACCTCGTGGGCGTTCTCGAGCGGGTGGCTGATTATGCGGCGGCGACTAAGAATCCCGATGAACTCAGCGAACATGCCCGCAAGGCGATCGGAGCGCAGGTGGTCAAGGCGTATCAGGATGAGCAGGGCAATCTGCCGGCGATCACGCTGGATCCATGGTTGGAGGAGGAACTGGTCAAGGGGATCCGTCCTTCACAAACCGAAACCGTGTTGTTGATCGATCCGAAGATTGCCGAGCACCTATCGCATCATTTGAACCAGTTCATCCAGCCGATGATTGCCGAAGGCCGCGCCCCGGTGGTGGTCTGTTCGTCCATGATTCGTGCTGGACTGCGCCGGTTTTTTGCGGCGAAGTTCCCCGAGCTGGCATTCCTCAGTTATGAAGAATTGCCCCCGAAGATTGAGATCGTGCCCACCGGCGCAGTGCCCTCTCTGCACTAGGCACGCGCGGTGCCGACGGCGCTCATCCCGCGCATGAACACCACTAAGATCATTGCCGACACTGCACAGGAAGCCTTGGAACAGGTGCAGTCTCAGCTCGGTGCCGATGCGGTGATTCTCAATGTGCGCCCCGTACATGCCGATGGCGTCAAGCGGTTGTGGTCCAAAGCACGCGTAGAAGTGCTGGCCACGGCACCAGAGCCCCCATCGGCCCAGGAAAACGCGCTGCAACTTTTGACCGCCAAGGTGCAGCAACTTGAAGGCGAATTGCATGGGGCCGATGCCGCCAGTGCGTTGCCCCTCAATGTAATCCAGATGATGGAGACGGTGAAGGGCAAGGCCGCTTCCGCTGTGCCGGCGTGTGTGCAGGTGCTGCTGGAGATGGGGCTATTGCCACAACATGCCGCTCAGTTGAATGCGCAGCTTCAACAACACTTGGGGGGCACGCGGCCGCGGAATTTAATTGAGGAGATGGAGCTGGCGCGTGAGGTGTTGGTGGAGCAGTGGCATCGTTTTGCCACCCGCGCTGAACAGCCGGGATTACCGGCGCGCGTACTGGTGGGTGTGCCGGGGGTGGGGAAATCCACTGCGCTTTGTAAATGGGTGACGCAAGAGACCTTTTTGCGGCAGCGACCGGCGCGTTTATGGCGGCTGGATGGGGCACAGCCGAATACGGCGGAGTTTCTCAGTCTGCATGGCGAAATGATGCAGGTGCCTGTGGAACGGGTTTGGGCTGATTCCATGGATTTGCCAGAAGACACACTGCGGTTTGTGGACCTGCCCGGCGTGCCGGCAACGACTGCTGCGGTGGAGGATTTGGCAGCCCAGCTCAAACCATTGGGCGCGGTCGAGGTGCAACTTGTGCTCAATGGCGCTTACGAGATGGACTTGTTGCTCGAACAAGTTCGCGTGTTTGGGGCTCTACCGTTGTCCGGCCTGATCTTGACGCACATGGATGAGTCGGACGATTTGAGCAAACTCTGGAATGTGGCCTTGGCGGCGGAATTGCCGGTGACCTTCCGGTCCAGCGGGCAAGCGATGCCCGGCGGATTCCAAGCCGTATTACCGGAGACACTCTTCGATCAATGGGTGGCGGCTGCGATGCAGCCTTAACCGAGCAGGGCTGCGGCGGACTGCAATTGCCCGGCGAGCTGGCGGGTCGATAGCTGGGCACTGTGGTTGAAGAGGCAATGGCTGATTTCATCCAGTACACGATTCCAATCCCCTTGACGGGGTTGACGGAATAGTCGCATTGAAGAATACCACGGGCTGTCGGCGCGATGCATGCGCCACCGCCAGTCGGCGGCGTGGGGCAGAAGGGTCCAGGTGGGTTTGCCCATTGCGCCGGCCAGATGCGCAACGGCTGTGTCCACGCTGATCACCAGATCCATTTGGCTGAGGTAACCGGCTGTGTCCTCGAAATCAATAATCGATTCGCGCAGGTCGTGCACATTGGGGTGCCGGTTCAACTCAGCAATATCTTCCGGGCCAGCGTTCATGTGCATGGCATAAAACTGGCAATGCGGCGTATAAAACAGGCTCTTGAATTGGCTGAGTGGAATGGATTTTTGGTCGGCAATCTCGCTGTTAGGCGCGCTGGCCCAGACGATGCCAATGCGTTGCCCGCCCGGATGTGGACTGCCGGGTAACGGTTGCAATGAACGCTCCACGGGCTGGAGGTAGGGGGTGTCGCCCAGTTCGGATTCCTGTTGTAATCCCATAAGATGCGGCAGGCTCATGAGGGGCGCGTGGACATCATGGGCAGGGGCAGATTCATGGGTGCCCACCACGCCGGCACATCCGGGCTGTTGCGAGAGCAGGCGCTTGAGTTGAGGTTGGCACTGGAGGTAGACCGCCTCAGTCTGACCGAGCATTTGAGCGAAACGTGCAAACATGAGCGTGTCCCCGAAGCCCTGCTCGGTATGCAATAGTAGACGGCGTCCTCGGAGTGGTTCGCCTCGCCATTCAGGGGTACTGTAGACGGGCTTGGAATTTTGCCGAGCCGCCCAGCGGAACTCGTAATCGCGCCAACCGCGGGTGTAATCGCCAAGCATCAAACAGGCCAAACCATGGTTCCAGCGCAACACGGGATGGTTTGGCTGATAATACATGGCCTTACGGTATTGGACGAGGGCTTCGGGAACTCGGTTTTGCTCCTCCAACAACCAACCGAGATTGACGGCGGCAGGGATGGATTCGGGACAGAGAAGGAGTTCCTGCTCAAGTGCAGTCTCGGCGGCGGCGGGGTTGCCGAGTAGTTTATGAGCGTTGGCCAAACCTAGGCGTAGGCCGGTTTCGTGTGGGTTCAGCTGCAGACCGGCTTCGAAGTGGTTGAGCGCATTGGCGGGTTGTTTCAACTGGAGCAGGGCGGAGCCGAGATTGAAACGGATGGCGGGATTGTCGTGGCCGCAGTCCAGGATGCGCTGGTACACGGCAACGGCTTTGCCGTGCGCTCCCGTTTTCTGGAAGTGCAGGCCCTGTTGCTGGAGTGCCTCGATTGTTTCGGAGGCACAGTCTGATATGCCCGTGCCGGTTTGCATCATTCCCGCTGTCCAACCATGGCTTCGGCAGGAATCGACAGGGCTTTAGGTTTTTTTCAAAAAAAATGCCGACCGGCGGAAACCGGTCGGCATATTGAAAAAACAAGTGAAAACAGGTTATTCCAGTTCCGGAAGCGGCTCCGGGGCAACGTCATCGAAGCCCTCCTCAATCTGCACATCGGGTACGGCTTCGGCTTCCGCCCCGAATCCGGGTGCGCCAATTCCGGCTGTTTGGGCGAGCTTGTAAACACGTTCGCCGGTTTGAATGAGTTGCTTCAAGGCGTTGGTCTTTTCGTCCTTAAAGGAAAGAGCGACGATGCCGGACTGGCGACCTTTCTCGAAGTTGCTCGAAAAGGTCACTTCGTTGAGGCGCTTCAGTTCGGCAATCACCATTTGAGCTTCGGCTTCATCCGGGGCCAAGCCTTGAATCATCTGGGCCAGTGGCGCAAACCGGAAGTAACCGCCAATATCGTTCTTGGCGATGAGTGCCCGATGGGGACCCTTGACGGGGGCCTTCGCTTTGCCGTTGTTGATGGCGTTGGCGTGATTGCGGCTGCAAAGAAACACGCCTTCTTCGGATTGCGCAATCTGCAGACCGACGGTGGCGAGCATGGGCAGGAGCGCCTGCACTTGTGGGTTGTTCATGATCTTGTTGAGGGGTTTGCGGTTCTCAACGGTCATGCCCAGTAACAATTTGGGGGCCGGTTGCGGGCCGAAGTCGCCTTCCTTCATTTCGAGGCCATCCCAGACAGCAAGAAAATCGCCTTTGGGGATTTCCAGCAGCTCGCCCACAGTCAGGCCAATCATGGCTTCGGCTTGTTGGATCAATTCACCAAACTCGCCTTCGCCCAGTGCCGGCAGCACGTGTTTGGTAACCATCTCGCGCACAGGCTTCATTTGGACGGCCTCGGCAGCCACGAGAATGGAGTCGGCGGGAATCAGGTTGACCAGCCCGGCGTCCAAGCCGCCCTTGCTGTAGTCATCCTGAAACAGCTCGTTGCCGTAATGGTAATCGACTCCCATGCTGACCTTGCCCGGCTGGAAATCCACGGTAATGGCGTAGGCGAGGTCTTTTGAGAATTTTTGGACCAAGCCGAAGCCGAACGCATCTTCGGCCCCGGGCGGCATGGCTTCGGCCATCAATTTCATGATCGCGTTGTAATCCACCCATGCGGAGAGATCGGCCTCGGTGCCGAGCAGGGCTGCCAGTCGGTCGTCCTTGATCTTGGATTTGCGATTGATGGTTTTCTCGAGAAGGTTGGCGATCTTTTGCATTTGCTTCGGATCACTGCTGCCTACGGCCACGAGCGCCTTGGGCGACCAACCGATGGTGGCGGGGGCCCCGGGCATGCTCAGCTGGGTGTAGCCCTCTTGAGCGGTCTTAATGAGCGGCAACTCCACTTGCGCTGTGATCAAATCGATGGCGCTGTCGAAGGCTTTGGCATCCTTCAACGAGGCCACCAAGCCGCCCGTGACGGTTGGTTCGCCGAATTCTTCCACCGGCGCACCCAGCTTGATAAACACATGCGCGGGCTCGCTGAGGTCAATTCCACTGGCCTCAGGATTATCCAGAATCTTTTGGACCAATTGATTATCCACCAACTGCGCCTTGACCATCTTGACTAGGTCGGACTTGAGAAAGTCCTGATAGCCGCCCTTTTCCAACAGATCCCCAATCCGTGCGGATACAATGAAGGTGGAGTCTTCGGGCAGATGACGTGTGTTGGCCGGCAGCTTGGCGGGGCGGGCAACCACGGTTTTTTGGATGACCTTAACTGGAACGGCTACTGGGGGCGCCGGTGCGGCCACAATCTCGGCGGGTACAGTGGGGGTGGATGCTTGGACCGTAACTTCAATCGGCTCGACTGAAGGCGATGGTTCATTTCGTTCATTGACGGACGATGCCTGATGCCCGGTATCACTGGCAGGTGTGATGGAGGGCACTTGGGCAGAAGAATCAGCCGGAGTATCCTGGGAATCCTCAGCGGGCTTGCTGCAACCCAGCCAAAGGTTGAATGTGAGCAGGGCGGCGACAAGCCAGCCCCATGGGCGTGCGGTTTCTTGCATGGGCTGATTGTATGGTTGTGAATAACTGGTGCGAGTTCTTTTTTGAAAAAATCGCGATGAATCGCCCAAAGGGCTATACTGCCCGCATGCGGAAGGGGATTCCATTACTGGTGTTGCTCATGGTTGTGACGGCACTGGTGTTGCTGTTTGTGTTTTTTAAGCGTGAGGGCAAAACGCCTCAGCTTCCACGGGAAAATTTTAATGCACACGCCAGCGCCCGGCCGGAATTGGATGTATTGGAGACGCCCGGATTTTGGGAGCAAACCAATGAGGTTATTACGCCCGACGGCCAAACCAACCATACCACGGCAGTCAGCTACGCGACTTGGGGGCTTAAGGGACATCATTTGTTGGTCGAATCGGAGGTTAAAGCCGGGGACAACATGAAACACAATTTGGTGGTGAAACACTTTAATGAGCTGGCCCCCACCAATCAGTACCAAAGCGTTTGGTTTCAGGACGACGGATTGGTGCAGGGGTTTGCCGGCAATTGGCGCGCAAAACAAGGTCGGCTGGACTGGGGGCTCATCTATCCCGGAGATATTCCCGGGCTGGAATTTACCATGACCGAAACCTTCCCCAAACCGACCGAGAAAGTGTTTACCTACCACATTACAGAGCAAGGCAAGCCGATCAGTAACGGCCGGAGCACAGCGAAATTCATCGGCGAAACCATCCCTCAACCGCCGCGGGCTTTTCCGCCGGTGCCAGAGATGACTCGGCTTGGCCGGGCCGGTATCTGGGAGGAGTTGCAGATCATCAAACATGCCAATGGAGATATAAACCTTAAGGGACAAAGCCGGATGCGCTGGACCCGAAGTGGTCGGTGCCTGATCAACGAAGGTGTGGTTTATACCGAAGAACGGCCTGAATATTTTTTATGGGTCAAAACCTGGGATGCCGTGGAGAAACTCTACCGCTACGCCTATTTCTTCGAGGATGGCCCAGTCCATCACTTTGTGGGTGAGTGGAATCCACAGGCGAAATCCATTCATTGGCGGTCGATACAACCCCCAGGCGCCATTGAAATTACGGAGTTTGTCCAAGAAGCGACCGAGCGCAGCTGGACATTTACTGTGCAAGATGGCTCCAACCGCACGCGAGGGAGCGGAACCAGTAAATTTATCTCCAAATAATTGGCCCGTTATTTGGCTTCTGCAAAGGCTTCTCCCAGTATGGTGACTGCTGTGGGCAGGATGGATTGTAGTGAGCCCACTTTGGTCTGGATATCCAGCGCGGCCCGTTCCTGGTTTCGCTCCAGCAAACGGCGGTACCAGTTGACGAATGCGGCACTGACCGTTTCTTCCCGTTCTGGGTCGGATAACTTCACAGATTTGCCTGTCATCAGGCTGCACAATATCTTGCCGGCTTCATTCAGCGGATGATGTGGCTGAGTGGCGTCGGAAAAATAAGGCAGTGCCTCGTTAAACTGGCCGGCGGATAATAGCGCAATGCCGCGTTGCTTTCGGATTTCCGGATGCGTGACATCCTCTTGGATCGCGCAATCGGTCCAGCGGAGGGCAATGTCGGCATCGGTTAAATGACCATTCACAATCTGGCAGCCGAGTGCCCAAAGGGTTGCGTTCATGGAACCGAGCTGAATGGCTTCGTGCAACAGGCCGATGGCCTCCTCTGGTCGGTCTTTCTGAGTGAGTAAACGGGCAAAGTCATGCCGGATGCCGGCGTGGTCTGGCTTGAGTTCCAGTGCGGCTTGGTAGTGGTCCAGTGCTTCTTCTGCCTGATGTTGCTTGGCCAAACAGTCGGCCAACAGATGATGTGGGGCCGAACCGGTTGAGCCGGGGAAGGGGGCGCAATAGGTTTGATCATTCTGTTTGGCAATGCATTCGCGCAAGGGCTCCATGGCCTCCTCCACGCGGCCGGTCTTGAACAGGGCCAGGGCGTGCATGAACAAAATGGAACTGGTAGGGCCACAGTCTTTGGCCAAAGGGCTTTCGGCAACCTCAATCAATTCTACATGCAGTTCCGATTGCAACAGGAGATTGGAAAAAACACTGAGCAATCGTTCACGCACCTCCGGTGAAATGCCATTGGGCGGATATTCGGAAACAATTTGGAATGCCTGCCGGTTGGTATCCAGCGCCTGTTCCATGTCACCCCGGTTGTAAAGATCCAATGCGTAGCTCATGAGCAGGGTGGGTTCGTTGGGCGATTCCTCAAGGGCCCGCTCCAGCAACGTGATGTTGCGCTCGATTTTATTGCGGTCCGTCTTGATCGCCTGGGCATACCCGTAGTGGTCAATGGAGGTTTTGCCGAAGCCCGTTTCCATTTGCCAATCTTTCGCGCGCACTTCGCAGGAGGAGAAGATTTGTTCGTGGATGATCCCCACAAAATGGAGGCCCGGCGCGTTGCGCACAAGGCGTGGGATGTAATGCCACGCATCCGCCATGGGTTGATAGCCGCCATGGGGACTGGGCTCCAGATGCGCACAGCGGATTCGGCAGCCCATGAGATTGGGGGTGGCCATGTCTTCGCGCAGCCCGACTAACCCTTCTGCCGTGAGCACTTCGTCGGCATCGAGAATCAACACCCAATCGCCCCGCGTCTGTTCGAGGGCGAAATTGCGGGCGGCGGCAAAATCGTCGCACCATTCAAAATGATGCACCTCGGCACCATACGCTTCAGCAATTTGTACTGTGCGGTCTGTTGAACCGGTATCGACCACAACCACTTGATGCGCGACGCCCTCCAGGGTGCTGAGGCATTGGTCGAGGAATTGTTCCTCGTTTTTGACGATCATACTGACACTGAGGCGCGGCGGATCGTTGGGATCCGGCAAACCCGGCCAATCCATGGCTGAAGTGCTGCGGTTCGCCTTTTGTTGGAGCGATTGCCATGCTTGTCGGGCGATTTCCCAATTTGGGGTCAGGTTGACGAGCCGTTCCAGGCAGGTAAACGCCTGTGCTTCATCGCCGGCGTCCAAGGCGATTTCAGCCAGGTGCAGGTATGCTTCCGGATGAAAGGGCCTTGTTTCGATAGCCTCGAGCGTGGCCGCCCAGGCATCGAGATGGCGGCCTTGACTGAGGAGTTGTTGTGCGTGATATAGGTTGCCGACCGCCGCGGCGGCGGGGATGTCGGCCCCCGTTTCCGCTACAATGGAATGATTCTCGGATGAGGTGTTCGATTCCGATGGGTCGGTAGATTCCTTTGTGACGGATTCCATTGAAAGCGCCTTGAGGTTGTCTGCTGCAATATCGTTGTAGGGATCCAGCTCAAGGGCGCGTTTGAAACAGGCGCAGGCGGTTTCGGTATCCTGTTCATGATGGAAGCAGACTCCCAGTGCGAGGATGACCTCGATGTCTTCGGGTAACTGCTCGACCAATTGCGCATATAGTTTGGCGGCTTCGGCATAGTTTTCCGATTTGAAATTAGCCGAGGCCAGCAGCTTGAGTGCTTGCGGATTATCCGGATCGGCTTTGAGCGCGATTTCCAGATGCGTTTCAAATAAATCAAAACTATCCAGCTCGAAGGCCGCGCCGGCCACTTGCAGATGATTTTCCGGATCGTCCGGTTGCAGTTCCACTTTGCGCTGGAAGGCTGCCAGAGCTGCCTCGGGGCGGTTGGTCTGGTAATGGAAATTGCCCAAGGCATTGAGGAGATCTAAATCATCCGGATGATGCACCAGGCCGTCAGTCAATTGGGTGATGGCTCCCGGCAGATCATTGGTCTGCAGGCATTGTTCGATCGTTTTTAAAATATCGGTGACGCTGGGAACGGCTTCTTCGGAAGTTTCAGTTTCGGCAAGGTCATTGGGGAAACTCCATTCGGTCACACCGAGCGTTTCCAGATTGCCAATGGCCAATTCGTTTTCCGGATCCAGCATCAGCACACGTTGAAATGTTTCAACGGCGGCTTCTTGTTCTCCGCCGAGGGCCAGGCATTTGCCAAGGGCGAGGAGGTTTTCTGGATTGTCCGGTTCCAGCTCGATCAGTTTGGAGTAGACTCGGCCGGCATCCAGCAAGCGGTTCGCATCCAGATTTACTTTGCCCAGGAAATGGAGGAGGCCGGGGTTTTCCGGTTCAATTTCCATGGCTAATCCCGTGGCGCTCTCAAACTCATCCAGCCGATTGAGTTCATAGCAGGTCATGGCCAATCGGGTATAGGCATTGGCGTCAGTTGGGGATAATTCGATCAAACGGCGGAACTGATTACGGGCGTCTTCGAATTCGTTTAAGGTAAACAGCAGGGCTCCGTAACCTTCCACTAATTCGGCATCCTGCGGGTTCGCGAGCACGGCCTGTTTCAATTCCTCAAGGGCGGCAGTGGAATTGCCCGCCTGCATGAAAAACTCTGCCTGATCCAACGCTGATTCGGCGGCGGGCGCGTCAGCATCCGGTTCGTCAACTGTGCCCGGTTCGGTTTGAGCGGGCTCATCGGGTTCCAGAGCCAATTCTTTTTGGACGGCTTTCAAGTTGTCCTGTGCCAAATCGTCATCGGCATTGACTTCCAACAATTGTTGGTAGGTGTTTTCCGAACGAGCCAGATCACCGACCTTAAACTGGCAATAGGCCAGGGCATGCAGGGATTGGACGGAAATGCCGTGTTGCTCTGCGATTTGTTCATATTTTTGGCGGGCTTCTTCGTAACGGCCTTCCGCCACATCCAGATCCGCTGTCAGCCGTAGAGCATCCGCGTGGGTGGGGTCCAACAGCAAAGCCTTTTGCAGGTTGGCGGCGCAGGAATCCGCATTGCCATCATGAAAGGAGGCAATGGCGTGATGAATGTGGTCCTCCACATTTTCCGGATTAGCGATGGTGAGCTCCTCGAAAATTGTGCGCGACCAAGTGTGGCGGCCTGCCAGAAACAATTGGGTGCCGAGGGCGCGTAAAATCATGGGGTGCCGGTTGGTGAGTTGCAATGCCTCGTCCAGCGGTGCTATGGCGCCGGCATGATCGTTCTGGGCATAGCAGGCATCGGCCTGCTGGAGCAGGGCATCGAGCGGACTGGGGGTAGTATGATCCTGGCTCATCGTCGTTCCATTGTTTCTTTGCAAATTCCGGTGGCCCTTAAGCAGCAGATAGCGGGCCAACTTTATTATTCATGATATCAAATAAAAATTGCCGGCCGGAGAGGCGATGACGACCCTCCGACCGGCGGATAACCCAACAATGAACAATGGCGACCCCATGGCGAAATCCATTCGCCCGGTGGGGTGCGCCTGCAATTATCGCAGCAGTTGCAAGGCTGCGTTGGGCAGGTTATTGGCTTGTGTCAGCATTTGCGTGCCCGATTGCACCAGGATCTGGTAACGCGCGTAGTTGGTGGCTTCCGTCGCGACATCCACATCCGCCACACGACTGATCGCGGAGGAGAGGTTCTCTTTGGTGATGCTCAACTGATCATTGGTGAAGTTCAACCGGGACTGCACGGCACCGAGCTGGGCACGGTCAATCGCGATCTGGCTGATGGCTGCTTTCACCTTGGTGAGGGCTTCAGCGGCGTACGTGGAGCTGGAAAGTTGTACGGCACTGGTGACCGCTGCACTGTAAGCGCCGGCCGTAGTTCCCGATCCCAAATCAATGGGGGGCATGTCGAATGTGTTGCCTTCGGAATCCACTGTCACCGAAATAGTGGTGGACCCAAACATGGACACGGCGTTGTAATCCTTGGTGCGGGTGTTATCCACGTAACTTTGGAGCTGCTCAAATTCTTTTTGGTACAGATTCAAGTCCGACTGGGATTTCGTGCCGTCCTTCGCAAGCATGGCCAGCTCACCCATGCGCCGCAGGGCCTTGTCCATCGTCTTCATGAAGCCGTCTTGCGTTTGGGTAAAAGACACGGCGTTGACCACGTTGTTCAAGGCGGCATCCAGACGTTTAATCTGGGCACGCAAACGCGAGGTCACCGCCAAGCCGGCTGCGTCATCGGATGGTTTAATGATTCGAGAACCAGAACTTAATCGGCTTAGGGATTTGGACAACTCCGTTTGGCTGGCATTCAAGTTGTTCGCCGTTTGGAGCGCCTCCATGTTGGTGTTGATAACCATTGTTCGTTCCTTCGTTTAGTGTTGTTCGTAGTGGGTTAAAAATCCGTTTTTTCCGGTTAATTGTTCACCAATTGCTTGATCTTTAGTTTGGGCTTGGCCGATCCGGCGGCCGCCTGGTTGTTTTGGCTGATTTCTTGGTAAATTTCCTTGCGCATCACGGGCACTTCCATGGGCGCTTCAATGCCAATGCGGACATTATCATTGTCCACCCGCAGCACACTCACCATCACGTTTCCGTTGATGACGATGCTTTCGTTCGGCTTTCTGGACAGGACCAACATAGGGTAATCTTCCTCGCGGCTAGGTTCCGGTTTTAGTTTCCCATCGGGTGTGCGAGAGATAAGTCCGCCGCATTGAGCGGCACGATTTGTCGAGCTTCCCCGGTTTGTTGGTTGAAAATGATGGGCCCCTTGAGGTTGATCGTCACCGTTTCATTGAGGTGATAGGTGGCGATACAGATCACGCCGGCCTGTTCAGGCGAATGGATGCCGAGCAGTACGGCATCATCATCCGCAATCTCGACGTTGTAATTGCCCACGGCGAAGGCGGGCGGGATCACCAAGAAACTCTGGTCCGCGTCCAAACCTTTCAGCCATTGGAATGGGGTCAGTTCATCGTCTGAGATTAGCTCAAACTGTTTATTCGCCTCAAATCCAAGCAAGCCAGAGGCAAGATGCAGGCGAGTCCCTGCTGGGCGCTCCGTGCTAGGAGTTACGATTTCCGGTATTTTATGTTCAATGGTCAGCATGGCGCGTCAATCGTTTGGATCAAACGCAGCACAAGCCATGCCAACTGTGAGCAACTTGCAGTAAATTCCAGTTTTTTAAATTAAACCGGTAAACGGTGAAAAATAAACAAGGAAAACAGTGAAATCAGCCCTATTATGCTGTGAAAATGCATAATTAACAGCGGCCTATGCGGCATCAATCCGCAACGTCGTTTCGCCAATGCGGATTTGGTCGCCCTCGGCCAGTGCGTGCCGGCCGGTGATGCCGGTGCCATTGACCGTGGTGCCGTAACGGCTGCCTAGGTCTTCGACCCAGCAGGTATTATTTTCCAGCCAAAACTTGGCGTGCACTCGACTCACTGTGGTATCCGGACTGAGATCGATGTCCACGACGGCCTGGTTGTTGGGTCGGCCGACGATCACCTCGGTTTGCGTAAACGACTTAACGTGCCACTGGCCCTGATATTGGTAGCTGATTTGCATACGGCAACGCGGCAATTACTTCGCAAAAACATGGGCAAAAAGGCAAACCATAAATAGAATTCCTGCGTGTCTGATGTCCCGTCTTCAACTCCCCAATCTTCGATTGCCTCGGGATTGCTTCCCGGTCAATTGATGGGAGGCGGCCGGTACTCGCTCTTATGGATGCTGGCTGCCGGTGGGAGTTGCCTGATTTGGCTGGCCCGTGATGAACGACTGGGCGGGACAGTGGCGTTGAAGTTTCTACAGCCCCATTTGGCGGGTGATCCGCTCATGCGCCAGGAACTTCGTAAGGAAGCCGTGCATTGCCGGCGGTTATCCCATCAAAACATCGTGCACCTGTATGATCTCTACGAGGCGCCCGGGGAAGATTCATTTCTCGTAATGGAATACGTGGAAGGCGCCAGCCTCCATACCCTGCGCATGGAGTGTGAGCGAAGTGTATTTACATGGACCGATCTGCGCCCGATTGTCCTGCAAATTTGCAGTGCGCTGGATCATGCCCATGCGGAGTCGGTCATTCATCGCGATTTGAAGCCCGCCAATATCATGGTTGATAAAGCCGGTCGCGTGCGGTTAGCCGATTTGGGGATTTCCGCCTCGTTGAATGATGCGTACACAGAACTGTTGGGGATGCGGGACACGCGCGGCACGGTCACCTTCATGAGTCCGCAACAGCACGAAGGGGAACCGCCCCAAGTGAGTGATGATATCTACGCCCTCGGCGCCACTCTCTACGAACTGCTCTGTGGCGTGCCGCCGTTTCACACAGGGGATATCCAGCATCAATTACAGGTCGTGCCACCCCAACCCGTTGAGGCCCGGTTACGCGAGCAACATCTTCCGTGTGACACTCCTCCGGCCGTGCAGGAAATGATTCTGAATTGTTTGCACAAAGATCCCGCCGTTCGCCCGTCATCCGTGCGAGTTGTGGCCCAGACCATTGCCCCGGAAGCGATGAATCAGCCGATGTTTATCACCCCGCCACCCACGGCAATGCGCGCTGCCCCCGTTCCCACTGGCCGGGTTTCACGACACCGTTTTTCTAGGGAATTTTACCTCGTAATGCTCGCCCTCGGCGCCCTTCTAGCGGTTGCCCTAGTGACTCTTTGGACAGTGGTGAAACGCTGATTCCCAGCCAAAGGATCAACCGGCCGGGCCAAATCATGTGGCCCGACCGGTTGTTTTGCTTCCCCCAACTGATTTTAAAAGTGATTTATCTAAGTAATTCCAATGCAGTTTGCGGGAGATTATTTGCTTCACGTAACATCTGAGTGCCCGATTGAACTAAAATTTGATGCCGGGCAAATTTCGTTGTTTCAAGGGCGATATCAACATCGGTGATGCGGCTTTTGGCCTGGTTTAGGTTTTCCTTGGATGTGGATAGTTGTGATAGGGCGAATTCTACACGGGATTGAATGGAGCCGATCACGGTTCGTTCCTGTTGGGCGTGATCGATAAGCGTGTTAATGAGCGCGGCTGTCGCTTTTGCGTCGGCTGCAGTGGATAGGCTATTTTCGCTCCCAGGGGTCTTAATCGCATCGGTAAATTTCGAGTCACTAAAATCAATGGGCGGGATGGTAAACTGTTCTCCGTTTTCATCAATGGTTACCGAAACAGACTGATAGTCGTTGGAAAGGGTTTTAAATAAATGGATGCCGGTGAATTTTTTATCCTGCGTTTCGTAAATCAGTTCATTGAGTTGATTGAATTCTTTCTGGTAAAGGGTTCGGTCGGTTGTGTTCTTGGTTTGATCCTGCGCTAACGTGGCTAATTCGCTCATTCGTGTCAGTGCATCCGTCACGGTTTTTAGATAACCATCCTGAATTTGCGTGAGTGAAGTGACCGTGCTTAATCCCGTCATCACCGCCTCTATCCTACGGAGTTTTGATTCCATGCGGGTGCTTACGGCTACGCCGGCAGCGTCGTCGGCCACATGAACAATCTTTGATCCCGAACTCAAACGCGCGAGAGAATTTTGCAGGCTTTTTTGACTGCTCAACAAGTAGTCTGCCGTTCGCTGGGCTTCAAAATTGGAGTTAATAACCACGATTCAAGGGTACGGGTAAATATTTCTATCTACCATGCATTAGCAACCATTGTGCCAATCGGCCCGAGGCGAGGAACGGGAAAAAGTGGGTTAGATTTAACCCAACAAATCCAACAGGTATGCTTTGTTGTTGGTTAGTTGCTTGAGTGCGAACAGGTTGTTTTGAGTGAGGGATTGTTCGTGGGTGAGTTGGCCGAGGGATTGCGCAATATCGGTAGCGGCAATATAGCGGATGGCGGCGGTGGTGGATTCGGTTTGGGTGGTGAGACGGGCGGATTCGGTTTCGAGTTCGGCCAAGGTGCTGGCGGTGTTGGCGCGGTGGGTGGCAAGTTGGCCGGCGGCAGTGAGAATATCCTGCAAAGTTGTTTGGGCTTGTGCGGGGGTGTCGAGCCGGGCGGCTTGGGCGGTGACGGCGTTTTGTTCGGCACTGAAGAGATCGATGCCGTCGAGGGTGGCTAGATCCTCCGGGCTGCTGGCGACGGTGCGCGCGGTCCCGTCAAACAGGGGCTGGCCATTGAATTCCGCGGTGCGGGTGTCATTGAAGGCGTCTTTGAGGGATTGAAATTCGGTTTGATATAGGGCGCGCTGGTCGGCATTCAGGGTGGGGTCTTGGGCGCGGAGGGCTAGTTCGCCCATTCGATCCAGGGTGGCTTGGGCGGATTCGAGGTAGCCGTTTTGTGTCTGGGTGAAGGATGTGGCGTGGGCGAGATTACGTGCGGCGGCGTCGAATAGGCGGAGTTGTGATTCCAGCTTGGTGGCGACGGCAAGCCCGGCGGCGTTGTCTTGTGGTGCAAGCAGACGGGAGCCGCTCGCCAGTTGTCCCAATGCCTTGGTGGATTGGTTGGTGTGCCAGTTGAGCTGGTTGACAAATGATTCGGTTTGGGAATCGACCGGGTTCACGCAGTGCTTGAGTTCAACCTACGCCGAATGTCGTCGAAATCAAGCGTTGGCCTGCCGAAACAGGGCGTCGGCGGCATCCAATGTCTCCTTGGAACCAATATCGAGCCAATTGCCCGGGACGGTCCAGGTGTGAACCGGCTGTTGCGGATACAGCCATTGAATGAGGCGGCCGGGTTGATCGGGGTTA
>JAYQQG010000051.1:0-22372 GCA_038145765.1 Verrucomicrobiales bacterium
TGTGTTTGTTCACTTGCCGCTTCGGGTGGCAGGTACACCTTGACCATGTACACGATTGCCAGCAGCAACAGCACAGCGGTGGTTTGGAACAAACTGCGATCCAGATAGCGCGCCATGAACACTGCGATCCAACAACCGAACACCGCTGGTAAGATGATAAACAACGTCACCAAAAATGGAGTGACCAGATAGAAGCCTAAGGCCGCCTTTTGGTGAATCCCGTAAGCGACCACTAGGGGTGCGATGAGCAGGAGAAATGCCCACGAAGCGACCACTGTGGTTTCAACCAGTTTCCATTGAAAGATGTGGTTGTGCGTGAAGGGTAATGTTTGCAGGAAGCGAGTTTCCTGATTGCGAAACATATTAGTGTAGCCGACCACCACGTTTGAAAACAGCAACAGCATGAACAACATGGCAAATAGGAGAAATACCAGATGCTCAATCAACAGGTCGCCCAAGCCCGGGAATTTGGAAACATAACGCAGCCCCGCCCAAAATAGGCCCGAGGCGATGAGTGGGTAAAAGATCAGGAAGACCGCTACCATAAACGACAGCGTTCCCGAGCGGGTGCCGGCCTGAGAGACACGCCGCCAAGCCTGCAGCAGGTTGACTTTGAGCAGGAGCAGGAATGGCGATGGGCCACGCTGGTCGGAATCGCTCGCGCTCATCAGCCTTGATGCAGTTGGCGTTGCACGGCCACGTCGGATTCCTCACGGGTCAAGGCGAGGAAGGTGGCTTCCAGCGCGGCATTTTCTTTGCCGCCGAGATTGTGCAGTTCTTCTTCGGTGCCCACGGCCACCAGTTTGCCCATGTGCACGATGCCGATGCGGTCGGCGACTTCCTCGGCGACACTGAGTTGGTGGGTGGAGAGAAAGACGGTCATGCCTTCAGCCGCCCGTTCCTTGAGCACTTCCTTGAGGATGTATTGGTGATGTGGATCCAGCCCGACCATCGGTTCATCCAGCACAAACACTTCCGGATTATGCATGAGGGCTGAGACAATCGCGATACGCTGGCGGGTGCCGTGTGAGAGACTTTCGATGCTCTTGCGCAGATAAGGATCCAGTGAGAAACGCGGGATCAGATCGCGCGTGCGCTGCTGGATATCCTCCTCATTCATATGGAAGAGCTGGCCGGTAAAGCGAAGGAATTCCCACGGCGTGAGCTTGTCATACAGGAACGGAAAGTCCGGCACGTAGGCGAGGCGTTTGCGCACCTCGATCGGATCGGCCTGCACATCGTAACCGCATATCTTGGCCGTGCCACTGGTTGGCGCGATGAGCCCGACGAGCATCTTGATGGTGGTCGTTTTGCCGGCGGCATTCGGGCCCAGTACGGCAAAAAATTCGCCTTTACCGACGGTGAGGCTCAGGTCATCGACGGCGGTGAGATCGCCGAATTCCTTCACAAGATTGGTGAGTTCAATCATTATGGACGACGCAACTTGCCGTAGAAGTTCTGGTTGCGAAGAACAATGGACTTCGGCAGGTCGAGTTTGGAGGTTTTGCTAATCGTATCGATCAACACTTCAGGAATCTCCACGCGGAGGATTTCCCCGAGCGTGTTGACATAAATTTTTACCAGCATCCCCTCCACGATGGGGACGTCGATGCGATACACTTTGATGCGCGATCGCACACCGGGCAACAGGTCAATATGCGCCTGTCGTGGGAGATCCAGTTTGAAATTCAACGGGCGATGGCTCAAGTCCTTTGAGTTTAGGAAATTCTTCACCATCAACGATGCGCCGCTGGCGGCCAAGGCCGGCACCCCCGCCAGTTTCAGCCCGGCGCCGACCAGCTTCTCCGGTTTCTTTAAATCCTCCAATGGCACGGCCACTTCTTGTTCAATCCCTTCGAGGCTGACTTTAAGAGTCACGAAATTGTTGGTCGATTGAGCGTCGACTGAAAACTCAAACTGGCGTTCTTGAAGTTCGCGTTCCAATTGCACCTGCACACTCGTCCATTGCTGTTCGGGCAACGGGCTGAGGCTGATGTGGAAATCGAAGATGACATCCTCCCGCGAATCGGCGGCGTACAATCGACCGCGGCTGATATCCAGCGTGTATTCGCGCACTTTGTTGACCATGCCCTCCACATTAATGCCCTCGGTGGTGTCGCGGACGACCGTTGGCGTCCAGTCCAGAGCGCCGAGTAACCGGTGTTGGTGTTCATCCACCACCTGCAATTGCGCTTCATCTTGTGCGTTCAGGATTTTTTCCCAAACCACCTGGATATTGACGGCGGCCCCGAGACTTTGGCCGGCATACTCCACCTGCCAAAGGCGATAGGTCATAAACGCCCAGAAAGTAAATAGGATGGCCAGAATAACGCGCTGCATGGCGGGGTGCGCGGGAGTCTACTGCGCACCAGCCGGAATAATCAACTCCTGACCGATCTGGAGTTTGGAAGGATTCAGCCCCGGATTGGCGGCATAAAGTTTCTGTAATGTGATACCGTATTTGCGGGCGATAGCTGTGGGATTCTCACCGGATCGCACCTGGTGCTTGCGTTGAGCGGTGGCCGGCGGCGCGGTGGGGGTGCCGCCGCCGGGGTTGGGATTCGGCAATTGTACCGTGGTATTGGTGGCTGGCCGTGGATTGGGAGTAATCCCCCGCGACTGCAGCTGATGTCGCAGGGCTTGGTTTTCCGCCGCTAATTGATTGAGCTGCAGACGCAATTGTTGGATACTGGAATTGGGCGCGTGTTGCGGTGTGCCGAGGATATCCTTCGCCAAGTCGCCCTTGAGCGCCTCGATCTGGCCCGACACCTCCGTCCCGTTGGGTGCATCGGGTTTCAGCTTGAGATACCGTTTGAGATGATAAATGGCCGCGGCCGGGTCATTCTTGTGTGAAAGATATAACAGGCCGATTTCCAAATGCGCTAGAGAAGAACGTGGGTTGGCCTCCAGCGCCTTGTGAAAAGAACGTTCGGCTCCCTCGAAATCGCGCTGCTGCATTTGGCGGCGGCCTTCCAAATAATGCGGTTCTTTATCCTCCGCGTTTACTGCGCCGCCGGTAGGTTCACAGCCGGTCCAAGCGAGCATGAACGCCGCGATGAAAATGGCCAGAAATTCACGCATCGACCGGACGCTATCGAACCCGGCGGCCACTGGCAATCGGCACTTGTGAACAGGAGCATTCGTGCGGCGGCAGTCAGGCAAAGGGGTTATTGGTATCAGGGGATTCCGATTCATCCGCGGGAGGGTCATCATCAAAATGTGCGGCTGCTTCTTCCGGGGAATCAAAGGGATTTTCGGCGGTGCGAATGACTGTAGGCAGGAAGAACGGGGCGAAGAAGAGGAAGACCCAGCCGACCATCAGGTGTAAGGGCACCAGGATGATCAGGCCCATGAGCGGGAGGAACTGGAGGGCGTAGCAGAGACAGCCCATTGTGAGCAAAGCCCCGGCGGGAAGCCAGGCGGCGGTGCTGAGCCGCCAAAGTTTGCCGAGGCCCCCTTCACGGTCGGCAAAGAAGGCAACGGTCTTGGCTGGCCATACCCCCATGAGCCCCAAGAGCAGGGTCAGAAGGCAATAGCCGGCACCGATGGCGACACTGATGCCCAGCAGGAGAAAGGGCCGGCGGGAACCCCACCATGGGATATGGGTTTCGCGTTCAATACGGAATTCATCCACGGCATAGGGAAAATCCAGATAACCGAGCAGCGAGCTGAGCACCCAAGTTTGGCGACGGAACTCAATTTGTAGGTCCGCCAATTGGCCGTGTTGTTGTTGGCCGGTGGGATCAATGATGATGCGCAAGTAACTGTTCTCGGCGAGGACACCGGTTTGTTCAGCAGGCCATTCGAGCTGGCCATTGTGCAGGCCGGCTTGTTCGGGAAGTTGGGCAACGGCGGCATCCATCACCGGGGCCCAATACTGGCCGAGTACCAGCAGGACACTGCCGCTCAAGGCGATGGCGAGGACGGTTTGCCAGAGCAGGAGCCGGCTCCAACCGGTGGCGGCAAAGGAGGCGACCCCGGAAAAGCTGAGGGGAAAGCCGGCGGGTTGCGGACTGGGTTCCTCCCCCACCGCATCACCCTGAATGGCCGGGGGCTCGGTAGGGGGTACGGAATCTTCCGGCTCCATCGGGTATCGGCTCAATTGCCCGCGGCTTCAGCCGGCGGTTGTTGCGGGTTTTTTGAGGGAGGCATGAGCAGCACAGGGAAGGGGTAACGCAGTTTGAGCACGTCATCCACACAAACTTCTACATGGTAGACTCCGGCTTCCTTGAACTCCACATTTCCGAAAAGATGGACGTTGGTCCGAATGTTGTCCGGCTTGTCCAAGCCATATTTCATTTTGTTTTCGCACAACGTGGTGGAACCGTCCGGGGGAACGATTTTGACGTGCTCAACAAATTCCCCAACCCCGGCCGTCCAGCGGTTGAAACAGACGATCTTGTAGGCGGTGACCGGTAATTGCGGCACGATCAATTGCGTGAGCACGCCAATCAGCATGGGATTACCATTGGCTTCCTGGCGGATTTCCTCACAGAGCACAGAGCACTGGAGATCGGGGAGAATGCGGGTATCTGACATGGGTTAAGATTCGGATGGGATTGTGAGATCGAGCTGAATGCCGTTGGCGCGGGCGGCGGCCTGGACCGTGTTGCGCAGCAGCATGGCAATGGTCATGGGACCGACGCCGCCGGGATTGGGAGTGATGCGGCCGGCGATGGGTTGCACCGCGGAAAAATCCACATCGCCGACGAGCCGGCTGCCGTTCTTGGCGGCCGCATCTGCGACGCGGTTGACGCCGACATCTATGACCACGGCACCGGGTTTCACCATGTCGGCCTTCACAAATTCGGGGACGCCCATGGCGGCGATGAGGATATCCGCCCGCCGACAGTGATCACCGATTGCAGCACTGCGCGAGTGGCACAGGGTGACGGTGGCGTTGGCGTGTTCGGCTTTCTGACAGAGGATGGCGGCCATGGGTTTGCCCACAATATTGCCGCGGCCGAGAATAACCACCTCAGCCCCGCTGGTGTGCACGCCGCTGCGGATGAGTAGTTCGTGGACGCCGGCGGGGGTGCAGGGCACAAAGCCGTCGGTATCGCCCAGAAGCAATTTGCCGACGTTGAGCGGATGAAAGCCATCGACATCCTTGTTGGCCGAAACGGCGGCAAAGATGACGGCTTCATTGATCTGCGGCGGCAACGGGGCCTGCACGAGGATGCCGTGCAGGGTGGGATCCGCATTGAGTTCGCCGATGAGTTTAAGGAGATCCTTCTCGGTGGTGTCTTCGGGCAGGATGCGGGTCTGGGACTGGATGCCGAGGCGTTCGCAGGCCTTTTCCTTCATGCCCACGTAAACGCGGGATGCGGGATCTTCACCGACCCGGACAAAGACGAGGCCCGGCGGCGTGCCGTGGCCCTTTAGGGCCTCGACGTGCCGCCGGGTTTCCTCATGAATCTGATCGGCGATGGCTCGGCCATCGATCAGGTTGTCGGAAGCCACGGAGCTTAGTTGGCTTCGGGTTTTTCCTCCTCCGATTTTTCGGGGGTCTCAGGAGAGGTTTCTTCCGGCTTGGCCTTTTCCAAAGCCTCTTTGCGAGCGGCTGCGATTTTGGCGATGAACTCTTGGGTGAGTTCGCCCTTGAGTGTGCTGACGAGGAGCACGGGCGTGTTGGCCTTGCGGGCATCAATCGCTTCCTCACCGCTGACGAGGACCTTTTTGCCGACGAACCAATTTAGCTTGAGGGCGGATTCTTCCTCCAGCACGAGGTAGTTGATCTTCTTGCCTGAATCAAGATGCTCAAGCACGTAACCGCTGGGCGATTGGATGTCCAGAGTGCGGCGCACAACACCTTCGCGGGTGACCACTCGCACGGGCTTCTCAACCGCCGGCTTGGTCAGGGTCGGTGCAGGCAGGTTGGGGTTTACTTTGGCAATTTGCACAGGCTTGGCCGGGGTGGCTGCCTCAGGCTTGGCGGGAGTGACGACCTCGGGCTTGGGTTGGACCGCCACTTCGGTGGGTGGCACGGGCTTGGCTGGGTTGGCAACCGAAGGGTTTTGTTTCACTTCCACGCCTTCAGGAGTCTGGCCCGTGCCTTGGCTGAGTTCCTTGATCGGGAGCGTGACCGAGGGGGTGTTCTGCCCGGTGGGGATGGGAGCGGGAACCACTGGGGTGGGAGTCACAATCGGGGTTTGGGGCACTTCCACCACACCGACACTGGCTTGTTGGCGTGTGACGAACTGGGCCGCGACGTACACTGAGGCGTTTTGCGGAGCGAGAACTTCCATCCATTTACCTTTGGAGGCTCCCGTGAGGACAAGCTGGGAGCCGTGCGGCATTTTGGCGAGGATGGGGAACTGCTCGCCGGCGCCGCCGCGAACATTGAGGTTGGTGGCGCGCACAGCAGAGACGTTGAGCTTCACCGGTTTGCCGGCGGCATCGACACCCGTCAGGATGTTGGCAGCCTCCAGAAAATCCGAGTGCACCCATAGGCCGGCATCGGCCGGGACCTGCACGCGGTACCATTTGCGGGGTTCACCGGCCTGCGGCGTGGCAATATTGATCTCCTCGAGGATATTAACTGGTTCATCCTTGTTAAACTGAAACACGAGGGAACTGAAGATGGTGGCACGTCCGCGAGCACTCACGCGGGTGCCATTCACTACGCCGATGCCGATGGAGGGATCGGAGACCGGCTGCACGGGAGCGGCTGCTTCAGTCGTTGCCGGTGTGGCTGGAACTGCAGCTGGCGCGGGAACCGGAGGGGTTGGGGCGGCTGGTGCCGCGGGCACGGGTGTGGCGGGCGGGACGACCACGGGCGGCGGGGTCACCGGGGTCGGAGCCGCGGGCACCGGCGGGATCGGCACTGGGACGACTGCCGGGGGGGCGGGTGTGGGAAAGGGTTCGGGTTGACCTTGGGCCACCAGCAGGGCGGCTGCGGCCAAGCTCAACGTAGGGATGATGAGTCGGGTGGATTTCATTGTGTCCTCTGCAGTGTTCGTATTTCTGTTGCTGTCAGTGTTCGCCATTTACCGATGGGCAGTTCGCCTAGCTTGACGGTGCCAATCTGTACCCGGACCAGCCGGGAAACTTTTAGATCCTGTGTCTCAAACATGCGGCGAATTTCGCGGTTTTTCCCCTCGATCAATTCCAGTTCCACTTGGCTGCGAATGCCGGTGGCATGGATCAGCGTGGCCTTCTTGGCCCGCAGCTTTTGGCCGCGGTGTTCCACGCCGCGCGTGAACTGTTTGAGGGTTCGGGGGGTCACCTTCCCTTCCACATCCACGCGGTAAATCTTGGAGAGCTCGTACCGCGGATGGGTGATCCGCAGTGCAAAGTCGCCGTCGTTTGTGGCAAAGATCAATCCTTCACTATCGCGGTCCAATCGGCCCACCGGTTTTAGGTCCCAGTCCGACGGAAGCAGGTCGCCTAAAATGGCGCGCTGTCGCTCGTCTTTCCGGGTGCACAAAACACCACGGGGCTTGTGTACCGCCACGTAATGATGACGAAGGGGTTGAATCAGACGGCCGTCCATGGTCACCACGTCAGCGTGCGGGTCGATTTGGACCCCTTGCTGAGTGATGCGTTGGCCGTTTACCTCCACGCGGCCTTCCCGGATGATCGTTTCGCTGGCTCGCCGCGAAGCGATTCCGGCCTGAGCCAAGAATTTTTGCAGGCGCACCATCAATTGTTCCTCCGGATACGGCGATACGCGCTCGGTATCCAACCGGGAAAACAGAAGACGCCATCCGGGCGAAGACCCGGGACATCGAAGTTGAGAATTCAGAAGGGATTATTCAGCGGGCTTCGTCTTCCGTAAACCGGAGACGCGCTCGCCTTCCTTCCACTGACCCCGTTTTCGGAGCAGTGCGACCCGTTCCCAACGCTTCAAAACGTTGCGTTTCGCACCCACCGATCCGGCGGTCTTTAAACTACGATGTCGTGACATAAATCTGTTTCCTCGTCACCTCGCCATGACAATTCCAGGAGCCGATAGGGGCACACCTTTCCTTGGCACGGGCGAGGCCAACTATTAGTTGATGGCTCGCGCCAACGGCAAAAGTTAGTTACTAACACTGCTCACACCTGTTAACAACCGTTTTTTTGTTTTTTTTGTCATCCTTGATTCGGCGGTGCGCTGCGTTGATTTTACGCCCGATTTCCTTTAGCGTGCCCGCCCTGTTGTCATGGAAACTTTCTTGATCGCGCTCCTGTCCGGCATCGGCTTTCTAGTCGCCTATCACACCTACGGTCGTTGGCTGGGCAGTAAAATCTTTCGGCTTTCCGCCGAAGCGGTTTGCCCGAGTGAAAGGCTCAAGGACGGTGTGGATTATGTGCCCACCAGCAAATCCGTGGTCTTCGGGCATCACTTCACCTCGATTGCCGGCACCGGTCCGATTGTGGGGCCGGCCATCGCCATCATGTGGGGTTGGGTGCCCGCATTGTTATGGGTCGTGTTTGGTTCGATTTTTATAGGAGCCGTGCACGACTTCGGTGCTCTGGTTGTGAGTCTGCGCAACAATGGGCAAACGGTGGGCGACATCGCCGGGCGCGTCCTCAACAAACGCGTGCGGTTGCTATTCCTATTCACGTTGTTCATGGCACTCACGGTGGTGCTCGCTATTTTTGGATTGGTGATTGCCGCGGTGTTCAAGCAATACCCGGCAGCCATCTTCCCCTGCGTGGTGCAAATCCCCATCGCGGTGGCCATCGGGGTGATGATTCACCACAAGGGGATTGATCTGTTGGTTCCGTCTCTCCTTGCCTTGGGGGTGATGTACCTGACGGTGATTTACGGGGACACCGGGTTCCTGAAAACATTCAACGCCACCTTGGCTGCCTGGCCGATCTGGACGTGGGTGGTGGTGTTGCTCGGCTATTCCTACATCGCATCCGTGCTGCCGGTTTGGACGCTGCTGCAACCGAGGGATTATATCAACTCACTGCAACTCATTTCCGCTCTGGCGCTCATCGTTCTGGGGTTGGGGGCGGCTGCATTCATCGGATACACCCCGAGCGGGGGTGAAACACAGACACTCACCATGGTGGCTCCGGCTTGGGATTTAAATCCAAAGAATGCGCCGGTCATTTTTCCGTTTCTCTTTATTACCATCGCATGTGGGGCGTGCAGCGGATTTCATTGTCTCGTTTCCAGTGGCACGAGCAGCAAGCAACTGAAGAACGAAACAGACGCCCGTTTCGTGGGCTACGGCAGTATGCTGACCGAAGGGTTTTTGGCTACATTGGTCATTGTCGCGTGCGGAGCCGGGTTGGGGTTAGGCTTGGCGACCGATCATGGAATCCTCACGGGACAAGCGGCATGGGCCCATCAATATGGCGACTGGGCAGCCGCCGGGGCCTTGGCTAAAAAAGTTGGAGCCTTTGTGGATGGTGCCGCTAATTTTCTGAAAGCATTGGGCTTGAGTGCTCCGGTGGCCGTGGCGCTTATGGGAGTGCTGGTGGCTTCTTTTGCGGGGACGACTTTGGATACCGCCTGTCGATTGCAACGATATGTGATTCAGGAACTCGCCGCCACGTTGGGCGGTAAAGTGGGCGAAAGTGACAAGGCTCCTGCGGCACCATTCGCTCTTTTACAAAATAAACATGGGGCCACCCTATTTGCCGTAGTGATTGCCACGGCAATGGCAGCCATTCCTCAGGGCGGTGCCGAGTGGAGTTTGGCCAATGCGGGCAAAGGCGGACTGACCTTGTGGCCGTTGTTTGGCGCCACCAACCAACTACTCGCGGGGTTGTCCTTTCTGGTCATCACTTTTTATTTGTGGCGGCGCGGCCGGGCGATTTGGTTTCTGGCGATCCCCATGCTGTTTATGTTGGTGATGCCGATGTGGGCGATGCTGCACCAATTGTTTGTCTCGCCGGGATGGCTCAAGGCAGGCCATGTTGATTATCTTCTGGGCGGCATTGGGTTGGCGACTATTGCCTTGGAAATTTGGATGATCATTGAGGCGATTCAAATTTTCCCGAAGGCCAAGGGTGTGCTGGAGGAAAATGCGTTGGATGGGCTTGAAGCGGGGGAATTGAGCACCGAAACCAAGGCATGAGTGATCTCCGGTCTATCGGTATCTTTGGGGGCACATTCGATCCGGTCCACAACGGCCACGTGATGGTGGCTCAGGCAGCACTGAAGGAATTAGAGCTAGACCGTTTATTGATCGTGCCGGCCGCCCAGTCGCCGTTTAAGCCGAATCAAACCCATGCCGCGGCGGCTGACCGCGTGGCGTTGTTGGAGGTGGCGTTTGATGGAATCGCGCGATGTGAAGTGGACCGGCAGGAGCTCGATCGGCCGGGTGTTTCCTATACAATTGATACCGTACGTGCGGTGGAGGCCCGGTTTGCCGGCACCACGTTGTATTGCCTGATCGGTGCCGATCATGTGGCGACCCTGCCTCAATGGCGCGAGGCGGAGGCACTTGCGGCAATGGTCACCTTTGTGGTAGTGCCTCGGCCGGGCACGGCGGAAGAGCTGTTTCCCAAACCGTTTCGCGGACGCTATTTGCGGGGGGAACCGATGGCCATCTCCGCCAGTGAATTGCGTGTTCGATTGCGGAACGGCGAATCGGTGGCGGATTATGTGCCGCCAACGGTTGCGCAATTGTTAAATTCGATGCAGATTTACTCGGAGAACTAATGCAGGGACTGGAACTGGCAGAGGCATGCCGCGCGTATGCTGAGGATAAAAAGGCCGAGGATGTAATCATCCTCGACGTGCGTGAGGTGTCGAGTATCACCGATTATTTTGTGATTGCTTCGGGTACCAGCGAGCCGCATGTGCGCGCGATCTGGAATGAGGTGGCCGACAGCATCAAGCTCAAACACGGTGTTGCGGTGGGAAAACCCGAGGGGGTGCGAAATAACAAGTGGGTGGTGTTGGATTACTTCGACGTGATCGTGCACGTGATGATCAAGGACATCCGCGATGAGTACGACTTGGAGGGGTTATGGAACGATGCCCCCAAAGTGACTGCGGAACCGATGGTCTAGGGCTCAGGCTTGTTTTGAACCCTGCTCGTTCAACTCCGTGGCTAATCGCCATGTTATAATAAACTGGGCGAACAGCCCGATCAGCACCAAGAGGTTACCTACCTGCGACAGGCCATGTAATGGCCCGAATTGGGTGGCGGCATTTTCCTGCACTTCAGGCGCAGCAGTAAGCCCGAAGTAACCGGCATACTTTAACTGATGCAGGGCATCGAGTTTTGGGGTCAGGAACACCATGCTGCATACGATCAGAAGAATCACTGTACCCAAAACCAGCGCCTGCATTTTTTGAAACCGGCGCACGTTCCAGCGCCACCCCAGAACCATGGTGATCAACGCGATGCAGGCGCAGGCGATTTGGAATGCGGTGAATTTGCCGATCAAATAGCGCGCGGCAATGCCATTTTCAGGTTTCGGTAGTATGGACTCCAACTCCGGGCTAAAGAACGCAGGGCCGGCAACAAAGGTGAAAAATACCGAACCGCCTAGCCAAACGGCGGCGTTGAGGGCGGCGATCAGCGCGACGATTTTTTTGGGGTTAGATCGTTTGGGCTTCAACGGGCTTCTCCGGTTCGGCGTCTTTATCTGTCACACTTTCGGTCAATGGCGTGGAATGATACTGCACTCGCGCAGCCACCAGCGCACCGTAGAGAATAATTAGCCAAGTGAAATAAACCGCCAACATAAACACCGGCAACAATCCGAGGCTGCCGCCGTAGGTTTTGGCATACAGATCATTTTTCATCAGCACATGCGACACATACATGGCGCTGAGCACGTGGTTGAGCTGCCAAAGGATGCCGGCTACCAGCCCGCCCCACGCTGCGGCGCTCCAGGAAACCACCATATTTGGAATGAGTTTATAGAGAAACGTGAGCCCGGCCATGGCCAATACCATCGGGACGAGCGTGTTGATGAAACTTCCCAGACTTTGGAGTTGCCGGCTTAGGTCGTCGAATACTCCACCATGGGTCAACGCCAAGGCCATAATGATGCAGCCGGGGCCCAGAATCAACGGGAGGGAGAACTTGAGGATCTGCGCATACCACACACGGGACCGCCGGATGCTGAACAGGTCGTTAAACGTGTCTTCTAGTTGCATGACCACCAATAGGCCGAGATAGACAAACACCATGGCCGAAAGCACTCCCGTCTTATCAAAGCGAATTTGACTAGCGAGGTTGTTGATGAAATGAATGATATTCTTTTCCAATTGGTCGCGAATCTCCTGAATCCGCTGAGCGACCGCCGCATCGTTCTGGCTGGTGGAGGCCGGCAGCACGCTGACGATCACCTTGCCGACAAAGCGCTGGACAGATTGCCTGTCATCCTCCGTGGCAGCCGAGGTTATAGCTGCTGCCAACGCAAGGACAGGCACTAATGCGAGCAGGGAATTGAAGGCCAATGCGGCGGCCCGCATGTAGCAGCGTTCCTCGTCAAATTTGCGGTAGGCCAACAGGACGAATCGCGCCACACGCATCCAGCGCTTGGGCAGCACTTCGCGGCTCTCCTTGTCGCGTACCCGTTTGAGGTCTTCACGAAAGATTTTCCACGGATTAGGAATGTTGGGCAGCGGGTTTTCCACGAAAGGATGGAGATAACATGTTAACGTGGGGAATTCAATTTTGGAACCCAAACTGAAGCTACCCCGTGCCGGTCTGAGTTAGTTTGAGCTTTAATCAACAGCCCGTTTCTGCTGTACTCTCCGCACGGATGGCGCGCAAGGAGGCTCCCCAAAAGGACACAACTCAGGGAGGCGCCAATGAGGTTCTGGGTATCGGCCTGTTTGCTTTGGCCATCCTGTTCCTGTTGGCCCTATTCTCGTACGACAAAGGAGATTTGTCGTTCAATGGCACGGAGATTAACGATCCCCGGCATAACCTCGTGGGTTTGATCGGGGCGTGGCTGGCCCAAGGCTGTTTCCTTGCGCTCGGCGTGGCCGCGTACCTGCTGCCCCCGCTCACGCTGGTGTTTGCATTCGGGTTCCTCATCAACAAACTGGAAGGCCTGCGCCGGCGTTGGCCTTGGGCCATTGCCATGATCCTCGCCGGATCCGCCGGCCTGAGTTTATACCCGAATCTGTTTGGCAATTTGGCTGCCCAGTTGAATACCGTGGATGGCGGCGGCTATGTTGGAATGCTGCTCAACAAGTCCATATTCCAGCATGTCGGTACGGCTGGCGCCACGGTAATCCTGCTTGCGGTGTATGCCGTGAGTCTGTTGTACATTACCGATTTCCAACTCAAGGATTGGGCTAAGGAAATGTGGCAGAAATGGAAACTGCGCCGCATTGATCGCTCTTCGCCGTTGGCCGAGGAGGAAGTGGCGCTGACCCAAAAGGAGGATGAACTCAGCCAGCGCCTGAAGGAACTGGAGGAACTCCAGCGCAAACTGGAAGCTACGCAGACGCAGGTGAAGCAAACGGCCCAAGCCGCCGAGGAAACAGTGGCGGCTGTGCAGCAGGAGGATCCGCGCATTATTGACCTCAGCCAGCCCGGTGCTCAAACCGCCCAAGCTGCTGAGGTGGATTCATCGGATGATGATGACACTTCTGCCAAACGCCAGTTGGCTGCCATCATGTTTACCGATATTGCGGGCTACAGTCGTTTGGCCAATCACGATGAAAAAGAGGCCCTGAAACTCATCCGCAAACAACGCCGGCTGCTCAAGCCGATCGTGAAACAATACGAAGGCGAATGGCTTAAGGAAATTGGCGACGGATTATTGCTCAGTTTTACCAGCTCACTGAACGCCGTGGATTGTGCATTGGCCATTCAGGAAAAAGTGCGTGGGCAGGCGCACCTCGATCTCCGCATCGGCATTCATCAAGGCGACATTGTGCGGGATGGGAAAGATGTGCTCGGGGACGGCGTCAACATTGCGTCCCGGATCGAGCCTTACGCGCCGATCGGTGGAGTGGCGGTCTCCGAAAAGATTCAGCAGGATCTCCTCAGCCAGCCGGAATACGAAGTGCGATTACTCGGCGAATTTGCTTTGGAAGGCGTGGATCAACGCGTGGAAATTTACACGCTTAAAACCGGGGCCGAGGAACTGGATGAAACTCAAATCATCGAGCCGGCAGATCCCGCTCAAGAGGAAACCGTATTGCCGCCGGACGCGCTGGAAAGCGACGAACCCGAGTCCAGTGTGCCCACGGCAACGGCAAAAGATATTCTGGGAGAAGAGGTTGCGGACGATGGCACGGAGTCGTCTGTCCACATCGCTGCGCCCGTTTCCAGTACGGGACCATTGCAGCAACAGAAGAAAAAGCCCAAGGCCACACGGGTGGATCGCGGGCCGATGATTGAGAATTATAATCTACCACCGGCCAGTTTCCTGCAGGCACCGGAATATAACGCCGCCCCGGTGGATGCCACCGAAGAACTCAAGGCGCAGGCGATCACCATTCAGAAAACGCTCCAGCAATTCGGCGTGGAAGTCACGTTGGGTGACATCACCAAAGGACCGACCATCACGCGGTTCGAGCTGCATCCGGCAGCCGGGGTGAAGATGGAGAAGATCACCACCTACGCCAACAACATCACCGCCGCCTTGGAGGCCGAGCGCATCAACATCCTCGCCCCGGTGCCCGGCAAGAGTACCGTGGGGGTGGAAGTGCCCAATCGCGTGAAAACCAAGGTCATCATGCGCGACCTGCTCGAGAGTGACGAATGGAAGAAGAGCAAGGCGAAGATTCCTGTGGCACTCGGCAAGGATGTGTATGGCAAGCCGATGATTGCCGATCTGGCCGAAATGCCGCACCTGCTGATTGCCGGTGCCACCGGCGCGGGCAAGAGCGTGTGCATGAACAGCATCATTGCCTCGTTGCTGTACAAATTTTCACCGGACGAGATGCGGCTGGTCATGATTGATCCCAAGGTGGTCGAGCTGCAGATGTACAATAAGCTGCCGCATCTCGTGGTACCTGTGGTGACCGATCCCAAAAAGGTGATTCTTGCCCTGCGCTGGGTCGTTCAGGAAATGGAGAAGCGCTACAAAATTTTCGCGCAGGAAAATGTGAAAAACATTCACTCCTTCAACAAACGTTCGCCCAAGAAACCCCAGACCGAGGCTGAACCGGAACTGCCGCTCTTTGGGGGTGGCGGCGATCGCGTGGAGGCCGGTCAGGAAGGGTTCGCCGTGGAGATTGATGAGGAGATCACTGTGCCGCGCGAGCAGGAATTAGAGATCCCGGACAAGCTCAGCTACATCGTGGTGGTCATCGATGAGTTGGCCGACTTGATGCTCACCGCTCCGGCTGAGGTGGAGAATGCCATTGCGCGCATTACGCAGATGGCCCGTGCGGCTGGCATCCACTGCATCGTCGCCACGCAACGCCCCAGTGTGAAGGTCATTACCGGCGTCATCAAAGCCAACATCCCGAGCCGGATTGCCTTCCAAGTAGCGTCCAAGATTGATAGCCGCGTCATTCTCGATGAGATGGGGGCGGAGAAACTTCTGGGCAAAGGCGATATGCTGTACCAGCCGCCCGGGGCGCCTAAACCCATCCGGGCCCAAGGCCCGTTGGTGGAGGATCATGAGATCGAGCAAATCGTCGATTTCATCGCCGAACAAGGCAAACCCAGCTACGAGATGGAGATTCACCAGCAACTTTCGAAGCCTGTGGCCACGCTCGATGCGCAGCCCAGCGACGAGGAGGAGGAGTTGATCCAGCAATGTATCGAAGTCATTCGAAGCGAGCAAAAGGCCAGTGTGTCCAAGCTGCAACGCCGCCTGCGCCTTGGCTATAACCGCGCCGCGCGTCTGATGGATGAGCTTGAGGACCGCGGTATTGTGGGCCCCGCCATGGGCAACGAACCGCGTGAGATTCTGATTGATCTGGACGGCACGGGCGCCGATGGCCGCGGGCAGATGATGCATACCAATGCGTAATTCGCTGGCAGTTTGCAGCGATCCACCCTATTTTAGTCGTCATGGCAGACCTGCCGAATATCCAGCGCAGCTACAAGGTTTGGGCGGCCGACGATGTGGTATACGGTCCGATTGATTTTCCATTGCTTTCCCAGTGGGTCCGCGAGGCGCGGGTGGCACGGGATAATTGGGTGTTTACAGAGCAATCCGATAGCTGGGCCCGCGCGGCGGATTTGCCGGAACTCGGACTGCACTTTCAGGAAGTTGATGGCATGCTGGAGCCGGGTACCATCAACGCTTCCGTGGACCCGCTGATCCCGGGTGTGCCCGTTGGCACCTTGCAGCAGGTGGAGATTTTCAAAAACATGACCGATCGCCAGCGGGGCCGGTTTGCCCAGTGCATGGAGGTGCAAAAGTTTGCCAAGTTTGAAAACTTGGTGCAGGAAGGCGATCCCGGAGGTGCGTTGTATCTGGTGCTTGAGGGCGTGGTGCGCGTGCGTAAAATGATCAGTGGCCGGGAGGATGTGCTGGTGACGCTGGGCGCCGGTGAGATGTTTGGCGAGATGTCGCTCTTTGATGACGCCAAACGCTCGGCCGATATCGTGGCCAATAGTGATGGCGTGATGCTGCGACTGAGCCTGGATGTGATGCAGCGGATGGTTGATAAACAACCGGAAGTCGTCGTGCCGTTCCTGGTGGAAATGGCCAAAAAAATGGCCGACCGCATTCGCGCCGACAATGAACGGCACAAGAAGGATACCATCTTGATGCAATCCCGTCGCTAGACTGGGATCAAAGCTCGATCACGTCGCCGTCGTTCAGAAACGTGTGCGGCAAATCCACTAACGCCTCAGCGGCTTTGGCTTTCAACCCTTCCAGATCCGCCCGATACGGTCGCGAGAGATGGGTGAACGCCACTTGGCCAATGGGTTTTTCCTTCAGGTACGCAAACAATGCATCCGGCTCCACGTGCGCCAATTCGCACACCAGTAAATCCACAGGTTTCATGAGGATCGATTCCAGATCCATCAAAGCCCCGATATCCGCCGAGTGCGCAATGCGCGTGTTTGCGGTTTCCAACACAAAGCTAAACGCCTCAAACGCCGCCGGGTATTTCTCGCCGAAGCTGGCCTTGAGTTGATCCAAATGGGTCGTGGGAAAAGGTGTCACTGTGATGCCGCCAACGGAAAAGGATTGTCGGGCTTGCATCGGGGAAAACTCCAGCGAGTACGCCATCAATTCCTCAAAGATGTAGGCCGCATTCAACATGCGGCGCACGGGCTCCACGCCTTCGGCCGGCAGATGCACGGTGAGATCGCGCGTGCGTTGATCCAGCCAAAACCCCTGCATGAGCATGAAAATGCCGCCCACATGATCACAGTGCAAATGGCTCAGCACGATCCCGTCGAGATCATCCGGCTGCACCCCGGCCGCTCGCAGACGTCGGCTGACCGGCTCGCCGCAATCCAGCAAGAGCGTGCTGTCACCCAGCGTAAAGAGGAACGCCGAATGCCCCCGGCGATCGCCGGCCCAGCCGTCCCCCGTGCCCAGTGCCTGAAAGGTAGCCTTGCTCATGGCGCAGGCTGCACCCTAGCGAAAAGCAGCGGCTTTTGTAAACGCTGCATCTGGGGCTGTTCACAGAATAATTGGGATAACTTTTGATCGGATCCATTGGCCGGAATTCTAATTTCGGCCCGTGGCATCTGTTGGCGATCAATTACGTCAGGCCCGTGAATCCAAGGGGATGACCATCCCTGAGGTGGTGGATCAGACGAAGATGAAAACCGATCAGGTTCAGGCGCTGGAGAGCGGCGACTGGACGATCTTTGCTGCGCCTGTTTACCTGCGTGGTTTTGTGCGGAACTACGCCATGCTATTGAAGCTGGATCCGGAGGCGTTGCTGAAGGACTTGGATGTGGAGTTGGGCCAAGCCAAACCGGAATCTACCCGTGCCGATGGGGGCGCGCCGCTGCGGTCGGGAGTAATCGATGGACTGATGCTCCATTTTTCCGGTGTGAAATGGCGTGCGGTGATCCCGATCTTTCTGGTGGTTGCCCTGGCTGTGGGCGGCTTTTTTGCCGCGCATTATTGGCGGGATTATCAGACGCGTGATCACCTTGAGGGCTTGGGCTCCGGTCTCAATGACGCGCCCGTGCCCGGTGATGAGGATCAACTGCCTGTCATCACCAATGCTCCAGCCTCCACGGGGGCGGGGTCTTGATTTTCACCGCGCGCACCCTATTCTAGCGCGCCCGTGCCCAACAATGCGCCAACCCAATCGACTGCTCCCACGCGTGTGGGGATGATATCGCTGGGGTGCGCCAAAAACCTGGTTGATGCCGAGGTCATGCTGGGCTCATTGATGGCTGACGGCATGGAGATCACCAACGAGCCAGCCGAGGCCGATGCGTTGATCGTCAACACCTGTTCCTTTATCGACTCCGCACAAGAGGAAAGCGTTGATACGATCCTCGAATCCTCCGAATTACGTTCGGTACAGCAACCTGGGCAGGCACTCATCGTGTCCGGTTGTTTGCCACAGCGGTTTCGCAAGGAACTGCCCAAGCTCATGCCCGAGGTGGATGCCTTCATGGGAGTGGACCAGATCGCCGATGTGTCCCGCATTGTCCGCGAAGCGATGGAGCATCGAGCGGCCCAGCCGGCGGATATGGCGACCGCGCCCAAGAAGAAAACGCCGGCCGCCCCCAAGACTGAGATCAATGTGCGGCCGCAGTACGTGCCCGATGTGGAGACTCCGCGTTTCCGGCTCACCCCGCAACATTTTGCTTATGTGAAGATTGCCGAGGGCTGCAATCATCCCTGCAGTTTTTGCATTATTCCGCGGATGCGCGGCAGCCACCGGAGCCGGCATCAAGCGGATATTGTGGCGGAGGCCAAGGCGTTGATTGCGCAGGGCGTGAAGGAACTGAATCTGATTTCGCAGGATTCCACCTACTATGGCATGGACCTGCGTCCGGGGCATCGGCGCACGATTTCGTCGCCCGAAAAATTTGCACGCGCCAATGCGGATTTGCCGGAGGATGCGGCGACACTGTGTTCCCTGTTGCGCGAGTTGAACGCCATCCCGGGTGATTTTTGGATTCGCCTCCTCTACACGCATCCGGCGCATTGGACGGATGAATTGATCCAAACCATCGCCGAATGCCCGAAGGTGGCGCGTTATGTGGACATGCCCCTGCAGCACATCCACGACACCATGCTGGAGCGCATGCGGCGGGAGACGGATGGCCAGTATATCCGCGACCTCATCGCGCGCATCCGGGAAGGTGTGCCGGGGATCGCCATTCGCACAACCTTCATTGTGGGGTTTCCGGGCGAGACGGACAAACGATTCGACACATTGCTTGAATTCATTCGTCAAACCCGGTTCGAGCGGTTGGGAGTCTTTTCCTACTCCAAGGAAGACGGCACGCGCGCCGGCGGCATGCGCGGGCAGATTGCTGCGGACGTGAAGGATGCCCGCTGTGCCGAGGCGATGGCTGTGCAGCGCAAGATTGCCCGAGCCCAAGGCAAAGCGTTGATCGGGAAAAAACTGAATGTGCTCGCGGAGAAGCTCGCGACCGATGCGGATTTGAAGGGTGCGGATGTGAGATCATGGGAACACGGGCTCATCCGGGACACCAATCGCAAGAACACCAAACTTGCCGCCGGAGAGTACACCATGGCGCGCGGGGAAGCCGATGCCCCGGATATCGACGGACGCGTGTATGTGACGGGAAGGCTGCCCTTGGGCGACTTTTCGTGGGTTCGCGTGATCGGTCATACGGATTATGATCTCATTGCCGAGCCGCTTTAGTCGATGAACCTGCCGAACCAACTGACGACCTCGCGCTTTGCGATCACTATCGTGTTCGTAGTGGTGATGCTTTGGGATACATTGCCTTATCACACCTCATGGGCGGCGCTGCTCTTTTTCATCGGCGGCATGACCGATATTCTAGACGGTTATCTTGCGCGGAAGCACGGGCTGCAGACCGATTTCGGAGCGTTAATGGACCCGCTGGCCGACAAGGTACTGGTGTGTGCCGGTTTCATTCTATTAGTGGGCATGGAGATTAATCCGAAAACACAACTGGGTTCCTATCAACTACCTGAGGCATTGGCGGCGCCGGGCTTGGATTTGTTAATGCCGGCATGGATGGTGATCGTGATCGTGGCGCGCGAATTGGCGATTACCGGCCTGCGCCTGTTGGCCGCCAATAAGCAGGTGGTGTTGCCCGCGGAAAACATCGGCAAAAGGAAGACCAATTTTCAATTCGTCGCCGTCATCTCCATGCTGGTGATCGTCAGTTACCCGGGATGGGGCGATGGGTGGGTGAAATTCTTCGGCGCAGAAATCGCCGGCTGGCCTTGGAGCATTTGGTTCACACTCATCGCCACCTGGGGCGCGGTGGGGCTCACACTGGTTTCCGGGGCGCATTATCTCTGGCAAAATCGCGACCTGTACCTGAAGGACATGTAAATCATGGATCGTCTGATTCTCCTGCTCGCCCGCGGTGGTGGTCTGGGTCTTGCTCCCAAGGCACCGGGCACGGTGGGAACGCTGGGCGGATTTCCTCTCACGGCGTTGTTGTTATGGCCTGGTAATTTCTGGATTTACCTGACGGGGTGCGTGGTGCTGGTGCCGATTTCGGCTTGGGTTTGCGGTGAGGCCGAACGCATTCTGGATCGGGAAGATCCGGGAGAGGTGGTGTTTGATGAAATCATCGCTGTGCCCATGTGTTATCTCGGGGTGTTCGCGCTGATGACCTTTCACGGCGACGGCATGCCGACCTTGCAGGACGTTTGGGAACTGCCGCAGGTATGGATCTGGGCGGTGACCGGGTTCGGCCTGTTTCGTTTATTCGATATCTGGAAACCCGGCCCGATTGATCGCGCGCAATCGTTTCACAAAGGCTGGGGCGTGACCATGGACGACGTCCTCGCCGGGTTGCTCGCCGGCGCGATTCTGGGTGGCGTGTACTTCGGGCTCCAATAAAAAAGGCGGACCTCCGTCCGCCGAATGATTCCCTGAAACTGTTGCGTTACTTCATTTTATCGAAGTTTTGCTGGAGGATCTCCCAGTCCTCAAGTCCCTTGGTCCGCTCGAGGAACTTGGCGTTGACCTCGGCTTCCTTATCTTGTTTGGACGGGCGGCTGATCTGGTAAAACACACCAAAGTGGCCCGGCACGAGTTCTTCGGCCAACGCGTAGGCGGCATTTTCATCCGTGGGATCATGGTCCTCGGGCACTTCCTTGAACTCCCCGCCCTTGCGCGGGTTGCTGGAGTCAAAGGCGCCGTCGTAAAATTCCGTGCATTCGCTGAGGCACTCAATGAAGGCGAACCCTTTGTGATCCATGGCGGCTTCCATCATGGAAAGCAGGTGCTTGGGATTGGTGTGCGTGCTGCGGGCGACAAAAGTGGCCCCGGCTGAGATGGCCTGCTGCATGGGGTTAATGGGCTTGTCCACCGCACCCCACATATCGGTCTTGCTCTTGAAGCCCATCGGGCTGGTGGGGGAGGTTTGTTTCTTGGTCAAACCATAGACGTTGTTATCCATCACCACGTAGGTGAGATTCACGTTTTTGCGGGCGCAGTGGTTGAAGTGGTTGCCGCCGATGGAAAAGGCATCGCCATCACCGCCAAAGACAAACACGTCGAGATCCTGCCGGCTCAATGCAATGCCGGTGGCAAATGGCAGGGCGCGGCCATGAATGTAATGCGCGCCGTGCGCCTGCACGAAGTAAGGGAACCGGCTGCTGCAGCCGATACCGGCCACCGTGGCAAACTTCTCGTGATGCAGACCGCGGTTTTGGAGGAGCTTAAAGTACAGCGCCAACACGGAGAAATCACCGCAGCCGGGGCACCACGTGGGCTTGTCGGCGGCGAGTTCCTTTTTCGTCAGCGGGTTTCTCTCGATTTCAACTGTGTCGCTCATGAAATTATTTCTCCTCCAGCTTAGCTTGCACGCGGGCCAGCACGTCTTTCACACGCCAAGTCAGTCCGTCGGTCTTGTTAATGCCCTCGATCTTGGGATCGCAGTATTTGGCCCGTAACAGTGCGCATAGTTGGCCGTAGCCATACAACCCTTCGTCATTGTTCTCCACCACATACACGTGATTAAAGCCGGCAAAAATTTCTTCCAAGCCCTCAGGAAGTGGGTTGATGTGACGAATTGTTAGGGCGGACACGCTATCGCCCGCCTTGCGCGCACGCTCGGTGGCCTCGCGCAGACTGCCCTGAGTACTGCCCCAGCCAACCAGCAGTACATTGCCTTCTTCCGGGCCAAACACTTCCGGCTTGGGGAGGGCGCGACCAAGGGCCTGCAGTTTGCGGCGGCGCTTGGCGTTCATGTCCAAGTGCATTTGCGGGGAACCGCTGGGATGGCCCATCTCGTTATGCTCCAGACCGGTCACCACGGGATATTTTCCGCTCTTGATGTAAGTGCCCGGCGCGGCGTGCTGGGTTTTGCCATCAGGCGCGGTAAGGTCGTAAGGCTTGTGATCCTCGCGCGGGGTGAGGTCCGGTGAGATATCCTGG
>JAYQQG010000052.1:0-5880 GCA_038145765.1 Verrucomicrobiales bacterium
GTCGTTGACTGCGGTTGATATTCGAAACCTTGATCTATGGAAGCTCGTTACATTTCAGTTTCTCCACGGTGGTTTTTTTCATCTGCTGATCAATTGCCTGATGATCTGGTTTGCCGGACGCCAAATTGAAGAATCTCTCGGTAAGGCAAAATTCATTGCTCTTTACTTGATCGCGGGGATCTTTGGGGGGCTTCTACATTGTGGCTTGGTATGGGTTGGTTTTTTGCCAGAGCTGTATCTAAAAAATTTACTTACGGGAGAAATTGAGCCCGTCAGCTTTGGGCATGTGCCTGAGGTGATCGAGCACGGTTGGGTTATCGTAAAAGGGGGGGTAGTGGGTGCCTCAGCGGGGGTGACGGGGCTGATTGCGGCGTTTGCTATGTTACTTTGGAATCGTCAACTTACGTTTTTGCTGATGTTCGTAATCCCAATTACGATGAAGGCAAAATTCTTGTTAATTGTGTTATTCACAATTGATTTAGTGGGACTATTAGCTGGAGGCACTAATATCGCCCACGGGGCCCACTTGGGCGGGATGATTTGGGGTGTATTGTTTATCCTGCTCTTCATTCAAGGGGGGACATGGACTGGGGCGGAACCTTGGTGGAATCGCTTGAAAGAGAAGTTTGCGTCCGGTCGTGAGCGCAGGGTGGTGACCATTGACGGCGAGGTGCGGGCCTATTCTCGAGAGAGTTCCGGCAGCGTTGAAGCGGAAGAAGCCGATTTTGTGGAATCCGAAGTGGATCCCATTTTGGACAAGATTTCAGAGCAGGGCATGCACAGCCTCACCGATAAGGAACGCAAGATCCTCGAACAAGCCCGTAAAAAAATGGGACGTTAATTTCTAACGCTGGACCTCTGGCGCGCCTCCCTCGTAACGTCTCCAAGTATGATTCCGCGATATTCACGCCCGGAAATGCGGGCGATATGGACTGATGAAAACAAACTCGATCTTTGGCTTCAGATTGAGATTCACGCCAGTGAGGCGCTAGTCAAGGAGGGCATTGTGTCGCCGGCGGACTTCAAACGCATGAAGGCCGGGGCCAAGAAATGTTTCGCTGATTTGCCTGGCCTGGTGGCGCGACAGAAAGAGCTGGAGCGCACGCTCAATCACGATGTGATTGGGTTTACCACAGCAGTAGCCGAAAAGATTAACCATAAGGCCAGTCGCTGGCTGCATTTCGGACTCACCTCAAGCGACATTGTGGACACTGCCTTCGCTGTGCAGATGAAGCAGAGCGCCGAATTGTTGATCAAGGATGTCAAAAAGGTGCGCAAAGCCATCGCCAAGCAGGCGCGTAAACACAAGTTTACGCCATGTATCGGGCGCAGTCATGGCATTCAGGCTGAACCAACGACTTTCGGGCTCAAGATGGCCTTGATGTATGATGAATTTGGCCGGGCACTGACCCGGCTGGAGCGCGCCCGTGAGGTGGCTTCCCAGGGTAAATTGTCCGGGGCAGTCGGAACCAACGCCCACTTGCCACCCCGCGTGGAGAATTATGTTTGCCGCAAGCTGGGGCTCAAGCCGGCTCCGATGGCCACGCAGGTGATCCAAAGGGATAATCATGCGGAATTCCTCAATGCCATAGCGGTGGTGGGCGCGAGCATGGAGCGATGGGCGGTGGAATTCCGACATCTGCAGCGCACTGAAGTCCTTGAGGCGGAAGAGCCGTTCACGAAAGGCCAGAAGGGGAGTAGCGCCATGCCGCATAAACGGAACCCCATTACCTGGGAACGAATCACCGGCCTGTCACGTGTGCTGCGCGGTAACGCATTGGCGGCCATGGAGAATGTGGCGCTTTGGCACGAACGGGATATCTCACACAGTAGCGTGGAGCGCGTGATTTTCCCGGATTCATGCACGCTGTTGAACTATATGTTCGCCCTGCTGCAGAAGATGATGGACGGCCTGAATGTGTATCCCAAAAACATGAAGAAAAACTTGGGAATCAGCCTAGGCATGTGGAACAGCCAAACCGTCTTACTCGCCCTGATTCGCAAAGGCCTAACGCGCGAGGATGCGTATGCACTCGTGCAACGCAACGCCATGGACACTTGGGCTGTCAAACATGCAGGACGCGATGACGCCGATTTCCTTGAACAACTCATGGCGGATCCCGAAGTTTCGAAGCATTTCAAGAAAGGCGAACTGGAAAGCCTTTGCTCAGTTGAATTTCACCAGCGACACATCAACACCCGATTTAAGGCACTGGGCCTTTAATTTTTACGCTTAAGCAAATAGTCGGCCATGGCCTCAAGTGCGACAGCCTTGCCTTTGAAAGGCTTGAGTGCTGCAAATGCCTTGCCGGTGAGTTCCTCGGCGATGCGTTCGGATTGTTTAAGGCCGACGATCGCGGGGTAAGTCGCCTTGTCTGTCGCGATGTCTTTACCCGCGGTTTTGCCAAGTTGTTCGGTGGTTTGAGTGACGTCAAGGATGTCGTCAATGACCTGAAACGCAAGTCCGATGTGATAGCCGAAATCGGTGAGCGCCTGTAATTGTCTTGGCGTGCAGTTGGCGCTCATGCCGCCCAGTCGCGCAGAGCAGGTCAGCAAGGCACTGGTTTTACGTTCATGGATATATTGCAGGCTTTTGCGGGTTAGCTTTTTCCCTTCACCCTCGAGATCGGCAACTTGGCCGCCAATGAGTTGCAATGAGCCGCTGGTTTTGGCCACATCCATCACCATGTCGCGGACGGGATATCGTTTGGTGGGTTTGGCTTGTGCAACTAATTCAAAAGCTTGAGTGAGCAAAGCATCTCCGGCCAAGACGGCGATTCCCTCGCCGAAAACCTTGTGGCTGGTGGGGCGGCCGCGGCGGTAATCATCATTGTCCAACGCAGGCAGATCATCATGAATCAGGGAATATGTGTGGATGCATTCCACAGCGCAGGCGAGCGGCATGGCGTCCTGTTCCCGGCCTCCACAGGCTTCCGCAGCCGCCAGAGCCAGTATGGGGCGGACGCGTTTACCACCGGCAAACAGGCTGTGCCGCATGGCTTGATGGATGGTGGCCGGCTTGGTGCGGGCAGAGGGGATCCATTGATTCAGTGCCTGATCGATCATTTTTGCCCGTTTGCGGGCGTAAAGTTTGAGATCAAATGCGACAGTAGATGGCACGCGAGGTTTCTAACGGGCACAGTCGGTGAGGGCAAGAGGGGATTTTGGGGTTGCGTTTGGCGGCCAGCGGGCTATTTTCACGCGCTTTTACGATGAATGCAGAACTTTGCAATGAAGCGGGTGAACAGATTGGCAATCCGAATGTGCTGGTCAATATCATTTCCACACGTGTGCGGCAGTTGAATAGCGGCGATCGGCCGTTGTTGGATGCCCCATTGCTGGGGGCCGCGGATTTGGCCCTGACTGAACTGGTGGATGGCAAGATGGACTATGAGTTGACCGATCCGGTTGCCAGTGAAATCCTGACAGCCAAGACCCGGAAGTAATAACGGGCTTCGAGCAGAAGCTTTTGTGACCAGAAGGGCGACCTTCTGGTTTTTTTGTGATGAGTGATGAAGTCCTCAAAAATTCCAAGGCGCGACGGGATTACGAAATCCTTGAAACGCTGGAGGCTGGTTTGGTGTTACGAGGCACTGAGGTGAAGTCGCTCCGGGCCGGCAAAGGCCAATTACGGGAATCGTTCGCCCGTGTTGAGGCGGATGGACAGGCGTGGCTGCATAATTTTCATATCGACGAATATTCCCATGGCAATGTGCATAACCATCGCCCAATGGTTCCAAGAAAATTATTGCTGCATCGAAAGGAGATTGACCGCCTGCAGGGCCTCACCCAGGCCAAGGGGTTGGCGTTGATTCCATTAAAATTGTACTGGAAAAACGGGCGTGTGAAGGTGCTCGTCGGAGTGGGGCGCGGCAAAAGTCATGTGGATAAGCGGGACACGATCAAAAAACGTGAATCGGATCGTGATCTCAGGCGGGCCACGATGCACGCGATGAAGGGCAAATAAAAAACGCGACTGAAATCAGTCGCGTTGCTCAAATTCGTTTTATTTTGTTAGGCTTGATCCGGTTTCCAGTTGCGCTTGGGAGCCTTGGTGATGAGCCCTTTCTTAATGGCGCTGGCGGCCACACGGACATATTTCACGGTGCCGTTTTCATCAATGATCTTTACGCGCTGCAGGTTAGGGGCGAAAATGCGTTTATTAACCTTGGTCACGTGCCGGCCAATACCGCCTTCTTTCTTCGCCTTACCGCTGCGGCTGATGCTGCCTCCCACAAAGGGACGCTTTCCTGTGATTTTGCAAACTCTGGCCATTGTTGGACTCCGTTTAAGGGCCACGGAAGATAACAGCCGGATTTCGGCTGGCAAGCCCATATTTCATGGATTTTACAAGGTGCGATCCCCAATGGCGAGATTTAGGCCCGCTAATGCTTCTGCAATCGGCTTCACGCCCTGATCGCCTTGACCATGGATTCGCACGGAAACCGCGTTGGCTTCCTGTTCTTTTTGGCCAATCACCAACATCGTGTGGACTTTCGCGGTTTCAGCGGCGCGAATTTTGCCGCCTATTTTATCTCCGGATAGATCGGCTTGGGCTCGAATACCGGCGGCTTTAAGGTCGGACAGAATCTGCTCAGCATAGGCGTTTTGGCGATCGGTGATTGGCAGGACACGTACCTGTTCCGGGGCCAACCACAGTGGGAAATTGCCCGCAAAATGCTCAATTAATATTCCCATAAACCGCTCAAAACTACCAAAAGGCGCGCGGTGGATCATCACCGGGCGATGGGGTGCGTTGTCTGCGCCGATGTATTGGAGGTTGAACCGCTCGGGAAGGTTGTAATCGAGTTGAACCGTGCCGAGTTGCCATTCGCGGCCGAGGCAGTCCTTGACCATGAAATCCAGTTTAGGGCCGTAAAAAGCGGCTTCGCCAGGGACATTTTCGTGGACAATATCCATGTCCCTCGCCACGCGCCGAAGGGTTTCCTCAGCGGCATCCCAATTGGCGGGATCTCCGGTATACTTGTCACTATTCGGATCACGTAGACTCACCTGTACGCGGTAATCGTTTAGTCCCAAAGTTCGAAGGGTCTTGAGTGTGAGATCCACGGTATCGCGGATTTCGCCTTCCACCTGTTCCTGCGTACAAAACAAGTGGGCGTCATCCTGTGTGAGCCCGCGCACTCGAGTCATGCCGCTGAGTTCGCCGCTTTGTTCGTAGCGATAGACCGTGCCAAATTCCGCTAAGCGTATGGGGAGTTCTCGGTAGCTGTGCTTTTCTGCCGCAAAAATCTGGATATGATGCGGGCAGTTCATCGGCTTGAGGAGATATTCCTCTTCTGCGTCAGCCTTAATCGTAGGATACTGGCTCTCCTTGTAATAAGGGAAGTGTCCGGATTGTTTGTACAGCTCTATACTGCCAATGTGCGGTGTGAAGACCGGGTTGTAACCGCGCTGCAATAGCTCGCCCTGCATGAAGTTTTGCAGCTCCGTCCGTACGATGCCGCCTTTGGGCATCCAAAGTACAAGGCCTTGGCCAACAGTTGACGAAAGGGTGTACAGGCCTTGCTCACGGCCAATCTTTCGGTGGTCCCGTTTCTTGGCTTCTTCTTGGGCCTCCAGCCATTCGGTGAGTTGGGTTTTATTTTTAAATGCCGTGCCGTAAATGCGCTGAAGTTGGGGGTTGTTTTCGTTGCCGCGGTAGTAGGCCGCCGCAACGCGCAACAGTTTAAATGCCTTGACGTTGCCGGTGCGTGGCACATGCGGACCGGCACAGAGGTCTACAAATTCGCCGTTCTGGTAGAATGTGATTTGTTCTCCTTCCGGGATGTCATCAATCCGCTCCAATTTGAATGGCTGATTGATGGATTGGTAGTAGTCTTTTGCTTCTTCCCGGGTTTTTTCAGAGAATTCAAAGGT
>JAYQQG010000052.1:5890-11411 GCA_038145765.1 Verrucomicrobiales bacterium
AATCAAAGGTCTGATTTTCTTTAACGACCTTTTTCATTTCCGTCTCGATTTTCTCGAAATCTTCCGGACTGAAGCGATGCTCGAGATCGAAGTCGTAATAAAACCCTTCCTCGGTGGGCGGGCCAATATCCAATTTGGCCTCCGGCCACAGGCGCAACACGGCAGTGGCCAGTACATGGGCGCAGGAATGGCGAATACGCGACAGTTCATCCATTTGCTGCCGTTCCTCAATGGTCTTGCGTTGCACCTCGTGTTTCGCGCCCTGCATGGCCGTTGGTCTAGCGAAAATCAGGCCATTCGGCGAGTCGGAAATCCTTGTGATCATTTCAGGCTCGCCTTCATCGATACGCCCGATACATTCGCCGCGATGAAGAAGTGGATTTCCAACTACATTGCTGCTGAACAAAAAGCATTGGCCTCAATTCCTGTGGATCAGGTGGCTGAGGCGATTGAGACAGTCAAAGCGGCCTTGGAAAATGACCGGCAAATCTTTGTTTTCGGTAATGGCGGCAGCGCCTCCAACAGCTCTCATTTTGCCACTGATTTGGGCAAGGGATCATCGGATGCGGTCGGCAAACGCTTTAAGGTCCTGTCATTGAATGATAACGTGAGCTGGATGACCGCCATTGGCAATGACTATGAGTATGAAGGCATATACAAGCGGCAGCTCGAAAATTATGGTCAAGCCGGGGATGTGGTGTTGACCATGAGCGTGAGTGGCAGCTCGCCTAATTTGGTGGAGGCATGCAACTGGGCCAAGGAAAACGGACTGCATGTCATTGCCTTGATCGGGGGTAAACGCGGCAAACTGTCGGAGATCGCCGATAATGCGATCGTGGTTGAGGAAACGCATTATGGGCGGGCCGAGGACTGTCAAATGGGCATCGCTCATATGATTTGCTATGCCTTCATGGAAAATCCTGAACTCATGCAGTAAACTTTCGGCATGCCCGCCTCGGACCTCATCCGGAGCAAGATCAGTGAATTACCGCACAAGCCGGGTGTGTATTTGATGAAAGACCGTTTAGGCACGGTCATTTATGTGGGGAAAGCTCGTGATCTTCGCAAACGTGTCAGTCAATATTTTCATCCCTCACGACGGATGGGGTGGGATGTGAAATTCAGGGCACTGGTCGACGCAATCCGGGATTTCGATGTACATTTGGTTAAAGGAGAGCCGGAGGCGTTGTTGCTGGAGAGCCGTTTGATCAAGGAATATAAACCCCGCTACAACGTCAGCTTACGCGATGACAAGCGGTTCCTGATGCTCAAGGTCAATCTCAAGGACCCCATTCCTCGATTTACGCTTACCCGGTTGAAGGTTGATGATGGGGCACGTTATTTCGGTCCGTTCCCAAGCAGTCAGGCCTTAAGGCGTTCACTCGATCTGGCGCGTCATCGTTTTAACCTCCGTGGCTGCAAGCCGTTGCGTCCCACTGAGCGAGATCATAAACACTGCCTTTATGGCCATATTGAAGTGTGCAGTGCGCCGTGTGTCGGCAAAGTGAGTGAGGAGCAGTACCGGATGCAGGTTCAAAATGCCTGCGAATTTCTCGATGGGCACTGTGCGGAGATGGTGGATGCTCTGGAGGCTGATATGCGCGATGCGGCGGCGGGGCAGGATTATGAACGGGCGGCCAAGCTTCGTGATCAAGTGGACGCTTTGCGGGAAACCACGCGCAAAACCACGCGCTACCATCGCTTGCCCAACCAGTTGCCGGTGGCGATCGATTCCGATCGTGACCTGCGTGAACTTGCTGATGTATTGGGATTGCCTCAACCGCCGGCCCGTATCGAGGGATTTGATATCTCCAATATCAGCGGCACCTTTATGGTGGCCTCCATGGTCGTATTTCGCAATGGCCGCCCGGCGAACGCCGATTATCGCCGGTACAAGATGAAGGATGTGAAATCACAGGATGATTTTGGCTGTATGGCTGAAGCCGTGCGGCGACGATACCGTCGTTTGAAAAAAGAGGGCCGTCCCATGCCGGATTTGATTTTAATTGATGGCGGGAAAGGGCAGCTCAACGCGGCCCTTTTGGAGCTGAACCTACTGGGGCTCAACACGGTGCCTGTGATTGGGTTGGCCAAGGAATTTGAGGAAATCCATCGCCCAAACAAAACCGAACCATTGCGCTTGGGACTAAATCATAATGCGCTCAAGTTACTGCAGCGTGTTCGTGATGAATCGCACCGGTTTGCTAACACGTTTAATGCCGAATTGCGCTTGAGGAAAATATCCGAAAGTGTGTTGGATGAATTCCCCGGAGTTGGGGAGCGCCGCAAGGCAGTTCTCTTAAAGCATTTTGGCAGTCTCCAACGACTGCGGGAGGCCGGGGTGATCGAAATTGCATCGGTGCCAGGGTTTGGCCTTAAGACAGCCCAGGCTCTTCGAGCTTTCTTGGATGCGCGGCAGGGTTAAGTTAGGCGATGCGGTCCCGTATAAAGATTCAACGAATGTTCCCGAAGAAATGCAACCAACGTTTGGCCGTTCTCTTCAGCGCTTTGGATGGCGAGTGATGATGGGGCAGAGATTGCGGCAATAAATGGAATGCGGCCCACCAACGCTTTTTGGATGATTTCAAATGAAACGCGGCCGCTAACAAGGAGGAGCGTGTTGTTCAATTTGATCTCATTCAGAAAAGCGTGCCCCAGCACTTTGTCAACGGCATTGTGGCGGCCAATGTCTTCGCGGGAAACGATCAGATCACCGGATGGGTTAAACAATCCCGCTGCATGAAGTCCGCCGGTTTTGGAGAAAGTGGTCTGTGCTTGCTTCAGCTTTGGGGGTAATTTTATTAGTGTCTCTGCCTGAACCTGAAGTGTATCGTTGCCGAGTGGTGAGTGGGAGCGTTGAATCTCCTCGATGGCCGACCGGCCGCAGACGCCGCAACTGGATGAAGTGAAAAAGTGTCTGCTGAGTTGGCTGGCATCAAAGTTGAATCCAGTGGGCGTAAATACATTGATAATGTTGCCACGCGCTGTGACTGGGGTGTCAGGGCAATGAGCGATTTCCAATATTTCGGACCGGTCTTTTAGGATGTTTTCAGAAAAAAGAAACCCAGCTGCCAGTTCAGCATCATGGCCGGGTGTCCGCATGGTGACGGCAATGGATTGGCCGCGCAGACGGATTTCGAGAGGTTCTTCTGTTGTGATTGAATCAATCGCCGCTGCTCGCGCTGCTCCTTCTTTCCAGTGTAGACGTTGGAATTCGGATACAGGCCCGGGGGTGCTCATGGTGACGGGGCGGCCTGTTGGGGTTCGAGTAGCTTGAGGGCCTGTTCCAATTGTGGATCTTTGCCGGTCAACCATTCCTCAGGAGTAATCCAAATTTGAACATCCGGTTTTTCGCCCTGATTTTCCATGTTCGTGCCATCCATGCGGAAAACGCCACGGCCGGGAATACGGGCCTTCGTTCCATCGGTCAGGGTGAAACTGGATGTCCAAATCACGTACCCCGGGGTGGGCATGCCGACCAGTTGAGCTAGTTTTCGCTGCCTCATGGCATAAGGAAACATTTCTCCATTGGAATAACTGTGTTCATTCATGAGAACTACAATCGGCTTTTCCCATGCCCGGCTTGGGGCGATCTCAGGGTCTCGGTCGCGTGACTTGTAAATGCCGTGGGGCTTGCGCTCGAGCCAGTCGATGAGCGTATCTGAAATGTTGCCACCACGATTAAAGCGTATGTCAAAGATCATGGCGTCTTTGCCGAGAATATATTCATATGCCTCCCGCTCAAACCGGGCTTGATCCGAGCTGCTCATGGCAGAGATGTGCAAGTACCCGACTCGGCCTTGGCTGGCTTTTTCAACCCGTTGACGCAAATCGCTGACGTGTGCCTTGTATTGAAGCTGTTGCCATTCTGAGCTGGATAGGAGCTTATAGTTCACTTTCCGAGCTCCATTGAGTTCCGGTTTGGTGTTAACGGCAAACTCGGTGAATCGAGTGCCTTTGTTGTTTAGGAACTGGTAGAGCGTTTCCGTGGAGGATATTTTCCGGCCATCGATAGCCAGTACATATTCGCCAGCCTTGAGCTGGGTTTTTTCATAAGAACCGGGGGCACCAGAAGGGACGGCCTTTATTTTTAGGCCTGCGCCTTGGTAGGTGGTGTCTATGGTGAACCCAAGATGAGGCGTGCTTTGGATGGCTGTTCCGGAAGGGGCAGGGGAAAGCTCGGAGTGAGAGGCATCCAGTTCGCCGACCATCATTTGCAGAATCAGGGCGAATTCATCGTGGGTGTCGACTGAACGCAGTCTGGGCAAATATTTGTCGCGCAACGCACTCCAGTCACGGCCATGGAAATTATTGTCATAAAATCGGTGGTGGTACGTCTTCCAGAATTGATAGAATGCAGCCGTGCGTTGAGCATAGGTGTCTTGGATATATTGCGCCTTGAACGTGATGGGCGTGTCACTTCCGGAATCCAGTTTCATGAGATACTTTATGCCCCCTTTGATGAAAGTAGCATTGCGGCCGTCCGGGATGATCCGCAATGCTGCACGTCCGCCTCCGGAATTCATTTTTTTCACCTCACGGCCGTTGTGGGTGGCGCGGTAAACATCGCCCCCTGACAAGAAATACAGGAAGCCAGTCTTTGCCATGGAAAGGTCGCTAGCGGGGCTGGTGGAGGAAAGTTTTTGGATTCGTTCATCGATGCGGTCGAAGTCAATTTTTACTTCTGGAGCTTTATTGGGCCGAACATACTGAGCGTCGATATCGGTTTCGCGAAATTCATCCGGCATTAAGGACACACGATATAGTCCCGTGCCATCACGGTCGCTCTGGAAATACAAATATTTTCCGTTTGGCGACCAGGTCGGCTGGCTATGAAAGGCGCTGAGGCGTGTGATATTGCGGGCGGTTCCACCGTCAGCGGGGATGATCCAGATGTTATAGGAGTTACTTCCAGTACGCGTGGTATAGGCAATCCATTGCATGTCGGGAGACCATTCGTAATCTATTCCGCCCCGGCCCCTCATGTGAATACCGGGAAGTTTGAAGATGCGCTTGACCTGTTCGCTTGCAAGGTCCAAGCGGTGTAACCCGCCTTCCGGGCCGGCTACCCAAAAGTACAGGTGTTTGCCGTCCGGGGAAACCCGAAGCCGCACAATATTTTCTTTCCGGTTCCAAAGCGGTTTCTGGGATTCTTTCTCGAGGTCATACTCGTAAATGCGCGTGTTCCCTTCGCGGTCAGATGTAAAATAAAACTTCTTGCCGTCATGGGCCCATGAAAAATCCGAGTCATCACCAGCCCAAGTGGTGTGGCGGGTGGCGAGTTCATCGCGCTCACGATTGACCCCTTTGGTTTTGTTGATCTTGATCGACCAAATATCGCCGTGGAGGCCAAAGAGCATGACATCTCCCTTGGGTGAGGGCTCGGCTTCAGTTACCCCGGAAGTGGATGTTTTGAGTTCCTGTGAATTTCGTTTTTCATCCGTGCTGGCAAAGAGTTCGATGGGACGTGCCTTGGATTGAGTTGAAGCCATTAACCAAATATGATCACCGTGTTCAAAGG
>JAYQQG010000052.1:11421-22006 GCA_038145765.1 Verrucomicrobiales bacterium
CCGTGGTGAAAGGCGGTTGCCCCGGGTTGAGTAGCGACACTGGGGTATCGCACGGAATCGGTTTTGAAAGAGGTAATTTGCTTCAGGTCACCGTCCGGGTCCGCGGTCCATAAGTTCGGGGCTCGGAGTTCATTGTCTGCCAAGGATTTAGGTTCATCGTCAATATGCTTTAAGGTGGGTGTGGGTTCTCCGGTTGTTGCGACGAGAATATCCTGGCTGCCGGGGAGATGTTGGGCAAACAGATATTGGCGGTTATCCCCAAGGATTTGTTGTCGCTCTCCGCTTTCTAAATCGATGGACCAAGTCTGGGCTGCTGCAGTACCGCGGTAGCGAGGGCGGTACCACGGCATGCCGTATCGAGTATACAAAAGCGATTTTCCGTCCGGGGACCAACGCGGGTAACGGAGTGCAGCATAATCTTCCACCAATTCTTTGGATTGGTATGTGGCCACATTCACACTCATGATCGAATATGCGGGGCTGTTGCGTCTGGCACCGAAAGCGATGTGTTGGCCATCAGGGCTCCAGCCAAATGGAATTTCACTGCCGGAATGCCACGTAACCCGCCTGGCGGGGCCCCCATCAGCAGGAATCACAAAGATATCCCACTGGCCAAATCGCTTGCTGGCAAAGGCGATCCAGTTGCCGTCTGGTGAAAAAATCGGATAAGCATCATACTCGAGATGAAAGGTCAGTGGCCGGGCGCGCCCGCCCTTGCTGTCACTGATCCAAATGTCGCCACGGTACACAAATGCCAGTTGTTGCCCGTCTGGACTCAAGGCAGGGTGGCGGGCACCAACGATTGGTTTTGGTGCAGGCGGGTTAAGTTGAGCTTCGGTTTCGCAAGTAAGACACAATGCGAATACGAATATGATTATGCGCATAGGGGTTTGTAAGGGGATCAGGTTTTGAGCCCAGGTTTAGGGCGTGTGATTATCGTGCCACTTTTGGAGTTCAACGATATTGCCTTCCGGGTCCGTCATGTAAATCAAAGTGAGGCGGCCTGCTCCGGAGATATTGATGGTGACCAATTCACCGTAGTCATCGCCTCCAAGGTCTTTGATTTGAGCCCGTTTGGCGTCGACGTCATCTACCTCAAAGGCAAGGTGGGCAAAGCCAGGTCGATTCAACGGGCGCGGATAATCCTCACTGTTCTCGGCGAAAGTAAATATTTCAATGGTTGGGCCGTTGGGGCCGTGGCCCGGAACGCGGAGATGGCGGCCCTGAATGCGCATACCGGGCATGCCGGTTAGGGCGTCAATGTGTTCACCGTGATGGTCCCGCTCACTGCTCCAAGGTTCACAGTCAAAGACCTGTTCATAAAACGAGCATAATCGCTTCCAATCGCGGGCGATGATATTGACGTGTGCGTACCGTGTGGCCATGCCGGATGCTAGCTATTCGCCTCGATAAACGCAACTGGCGTTACAGGTTTCAGCGATTTCTACCGCTGCCAACAGTGGCAGTTTGGGCTTCAATCGATCCCAGATCCAACGGGCGATGTTTTCGCTGGTCGGATTTTCCAGTCCCACGATTTCATTTAGATAATGATGGTCCAGTTGTTTCCAGATCGGTTCATAGGACCTGCTGATATCCGCATAATCGATGAGCCAGCCGAGTTGGGCATCGCATTCTCCCGATACGTATAACGTGGCCGTAAAGCTGTGGCCGTGTAGACGGTAGCATTTGTGGTCTGCCGGCAGGCGTGGCAGGGAATGAGCGGCTTCAAATTGAAATGATTTCTTGAGTTCTACTTTCATTTTTCTTGTTCCCAATCTGTCCAAGTTACGAGATCTCCCAGCGGGGGGCGGCCGTCGTGGCGCCACCCGAGTGGCGGGTCTTGCATTTGCCCAATCGGGCAAATGCGTGTTACACCCCAATGTGCGAGTTGTTTGACCATGAGTTCGGAATCACTTTTTGGAGCGGCCAACCCAACAGTGGAAACCTGGCCGCGAGCCATTTCGGCAACCCGCAATGCCTCATCCAAATCCGTGACACTTTTCACATGGATAAACCGGTTGAGGCAGGATGTGGTGAAGACGGGGTCTTGTTCAAAGACCACCGTCCAATGCGTTCCTTCACTACTCTTGAATTGACTGACATCGCCCGTTCCGGCTGAGCGGAGCTCATAGAATTCACGTTTGTATGCAATGATGGCTGATTCTTCAGTGCTGATTTCCCCGCGAGGTTGCGTTGCCTCCAATGTTTCCAATGCTTCGGCAACCATTTCTGCAAACATTTCCGGGCCGACTGAGCCGCCTTGTTCGACATAAACCACGTGGGGGGACAGACAGCCTAGTTGGTTCCATGATGCGATGTCCTGCGCCATGCACTGAGCAAGGGCTCGTGATTGGGCTCGTGACAACATATCCTTGTGGATATAGGCGAAACTCACGCGATGCCCATAACCGACAAACCGTTTGTTTCGGTCGAGACGTTGCTGAATGGAGTCGAGCGTTTCATCACGCCCCGTTGCGGTAATGCAATCTGATTCGCGAAACAGGCTTGCCTCCAGTTCAGCGCTTCCCCCAGGCCATTGGGCCAATTCAATACAGGCGGCCAGTTTCGGATGGGTGTCGTACAATGAATGGGCAAACAATAGCGGCAGCCACCCTGCTTGTTGGGCACATTTAACGAATTGCGCTGAACCCACCAGCAGGCTTTGGATCATGCTCATCATGGTGGGGCAGGGGAGATTACCTGATGCTATATGGCCAATGAGTTCCGGCCCGCACGCAAAAGCTAGACGATTTTCAGCGCGCTCTTCGGGGGTGCCGAGAGGCGCATCGAGCCGGCGTGAATCGCCGAATTCCTGGGCAACAAGGTTATGCAGGCTGTCCTCAGTGATGCGGGCAAAGAATCGGTCTAATCCGTGTGCGAGGCTGGGGCGTGAGAATCCGGTAAGTGTAGGGTCAGCATCCAACGCCATTTTGCGAAATGGGAATAAGTCGTCTTGCCAGTTCTCCGCCAGCCGCGCCAAATGGGTAATGACTTGTGCCGTGGGCATGTCACGCAGGTACTGGGCGCGATTGCGTTTTAATTGCCGGCAAGCTTCTGTGATTATATCGGGCGTTAATCTGGCTTCCGGCTGGGTATCCAGGAGAAAATAATTGGGAAGGGTGTCTCTCACGTTAATTGAGTAGGTTTAACGAACAGCCACGCGGCTCTGCAACTTGCGCCCGGCCTTGTAATTCAAAACCGTCTTCAAGAGGCCTGGCGAGATCTTGGGTTTGGATGCCTATGGATGAGTATGTGTTCGACAGATCAAAGACTCGCAGGAGGCCTGTTTCGTTGGGGGCACATGGGCCCCCCGTTTCTGGATTGATAATTGCATGACGCGCCCAATGCGGGAATCGGAAAACACGCGGATGGTCGGCACCCGCAACGCGGTCATAGGCCTGGCTGCTGAGTTCGCACATTCCGTATTCACAGATGATGCGCGTCTCGGGAATGCTCGTTCGCATGGAAAGTAAACGGTGTAAATCAGCTTTGGGGAGTTCACGTGTGCGTCCTTTGTAACCGCCGGTTTCCATGAGGCGCGAGCCGCTTGGAAGTCGGTAGAAATGTGGTGAGTGATCCAGCCAATGAAGGAATGCAAATGCCGGGCCGATAATGAGGAGTGGTTTGTCCTGATGAATTGAGGCTTGGCAGGCCTTATCGCACATGGCCGAATCGATCTGCCAACCATCGTGGCATGCCTGTCCGGCGAACACCGTATCGCTCTCCAATGTGGCTTGAGCCATGTGAACGAGTGAGGAATGGGGCGCGTCTTCGGGGCGGGGTAACAATGCGAGCGTAAGACCCGTCCATGACCTATTTTCAAGCACATGCCTTTGGAACGAAGCACGGAGAGAAATTTCGTACAAGTGAAGGGATGCTGCATGATGCCAATGTCGGCTGGGGCGTTGGGATGCCGTGCCGCTCGATTGAAAGTGAGCGGTCCGTTCACTTGTTGGAATCGATGTGACGGCATATTCCTGAAATGCTTCGGTAGGTATTGCCGGTATCTGATGCCAATCCTTAAGTTGCTCGGGAACAATTTTTCTGCTCGTACAAATCGATTTGAGGATCGGGACATGCTTGGCCTGCAGGCGGAACAGTGTCAGGGCAAGCGTATTGAAGTCGCCGTCCCCCGATTGGATGAATCGGGCCACGGTATCGACAGCTTCAGTATACGATTGAAAAATCATTGCGGTTTTTCTTTTGCTGAGCATCACGCATCAGCCCGACTGGTTGTCCGCGACAGCCGGTTTAGGGATTATTTATTTGGTTTTTGCCATGGAACAAGGCCGGATTTTTGGATGTGGCGCTGGAGCTCCTGGTTGAGCTCATTGGCGACCTTGGTGTTGGTGGGCTGCGGCGATTGTTCGGCGGGGTCTTGTTCCAGATGAAACAACTGCATGGGTTCAAAGGGGTTATTTTGCAGTAATTTCCATGGCCCGCGACGGATGGCGTAATAAGCGCGGCCTTGGTAGCGCCGGTTGCCTTCGCGGCGGACAAAGATCATAGTGCGTTCCGGTTTGCCTTTGCCTTGATTGAGCAGGACATCAGCTAGGCTGAGGCCGTCTATTTCCTGAGGCACCTTGGTTCCTGTAATTTCACAAAATGTCGGAAGTAAATCCATCGTAATCCCCGGTGCATTGGTGCGCCCCGGTTTGATGGTGCCGGGCCAGACGGCACAGGTTGGGACGCGGATACCGCCTTCCCAGTGATCCTGTTTGCCGCCGCGCAATTTTCCGTTCAGGGCACCATGAGGAATTGAGCCTCCGTTGTCGGACGAGAAAACAATCAATGTATCTTCGGCGATGCCGAGCCCCTGAATGGTTGCGGTAAATTTGCCAATCTCGTGATCCATGTGTTCCACAAAAGCAACATTGGTGGCTCGCTTGAGATCAAGTTGGGGTTCGCGTTTGCGTACTTTTTCCAGCCAGTCCTTGGGTGGTTGAATAGGGAAATGGGGTGCGTTGTAGGCCAAATAGAGGAAGAAGGGTTTGTTGCTGTTGGAAGCTTGTTCCCTGACGTAATCGATGGCCCATTGGGTGAATACCTCAGTGGCGTGGCCCTTGGGTTTTACTTCGGTTTTATTCCGGCGCATCCAGTTCACGCCGCCTCGCAGATGAGTCCAATAGTCGTCCATCATATCGGCGAGGAAGCCATGGAAGAAATCAAACCCGCGGTCGTTGGGGATGTTTGGGGATTCAAAGCCCAAATGCCATTTGCCAACCATGCCAGTGTGGTAGCCAGCTTTGCGGAGCAATTCGGGGAGGGTTGGGCCGTTCGGCTTGAAGTAGCCCCAACTGCTGTCTTCCCATTGGCGGATGACACCCGGGGCACCGACTAGATCGGGGTAGCGGCCCGTGAGTAGCGAGGCACGGGTTGGGGTGCAAACGGTGCAGTTCGAATAAAACTGATCAAATCGTAAACCGGATTTCATGAGTTGATCGATTGCCGGCGTCCGAATATCTGTTCCTCCAAAGGAAGACAGATCCGAGTAACCGAGATCGTCGACCAAGATCATGACGATATTCGGTTTGGCCGCGTGACTTGCGGCGGCGGTTAGGCACGCGATGAGTACGAACAGATGCTTGCGCATGCCCGATTGTTTAGCATACCGATTGTCAGGGGACAGAATAAATTGGGTATTAGAGGTTGAGCAGTTCGTCGACCTTGTGCTTTATGGGATCACTCATCTTAATGATCGGTGGCCAAGGGCGTTGAAATCCCTCTCCGCGAAGTTTGCGCGTCGCGTCCAGGCCCATTTTGGAGCCGATGGCAATTTCAGGCGTTGCGTGGTCAAGGATATCAGCCGGGCCCCGTGTGAGAATGCTATCGCGTTGGGGGTCGGTATTGGCGCCTAGTCGGAAGAGCACCTCGCTAGTGTTGTGCACATCCACATCGTCATCGACGACCACGATATATTTGCTGAACATCATCTGGCCCATGCCCCAGAGTCCGTGCATGATTTTATAGGCTTGCATGGGATATGTCTTTTTGATGCTGACAAACACGAGATTGTGAAATACGCCTTCTGCCGGCAGTGCAATGTCCACAATCTCTGGAAAGTTCATCTGAAAGATGGGCAGGAACAGGGCTACGCTGGCGCCGCCCAAGTAAAAATCCTCCATCGGGGGCTGGCCAACAATCGTGCTCGGGTAGATCGCATTTGAGCGATGCGTGATGGCAGTGATGTGAAATGCCGGATAATCTTCCGGCAAGGTGTAGTAACCCGTGTGATCGCCAAACGGCCCTTCGCTACGCAGGGGTTCAGTCGGGTCAACATACCCTTCGATCACCCAATCGGCATTGGCTGGGACTTCCAGGTCGTTCGTTTCACATTTGACGAGCGGCACGGATTCACGGCGCAAATATCCGGCCAATAACAGTTCATCGAGCCCGTCCGGTAACGGGGCGGTGGCGCAAAACGGATACACGGGGTCGCCTCCCAAAAACACACTCACAGGCATGCGTTCGCCTTTTTCGTAATACCTCCGCCCGTGTCGGGCAGCGACTTTTTGAAGTTGCCAATGCATCCCGGTTGTTTGGGTATCGAATACCTGCATCCGATACATGCCGATATTTCTGGCGCCGGTATCCGGGTCCTGCGTTGCGACGCAGGGAAGGGTGATGAACCGACCGCCGTCTTCAGGCCAGCATTGTTGGATAGGAATGTTTAACAGAGTGGGCAGGGGCGAGTTGTTCAGTTCGTGTTGATCGGGTGATGTATCGAATTTATGAATGACTTCCTTGCACGGGCCAGAACGGACCTGCTTGGGTTTGGCGTGGCGCAGCTCAAGGGCGTTGCCAAGCAGACGGATTGTCTCTTTGAAACCCGTGGGGGGGGTGGCCTTCATGATGGCGGCAAGTTCATCAGCCGCTTCCTGGACACTGTTGCGCCCCAAGGCCAGTGCCATGCGTTTGTGGGAGCCGAGGGTGTTGATGGCTAGCGGATGTTCTGTAGGGGCGCCGTTCACTGTGGGTTGTTCAAACAGCAAAGCTTGCCCGCCACGAGGTTTCTTCATCTCGCGATCGGCGATCTCGGTGATTTCCAGTTCGGTCGCCACCGGGAACGAGATGCGGCGTAATTCACCCGATTGCTCCAAGGTGAGTATGAAATCGTGATACGATGCAAATGCCATGCCGGGCGGACTGTAACAGCAGCGGTGGCGCAGTGGAAGCGACTACGGATCTATTAAAGGCTACCCGAGGGGCGGTAAAGGTGCCGGCAAGCTCATCTCCCCCAATCGCGCGCGATTGCGTTTCGCCCCTTTATTGCCTGATTTGACAGGCCGGAACAACGGATGAACCGTTGTTCCTTTGGTGTGGCGGTGAAAGTCCACAACGTGAAGAGCTTGTGCAGGAACTTTGAGGGAGCCAAATGTGGGATGTTGAATATTGATCCCGGTCGATTCTATGGATTCAAACGTGCCTGTGAGCCGGTCACGATTATGAAGCAGCAGGCTAACCGCTCCCGCGCGAGGCAGTTTGACCTGTTTTGGCGGCTTGGGAAACAGGATCCTGGAAACCAACTGGGGCTTCAGAGGGATGGTGGCAAACTCGGTTTTACAGGAGAACAGCTTATCCTGAAATCCATGCAATTGCCCGGTTAGATGATCGCCATTGATCAGGGCAAATGTGACGCCTTGCTTGGGGCGTTCGGCTTCGTTTGTAGTATCATTTACCGCACGGCGGGTGGTTTTGGATATTTTGAATTCTGAGATGCGAATGGCCTTTTTACCGCGAGACACGAAGATAATTCCGCCTCCATTTCCTTTGAGTGCTTTGCCCTGTTTCCATTGTCCAACGAGCTCGCCATTGATTTCAAGTCGAATGGCAGACTCGGTACGGTCGGCAAATATCCGGACTAGATATCGTCCATTGGCGGCAACCGGAATGGGGGTTGGTTTGCCTAACTGCAATTTGGCTTCCTGAATTTGTGGATGCAGTTTGGGGGCAGCCATCCCTTTTTTTAGCAGCAACGCCAAATTATTTCCCCCACGCCAATCGTCGAGCCGGTCGGCAAACAAATGGATGCTTAATTCCGGAGGATCTTCGTGGCTCATGAGGGTGGCCTCGAGTTGGATAGTGTCCGGATCACCGGGAACCATACGTGCAACTGCCAAGCCGTTTAATCCATCGCAATGGAGTTCATTATCATTGAGGGTCCAGCGGCCCATTTTTTGTTCAAGAAGCCGCTCCAGAATGCCGTCATCTGGCTTGGTGGGCGGCCTTAAAAAGGTCCAATCATTTTTGTCGCCGATTTCCTTGATCAAAGCCGGTCCATCGATAGGGTAAACCAAAAGTTGATCCAAATGTGTGTAGGGTATTCGAACGTGCCCCAGTATTGGGCTGTTGATTTGAGCGAAACGCCCGTCCATCGATGTCAGGATGCCATGGAGTTTTTCGCCGCTCGTCAAGCGCACCTCGCAATCGGAGGTGGCGGGCGTTGCGTCCGGCGCGAGCTCGAGGAATCGTACATTTTTGGTTTTCAGATGAAACTCTTCGACGACACTAGCGTGGCGCCACCGGACGCCTTTGTTGGAAAAGCCCAGAAATTCGCCTCGCATGAATTCGCCCCGGATCATGGCGGCAAAGGGAGCTTTTGGGAGCAGGGTTAATTGATCCCTGCGGGAGAGGTTGTCGAAATCATTGTCCGTTAGGAACCCCCCGTCTTGCTGTGCGGCAAGGCTGCAACTGGCAAGAAGGATGGTTGCCCATGATTTCACTGATTAACCGGGCGGAATACTCTATAAAAACTAATCAGCACTTGCACCCGCATAATAAGGAATAGTTCCTTTGGCAGAACCGCTACGATCTTGAGGCCCTGATGTTCATTTGTTTCTTTGTTGTTCTAAAGCCGCTTGTCTTGCTGCTTCTCGTGCTGCCGCCGCTGCTTCAACCTGTCTTATATTGAACTGGATTTCCGGTTTCTGATCGCGGATAATTTCGATCTGTTCGGCTAGTTCGGCAGGAAGATTGTTATTGAGCTGGATTTGCTGACGCAATTGTTGGGCACGGTTGGAGGCTGTTGTTGAGGGCGGTTGGGATAATGCGGCGCTGGTACGCGGCTTGCCCAAGTTGAATTCGATTACCTTGAAGGCGCTGCTCTTGAATGTGGCCTCGCCGAAGATGGGGCTTTCGAGTGTTACATGGCCCGTTTTCCAAGATTTGATGATGCCTGTTACTTTGATGTCGTCGACTAATGTTGCCCGGATGGCTTTGGCGCTGATGGCAGGGTTTTTGAGCTGCTCTTTGGCAAAATGTAAATGACTTACGGTGTTGAGTGGGATGGGCAATTCAGCAAACTCGGTTTTAAACTTGAGTGTGCCGTCATTGATGGCGACCAGTTTGCCGCTAAAGGAATCGTCATTGTTGAATTTCACAAAGTCTTGCTTTAATGCGGCGTTGGAGGTGGAGTCGCCGCTCGGCAAGCCGCCATCCCATTTAGAGACTCGAATATTACTGATCCGTGCGGGGATGGAGGTCCGCGAATGAAATGCAATTCCATTGCCCAAAGCATCCATAGGGCGGCCGGAATTATCCCTGAATGTGCCAACGAGTTTGCCGTCCACAATAACCGCCAACGTTTTCTTAGAGGTATCCATGCACAGTGTCACATGCGAACGCATGCGGGTGCGATTGAGCTGATGGCTCACGCTGGAGGGGGTCAGCCGCGAACTGCTTAGGCCGCCATTGATGCGGCTGTAGCGGTAAACATAAAGCGAGCTACTGGAGATGCGAATACTGTAGCAATTGCCCGCACTGTATGAAGCTAGGTTGTCGGACAAAACGCTGATGTATAGGCTGGGCGAACCCGATTGCCATTGGTAATCGAACTCAAGCTTGGAGCGTTTGGGGAGATCCTTAATCATCCGGCCGACATTGGCACTGTTGCCGTTGCTTTGAAAACCGCCATCCTTGAAAGACCACTTGTACGATCCGTTGTGGGTGAATTTCCACGATTTTTGATCTTCGGCCGTAGGGCCAACATAGAGGCCTTCACCACCTCCGATAATCCCCGGTGTAAGTGTTTGGATGGTTTGGCGATCGATAGTGAGTGCGCCCGCGTACCAAGTATCAATGGTTAGCCCGTTGTCATCCAATCCCTTTATATCGCCAACGAGCCGGTCACCGTTGATCATGCGGGCAATTCCGGTATGGCTTTTGGCCGGGGCGGATTCTTGGGACAGGGTCAATTTGGCAAGAGCAGCCGGCTGGATGGCAACTGGCGACACACCGGGCGTTTCCCAAAGCAATTCGCCCTTATCATTAAATCCTTTGAACGATCCCTTAAGCACACTGCCATCCAGCAGGCGGACGTGTTCGCCACTCACTTTGGTGTTATTAAACACCGGATTGGTCGGGGGCGCTGGGGTTTCGGGTACGGGTGGAACTTTGCGAATGAGTTGCCGGGCATTGGAAGGCGTCGCCAGAATGCCGGCCACTATGGCTGTTTGAAGTGCGAATTTCATGCGGTAATTATCGTTCTAATTGTTCGAGATTAATCTCCGGCACGGCGATTTGTTTGCGGGCAGGTTCAGGCTTTAGGCCATTCGTAGGTTTAACGGCTTGCCGGGAAGTTGTATTG
>JAYQQG010000053.1:0-21928 GCA_038145765.1 Verrucomicrobiales bacterium
CCCCTCACCTCCCTGAATCCCCAGTGGATTGCCCCGTGGTCTGTAGCCATATTTTGGTATGGGAAGAAAGAAAACATTCGACGGAGTAATTGAACGGGTCACAAAACCTTCATTCAATGAGAAATACAATTGGTGGACGTTCTCTGACATGACAAGGGATGGAACGGCTCCCGTGTCTCCCGAGGAAGTAGATGAATTCCTAGAGTTGGAAATTCTCGATCCGACCGAACCCGATGTGTGGGAGATGTATCATCGTGGATTGATCGACAAGGAGAAGAGAGATTCTTAGTCATTTTAAATCCGGACTCCGGCTTGGACCGTCACTCCTGAACCCTCCGCAAAGACCATTGAGTCTGGCTTTGTGCGCAGCGCCTGTGCCCATTTCTCACCGTATAACTTTTCGATATCCAAATCCAAACAATCCGGCTCAATGGAGCGGGCGCGCCAAGTTGGATGCTCAACCTGATACTCCATAGTGTCACCATTTCTTTGAGTATTGTACCCCCAATAATGCTCAGTGATAAATAATTCAGCTTCATCTTGATCCCGCCAAGCCCCCGCTGTTCGAACTCCTAAACCCTGCCATTGACCCTCAATTTGTAGCTGGTAAAGAGCCCGGCTCTCATCAACGCTTTGTCGCATGGGCATTGTGATGTAGGGCTCATTGTATAAAGCACGAGCCACCCACCCCACCATGTGATGAGGAGTTATTTCTCGAATAAACACAACACCTCGGCGGGGCTCTCCATTCACCTGTCGTTTTACATAGAACCGGAGATTAATCTCAGGGAAATCACGATAACCAAAAGCCGGCACACCTTTGACGGCCATGTGAAGGAATTGAAAACCCACCAAGCTGGCCCAACAGTCTCCATCCCATCGGTCCAATTCTATTCCTGAAGGAAGATGCGGAACTAACAGATCCTCATCAACACGCCAGTTCATCAAAACCAAATTACGCCATGTAGCAGTTAAAAATGGGCTAGCCACAAAACTATTCTATCACATGTAGTGAGAAACCAAAAGTTGCCCTCCGTCTCTCTCCTTCATCCTCACAACCATCTCAGGTAAATCATCAATTACGATGAGCCCCAAATCTCCCGGGAGATTTCACATATCTCGACACAGATTACAAAGTTGTCTCCACGACTAATTCTCTGACCATCCTCTGAACCCCGTTAAAGCTAATCCCCGTATTCTCCGGTTCTCGTTAAGAAATACTTAGAAGTTGAATGGAGCGGGTGATGGGAATCGAACCCACGTCTCAAGCTTGGGAAGCTCACGTACTACCATTGTACGACACCCGCGTTTGAAGGGGGCTATTCTGGCAAAGGGTTGACCCGAAGGCAACTGTTTACCAACTGACCATTTTGGTTAATTCCCGCACCCGTTTGGAAATATCCGCTTTCTTTACCTTGGTGGTTTTCTTTAGGCCAAAATCTTCACAGCAGAAGCTGGCGGTGACGGTGCCGTGGATGATGGCGGCGCGCAGGTTTTTCTCGAGGCTGCCTTTCTGGCTGGCGAGGTAACCCATGAGGCCGCCCACGAAGCTGTCGCCGGCACCGGTGGGATCGACGACTTTTTTCAGCGGATAGGCGGGAGCCACGAACAGGCCCTTAGGGCCCGAAAGGATGGCACCGTGTTCGCCTTTTTTCACAATCACATATTTGGGGCCGAGCTTGTGGAGGCGCGGGAGGGCGGCGACGATGTTGTCTTCCTCAACGAGTTGGGCGGCTTCGCTGTCGTTGAGCACGAGGCAGTCGATGCGCTTGAGGAGCTTGAGGACGGAAGGCAGGGCGATGTTGAGCCAGAGATCCATGGTGTCGGCCACGACGAACTTGGGCCGTTTCATTTGTCTGAGCACGTGGCCCTGTAGGTCGGGCGCGATATTGGCGAGCAGCACATAGGGCAGGCGGGTGTAGGCGGCGGGCAAGGTGGGGCTGTAGCTCTCGATCACGCCAAGCACGGTGTCGAGCGTGCGGCGGTTGTTCATGTTCACCTCGTACTCTCCGGACCAATGAAAGGTTTGGCCGGGCAATTGGTCCAGGCCCTCAAGGCACAGGCTGTGTTTGCGATAGAGGTTGAGGTATTTGCGCGGGAAATCCTCTCCCACGGCGCCGACCAGATGGGTCTGGGCAAAAAAACTCGCGGCGACCGCGGCGTGACTAGCGGAGCCGCCGAGCAGCCGGGGGTTTTCCGCATAGGGGGTCTTGATGGAATCGAGGGCAGTGGTGCCAACTACTAAGAGGCTCATATGGAATTCGGTCTATTTTGGGTGGGACTAGGGGCAAATTAAATGCTTAGGGAGGGCGAAGCTCCTGCTGAGCCAACGAAAGGCCAGCGTGTTATGTGGAGGGCTTCCTGCCGGTTGCCCCGGCTCAGCGGGAGCTTCGCCCTCCCGGGGGGTGGGTTTTGCTTTGGCAGAAATCATGGAGCTGGGTGGCGTCCTTTCATCCTTGAGGCGGCACGGAGGCTAGGCGTTCCTTGAATTGCTGGCAAGCATGGGCGACATCGGGCGCGTTGAGGATCGCGGAGACCACGCAGATGCGGCGCGCGCCTGCAGCGAGGACGTCATCCATATTCTCGAGCGTGATGCCGCCAATAGCAAACCACGGACAGTCACGGAGATGTTCTGCCGCCCAGCGCACATAGTCTAGAGTGACGCCCGGTCGCCCGGGTTTGGTGGGCGTTGGGTAGACGGGGCCGATGGCGATATAATCGGCATCCTCCTCCAATGCGGCCTCTGCCTGCTCCGGCGCATGCGAACTGAGCCCGAGTTGCGGGCCGGGAAAGGCGAGCTCAGGCGTGGGGTCATCGTCCGTTTCAAAAAAATCCTCCTGCCCGAGATGACAAAACTCCGTGCCCAGTTCACTCGCAAGCGCCCAGTGATCGTTGATCACCAGCGGGATCTCAGCCGCACGGGTGATGGGTAGAATCGACTCTGCCGCTTCGCGGATGTCTTCTTCCGGCCAATCCTTGGCGCGCAACTGTAGGATGTCGGCGCCGCCGTCAACGAGTTGCTGCGCGAGTTCGGCGGGAGTGCGGCCGTTGAGATAGGCGCTGTCGACAAAGGCGTAGAGGCGACAGTCAGCGAGGGGTTTCACGGGTTACGCGTCGCGCTCGATCAACTCGCGGCGATTGGCGAGCATGTTCTCGATGAAGTTGGTGGCATACACGCCGCGGCGGAAATTCGGATCACGCATGATCGCCAGCTCAAACGGAATGGTCGTCTTGATGCCGGTGATCATGTATTCGCTGAGCGCGCGGCTCATGCGGGCGATGGCTTCGCGGCGGTCCTTGCCGACGGTGATGAGCTTGGCCACCATGGAATCGTAATGCGGCGGCACGGTGTAGCCGGCGTATACATGACTGTCGAGCCGCACGCCTTTGCCGCCGGGGGCGTAATACATTTCCACGCGGCCGGGCGACGGGGCAAAGTCGGCATATGGATTTTCGGCATTGATGCGGCATTCGATGGCGTGTCCGGTGAAGGAAACCTCCTCCTGCGAGATCCTCAGTGTCTCGCCCATGGCCACCGCAATCTGCGCCTTCACTAGGTCCACTCCCGTCACCTCCTCGGTGATCGGGTGCTCCACCTGGATGCGTTTGTTCACCTCGAGGAAATAGTAGTTGCCCTTGTCATCGGCCACAAACTCCACGGTGCCGGCGTTGACGTAGCCGGATTCATGCGCGATCCGCAGCGCGGCCTCGCCCATTTCCTGCCGCAGATCCGGCAGCTTGGCCATCAATGGCGAGGGAGTTTCCTCAATGAGCTTTTGGTTGCGGCGCTGAATCGAGCAATCGCGTTCGCCCAGATGAATGATGTTGCCCTTGGTATCACCCAGAATCTGGTACTCAATGTGGCGCGGGTTCTCGATGAATTTTTCGATGTAAACGCCCCCATTGCCAAAAGCCTTCTCCGCCTCCGTGCGCGCGGTGTGAAAGCCCTTGAGCAGCGACACATCATTATGGGCCACGCGCATGCCACGGCCGCCGCCGCCGGCAACTGCCTTGATCATCACGGGGTAACCAATCTCCTTGGCCACCGCGCGGGCGGTGTCTTCATCCTCCACCATGCCGTCGGATCCCGGCGGCACGGCCACATTGGCGCGCGTGGCCAGCTCGCGGCTGGTTTGCTTGTCGCCGAAGGTATTCATCACCTCGGCCCCGGGCCCGATGAAGGCGATGTTGCAGCTCTCGCACACCTCGGCAAAGCGGGCATCCTCCGACAGAAACCCGTACCCGGGATGGATCGCATCCACATCGGCTATCTCTGCCGCGCCGATGATGCGGTCGCGTTTCAGGTAACTTTCATTGCTGGGACTGGGCCCGATACAGATCGCCTCATCGGCCAGCTGCACGTGCATGGAGTTGGCGTCGGCCTCGGAATAAACGGCGACGGTACGGATGTCCAGCTCGCGACAGGCGCGCATGATGCGCACGGCAATCTCACCGCGGTTGGCTACAAGAATCTTCTCGAACATGGAATTCGGTGGCGAAGGCTGCGGTTAATTTGGCTCAATGCGGAAGAGCGCCTGGCCGTACTCGACCGGCTTGCCGTCCTCCACTAACACCTCGGCGATCGTGCCCTTCACCTCGGCCTTAATCTCGTTCATCACTTTCATGGCCTCAATGATGCACACCACGGTATCCGGCTCCACCACCGATCCCACCTCCACATAGGAGTCCGCGTCCGGCGAGGGCTTCCGGTAAAATGTCCCGATCATCGGCGACTTCACTTCCGGCCCCTCGGCCGCCGGGGGGGAATCAGCGGGGGCGGCAGCGGGCACTGAAGGGGCCAGGGCCGCCACTGGAGCGGGTGCCGGTGCGACAGCGGGCAATACCACGGGCGCCGCTTCCTGCACGACCACCGTTTCACCCTTGCGGCCGGTGGCGGAATCGCGCTTGAGCTTAATTTTGAAGTCGCCCTCTTCCATCTCGAATTCAGAGACGGCATTTTTTTTCATGAGGTCGACAATGACTTTGATGTCCTTGAGGTCCATGGAAAGAAATCAGCGACACTCCCAACCCCGGAACAATCCAGGAAGGCTGCCGCCATTGATTCGGTTAAGACAGGTAGTGTTCACGTGAACAACGCGGCAAGGGTGGCCAAATGAGCCCGATCGTCAAGTGAGGATTATCCACTTACTGGCAGATTGCGCGGCAAACACGAACTTATTCGCGCTGAATTCGATTACTTTATCGATAATGCTGCCTCTAGTCCGAGGATGTAGGAGGTGGGGCCAAACCCGCATATTTGTCCCTGACACACCGGTGCGATGAGTGAGTTATGCCGGAATTCCTCGCGGGCGTGGATATTGGACAGGTGAATTTCCACAACGGGCACTTCGGTCGCGGCGATCGCATCGCGGAGTGCGACGCTGGTATGCGTGTAGCCTGCGGCGTTGATTACGACCACATCAGTCTGGCCGACAGAATCTTGGATCCAGGTGACCAGAGCGCCTTCGTCATTGCTTTGGCGGAACTCAATGTCCGCCCGGCCTTTGGCTTGTTCGCGCACGGCACTTTCAATGTCCGCCAGCGTGGTCGTGCCGTAGATTTCTGGCTGCCGTTGCCCCAACAGGTTGAGGTTGGGGCCGTTGAGGAAGAGAATCTTCATCGGGCACGAAGCTAACGGGTGAGGGTGCGCCTCACAACTTCAATTTCAACAGGCCCATTTCGAGCGCCAACAGTTCGGTCACATTGGTGTGCAGCGTACGCTGGGTCTGCTCGATCAACCGCAGGTTGGTCTCGGCCTCGTATGGAGTAAGCCGCCCGCCCACGGCGGCGGCATTGGCGGCGAGATTGGGGAAACGCGCGCGCTCCTCTCCCAGTCCGCGTGCGTGCAGCCACACATCCCGGAGCCAACCCTGCAGTGCCGCCAGAAAACCAGCGCGACGGTAACGGTACTCGGCCATGATGGCGGCCTTGCTTTCCTCTTCCCATTGATCTCGCAGCTCGGGCGGAATTTCCTCATGTTGGCTCAAGGGGGAAGTGGCCTCCACTTCCGCCTCAACGGCGGCCTCTACTTCCTTGAGCCGACCCATCAGGGTATCGAGCAGCCGATACCGCCCGAACAAATCCTTGTCTCCCTTGGCAGCCATCGCAGCGAATTCCTCCAGCCATGCCAATTCGTCTTCCCCGAACACATGTTGGCCGTCGCCGGCAAAGTTTAGCCGCAGACAACGGGAACGAATGGTGTCCAGCAACCGGCCCGGCTCGGTGGACAGCAGCACGAACACCGTGCGGGCCGGGGGTTCCTCGAGTGTTTTGAGCAGGGAGTTGGCCGCGTCTTCGTTGAGCCGATCCGCCGCCACGAGCAAGGCCACCTTGTAGCCGCCTTCCACCGGCTTGTTTAGCACCAGATCATGTAACACGCGGGGCGGGCTGCCGGGTCGACGGACAATTTGGCCGATCTTGATCTGGCGCAGTTTGGATTCGGGCTTCACCACCATTACGTCCGGATGACTTACGGTGGTGATTTTCCGGCAACTGGGGCATTGGCCGCAGGCATCCAAAGGCGTGCCGTCCGGCGCCGTTTGAGGCGGCTGTGCACAGTTCAGGGTTTGCGCCAGCGCCAATCCCACAGATTCCAGCTCTGCAAGATCCTGCCCGGTAAAGAGATAAGCATGCCCCAAGCGCCCGCGCTCCAGACTGCGTTGGAGCAGGGTGACCACATCTTGTTGGGAAACAAAGTCAGCCAGCGGCACCCCGTCAGCCTAGAAGGCAAAGCCCGCCTCGTCCAGCGGAGTTGTGGATTGTGAAAAAGGTTGGAATAACCGCGAATAAATCGCCCTTCACGGGAGTGTATTTCGGGGCAAAATGCCGTCTAACCGGAATGGTTAAGAGGGTCCAATTGACTTTTGGCCGTTTTAGGTGTAAAGATAAAAGTGGCTTCTGCCTGTCTGTTGTCTGATGAAAAAACTGGGTCCAGCGATGATAGCTGTCCTTCTGGCCGCTTGCGGTCAGGGGCCGCAAGAGGTGTCGCAGGCTCCATTCCCTTCTCGACCAGAGACACCTGAGACGGGGGATTCCCAGGGTGATCAGACCCGCCCCGGTGCGCTCAAGCCCATTGTGACGCCACCTCAACCTCTTTCAACCCCCACCCAGCCGGAATCAACCCAGCCGGAGGTCACACAGCCCGCGAACCCGCACCCGGGTGAGATTGAGCCCGTGAAACCGGAAACGCCTGTCGCCCCCGCCACCCCGCGCGTACCGGCTCCCGGTCAGTCAGAGCAATCCGAGGCCGAGCAGATCGCCCGCAAACTGATCAGCACGGATCCCGGTGATAATCTGGAAGTTCTGAATGACGCACTCGAACGGTGGTTGGCCGAAAAGGGCAATCTGCCGGAACGCGTCAGTGATCTGGTCGGCGAACAATTTCTTCCCATGCTCCCCATGGCACCCTTCGGCAAGGCGTTTGTGATCGACGCGGACAACCGCCGCGTGGTGTTGGTGGCCGAAAAGTAATCCGCCCTACTTCGGGGCCTGCTTCAGACTCGCCAGATACTCAATCACATCGCGCAGTTCGCGCTTGCTGATCACCGCCTGCAATCCCGGAGGCATCCCGCTCGGACCCTTTTGCTTGGCCTTGATGTCGACCTTCTTGATGGTGACCACGCCGTCTTCCGGGGAAATCAATGTCAGTTCCGTTGGCGTCTCCTTGCGGGTGATGCCTGCCACGGCGTTGCCGTTCTTAAGCGTGACCAGAAAGAAATCATATCCCTTCGCGATTTGGGCACTGGGGTTCACGATCGATTCGAGCAAGGCTTTGCGATCCAGCCGTGCGCCCACATCGTCTAGGCGCGGCCCCACCTCGCCCCCCTGATCGCCCACCTGGTGACAGCGCGCGCAACTGATGGCCACATTTTCAAAAAATGATTTCTTCCCCTTGGCCACATCGCCGCCCTCCATTGTTTCGAAATAGGGTTCCAATGCGAAGAAATTCTGGGCCGGACTGGGCCGGCTTTCCTCGAATTTCGCGAGCTTGGCCGACACAGTCTTGTCCTTGCGCTTGGCCGCCGCCTCCAACAACTCCAGTTGCAGGGCACCCGGCACCTTCTTGGCCAGCAAGTCATCCAACAGATCCGCCAACACCTTGTCGGCGGAAGTATCCTTGAGATCGCCCATGGCGAGAATGGCGCTTTGCTTTTCGCCAAGCGATCCGGTTTGCAATGTCTTTACCAGCCGGCCCATGGCATTGGCCGGCTTCACTTTGGCGGCCAATCGCGTGGCCTCTTGTCGCAGGCGACCGTCACGCGAGGCGCTCGCGATTTCCACGGCCTCAGCCAGCTGTTCCGTTTCCAATTCACCCAAAGCCTTCAAGGCCTCGGTCCGAGCGCGGCCGCCTTGTTTGTTTTGTACAATGGCCAGCAAGGCCGGGCCGGCCTTTTCCAGCTTGAGCCGCCGCGCCGCCTGAATCGCCTCCATCTGCACCACACTGGTGGCGTTGCGTAACAGTCCGTCGATGCGATCTTTCAGGGCTGCGACGGCATCCTTGTTTTCCCGCGCGGCAATAGGCCGCCAAAGACCGCTGATGCGGTCCCGACCCGAGGGGTTCGCCCAAGCCGCCAACAGATTCAACGCCTCCCCTCGAGCGAGGTCGGCGTGTTCATCATCCGCCGCCACCGCTGCCAGTGCGGCCGCATTTCCAAGACGGTAATGGGCGTTCAAAGCGCGTCGCATGGTGGATTTGCCGAGCTTCGGCTGGCTCGTCAGGTTGGCCAGCGTCGGCAGGGCAGCATCAATGTGTTCATCGGCTATGGCCCGGGCGGCTTCCAGGACAATATGCGGTTGCTCGTCCTGTAGGAATACCGCTACGGATGGGTTGCCTTCCCGTCGCAGAGCGATGACCGTGGCCAGACGCACGGCCTGCGAGGAATCCTGGCTGAGCCGCGCCACCGCCAGGCGATTGCCCAGCGCCTGTAGCGCCATGATGCCGGCATGCCGCACGATGGGATCGCTGTCGTCATTCTTCCGAAGCATGGCCAGCACCGCCTCGGTGTAATTGCCGCTGGTTTTACACAACGCAATGGCCGCCTGAGACTGGGCGCGGGCATTGTTGCCGCCGAGCAATTTAATCAGGCCCGGCACCGCCGCCTTGGATTGGGCATCGCCTAGCACCTTGGCCGCCTGTGTAGCCACCTCACCGTCCGCGTCCGCCAACAACGGTACGAGCACCCCGTCCTGATTTTGGCCGGCCCGCGCCAGTTGCCCAAGCCCCCACACGGCGTGCAACCGCGCCAAGCCTTTGCCTTGCGTGGCGATGCCCGTGAGCGATTTGGTGTCCCCATTGGTCACCAATTGAAACTGCGCGGCTTGGCGCACGCGCATATCCGGATGGTTCAGCAGATTGCGCAGGCCGTTGGCGTTGATTTTGTCGAACCCCTTGCGGAACAACTCCGCCACAGACGGTGCATTGCTGAGGGCTAGTTTCGGGTTGGAGATGCGATAAATCCGGCCCTTGCCGGTCATGCCCCAGCCATTGACCCAGTCGGATATATAGGCGTGCCCGTCGAAGCCAAACTCCACGTCGGTTACCAGCGTTTTCCAAACCAGCCGACCGGTCTGCTCCACCTTGAAGTGCGCCCCTACCGCCGTGTTACGAATGGTGTGTACGCCGCTGCGGGCCGGGCTGCCCTTGAAATCGCACATGAAAAACATGTTGGTGTACTGGGCGCCAAGACCAACGCCCGGATAATATGTCAGGCCAGACGGCCCGTTGCCGATGTTGGCCACCGGCGGGATGCGGTGCGCCGCCTTGCCGTCCGGAAAGCACATGCGTTCGTCGAGCCACGGCCCGCGCCGGGTGGTCCACGGGGCGCTTTCAAGAAATTGCCAGCCAATGCGCCAGCCAGTATCGCCGCCTTCGACGGCATTCACCCAACGCGCGGGATCGCCACCGTCCGAGTTGTTGTCTCCGGTAAAGAGATTTCCGTGCGCGTCAAATGCCAGCTCCTGCGGATTACGCAGACCGACATGATAGATTTCGAGCTTCGAACCATCCGGTTCGCAGCGGTAAATCGCCCCGGTTTCCGGCGTGTGCAATTTCCGGCCATCGAGCGTCGTGACAGAGGCTGCGCGATCACCGATGCTGAAATAAATGCGCCCATCTGGCCCCTGCCGGAGACCGTGCAGATCGTGCCCCAGGAACCCCACCCGCACACCAAAGCCACTGGCGAGGCTTTTCCGTTCATCCGCTTTGCCGTCCCCATCGGTGTCCTGCAACAGCCACAAATGCGGGATGTTGGTGAACCAAACTTTGCCATTCCGCGCGAGCACACCGGCCGCCAGACCATCCACCTCATTATTAAATCCGGTGGCGAACACCGTCGCATGATCCATCACGCCGTCCCCATTACGATCGGTCAACTGGCGCACTTGATCGGAGTAATCCGTGAGTCCGGGCACCTTGTAGCGGCGAAACATCGCGCGCATGTCCTCCGTGCTTTGCGAAGCCAGTTCCTCATCGAGCCAATTCATGTGGCCACGGATATCCATCACGCCTTTATGCAGACGAAAACTTTCGACCACATAAAAGCGGCCCTGTTCGTCGATGTCGAATGCCACCGGGTTGGCCAGCAAGGGCTCGGCGGCCACGAGGCTCAGCTCCAGACCCTCGGCCAGTTCAAAGCCTTTCATGGCAATCGCGCCCTCGTTGGAGGCGGGCTTTACGTCGACACTTTTGGGCGGTTGTAAATCCGCTGCCATCGCCAGGGCCGCGGCAAATCCAGTGAATAAGGAAAACACAGTCTTCATCATCGAGCGGCAGACGGTACCTTTTTCCGGTCAAATCGGAAGGAAAAAGGCGGCCCGCTAGCTTTTACGCCGATACTCGGTGACGAGGACGCCCACGGCGAAGATGGTGAGGGTGCCGAGGACGGTGATCATGTGGGCGTGAAAGGGGCTGCGGAGGGATTCGGGGAAATGATTCGGGAATGTCATCCAGCAGATCACCAGGACGCCGATGCAGACGCCGATGATGGCGCCGGCGCGGTCCGCACGGCGGGCGGCCAAGCCCAGCAGAAACAGGCCGAGCATGCCGCCGGCAAAAATGCCGGAGAGTTTCCACCAGGCATCGAGCAGGCTCTTCTGGCCGATCATGGCGAGGGCCGCACCCGTGCCGAGCACGCCCCAGATGAGCGTGCCACCGCGCAGAATTTTCAGAGAGTCCGCCTCGGTTTGGCCGCGGTTGAGGTGGCGTTGCATGAAATCCTTGAGCGTCACGGTGGCAGCGCTGTTGAGGCTGGTATCGATGCTACTCATGGCGGCGGCAACGAGGGCAGCAATGAGCAGGCCGGCCACGCCGGGTGGCAACTGCGTGGAGATGAAGTGGGGCAGGGCCTGATCCGCGTGACCATCGGGATGCGCCGTTTTCAGGGCGGTGAACAGTTCCGGACTGGATTGGTAAAAGCTGAACAGCAGCGAGCCGATTAGAAAAAAGAGCGCGGCGACAGGCACATAGAGCAGTGCCCCTGTCCATACAGATCGCTCTGCCGCACGGTCATCGCGGGCGGCGTGGTAGCGCTGCACGAAGCTTTGGTCGATGCCGAAGTTGTTGAGGTTGATGAATAGTCCGTAGAGCAGCACCACCCAAAAGGTGGCCGAGGTGGCATCCAGCGCAAAGCTGCCGAGGCTGAACTTGTCCGCCTCGGCCGCCACATGCAACGCCTCGCCGGCGCCATGCGGATGGTTCACAATCAGCAAGACGGCGACGATGATAGCACCCGCCAGCAGCACGAGGCTCTGCACCACATCCGTCCAGATCACCGCCTCGATGCCACCGATCAAGGTGTAGGCGGTGACGGCCAAGCCCGCGGCCACGATGATTACCGGCAGGCTCCATCCGGTGAGCGCGCTCAGGCCGAGTGATACGCCAAACAGAATCGTGCCCACCCGGGCCAATTGCGTGAGCAGATAACACCCCAGCGCGTAGGTGCGCGCCCACGGCCCGAAGCGGTCCTCCAAATGATGATAAGCCGAAATCTCGCCACTACTGCGGTAGAACGGCACAAAATATTTTACCGCCACCCACGCCGCCAACGGCAACGACAAGCTAAACACAAACCCATTCCAGTTGCCGGCGAACGCCTTGCCGGGCACGCCGATGAACGTATTGCTGGAAAGATAGGTGCCGAAGATCGAGAGCCCCACGGCCCAGCCGGGCAACGTGCCGCCGGCCACCATGAACCCCTTCGCTGTGCCGCTCCGCCGCCCCAGCCACGCCCCCAATCCCACGACCGCCACGAGGTACACGGCGAGCACCCAAACATCAATGGATCGGAGGCCCTCCATTACGGATGCGCCTGCAGCGGAAATTGTTGACGCAATTGGCGGGCGAGTTGTTCAGCGAGCGCAGGCTGAAGAGCGGAAACATTTTGGTTTTCGCCGGAATCTTCCTGATGATTGTACAATTCACGGGCAACCACGTGGCCGGTTTTCCAGTTGCGCCATTCGGTATAGCGGGTGGTGGCGGTTCGTATTGAATAGCCCATCGCCTCGGGGCGTTTCTGGTAATATGCCGGCCGCGGATGCTGCGTGAAGGCGGCGGGTTTTACTGTTTGCTGCGGGTCTTGCAACACCGGAACAAGGCTGGCGCCCTCGAGATGTGCCGGCTTGGGCAGTCCGGCAAGTTCGGCCAGGGTCGGATACAAATCCAACAACTCGGCCAACGCGGTGCTGGCATGGCCGGGGCGTTTTATCCGGGGCGGCGCAATGATCATGGGCACGGCGGCGTCCCACTCAAAGCAGGAGGTCTTGGCCCACAACCCATGTTCACCAAGGTGAAACCCGTGATCCGAGGCAAACGTGATGACCGTGTTCTCGCGCATGCCAAGCCGGTCGAGTTCAGCCAACACTCGGCCAATTTGGGCATCCATATAACTAATGGCGGCATAGTATCCGTGCCGCAGTTCACGCTGTTGAGCAGGAGCAGGCGGCTTGCCCCCGAAGGAACGCAACATCTCGCGGCCATCGTGAAAGGCAATCTCGGGCGCATGCAGCGGCCGATTGGGATGGGCGGGTTTCGGCAGTTGGGAGGCATCATAAAGATCCCAATATTTCTTGGGGGCATTGAAGGGCAGATGCGGTTTCCAGAAACCCACACCCAAAAAGAACGGCTTGCCCGCCTGATGGCGCTCGCGCAGGGCGGTGATGGCGAGGTCGGCGATGCGGCCATCAAAGTAAGCCTGATCGGGCACCTCACGACGGTCGCATTTGGGATTGCGACTGAGGTTGGGAGATAGTTCGCCCCCATCCGGCAAGGTGGGTTTGTCACTGCCATGCGTGGCGTAATGCAATACCTGCGGCACGCTCCAGGACTGGGGGTCGCCTTGGATTTCCTGGCGCCAGTTGTGAAAGAGCTTGCCGATGCCCTGCGTGTGGTAGCCGTGCTTCTTGAAATGTTGCGGCAAAGTCACAACCTGCGGCCGGCGTTCGCGCAGGTGCGTGGGGAGATCCCAGATCCGCAGGGAGTCCGGACGCAGCCCGGTCATCATCGATGCCCGCGAGGGATTGCACACCGCCTGTTGGCAATAGGCGCGTGTAAAGAGCCGGCCGCGCTTGGCCAACGCATCCAGATGAGGACTGATCACATGCTGGGCCCCCATGCACCCCAACTCCGACCGCAAATCATCGGCCATAATAAACAAAACGTTTGGACGATCCGGGGGGGCAGCCTCAAGATGAATCGTCAGCCACAGTAAGGCCGTTACAAGGAACCCGCGCATGAGACGGACTGTGCCATTGGGCCCGGTCCATAGCAAATCCCATTGTTTTTTTGGGCCGTATCGGTTATAGGAATCCCACGGTCATGTCCGAAGGAGGGAACGAACCAACCAACCTGCAGAGGCGGGTGCACGAAATCATCTTCGAAGCCGATACTCCGGCCGGCAAGCGGTTTGATGTGTGGTTGATCATTTGCATCCTGCTCAGTGTGGGGGCCATGATGATTGAGACGATCCCCGGTATTAAGCCGGGCCAGCGCGTTTTGCTCGACACACTGGAATGGGCATTCACGATCGGGTTCACGCTGGAATATATCGTGCGCCTGTGGTGTGTAAAATCACCGCGCATGTACGCCGCCAGCTTTTGGGGCGTTGTCGATTTGCTGGCCATTTTGCCAAGTTATCTTGGGCTGTTTTTTCACGGCGCGGAAATCATGCTCATGTTTCGTTTTGTGCGGGTGCTGCGCGTTTTTCGCATCCTCGGCATGAATTCCTATGTCTCCGGCTTGAACAGGATCGCCGAGGCGCTCAAACGCAACTCGAAAAAAATCAGCGTTTTCCTTTCAGCAATTCTGGTGTTGGTTACCATATTTGGTTCATTGATGTTTGCCATCGAGGGTCAACCCGTCGAAGTAGAGGATACGCAAAGCTTGCAACGGGGTGAGCGCATCTGGATCGGGAATCTGCCCGATCTTCAAGACGGGAAGGTGGTCGAGGTGGGTCATTCGGATGTAATCGTGCAATTGCCCGGCGAACAGCCCCGTCCGCTCGTTGAAGGCGAACGCGTGCATCGCCCGTTCAACAAACAATTTGAAAGCATCCCCAAAGGAGTCTACTGGGCCATTGTCACGCTGACCACCGTCGGCTATGGCGACATCTCTCCCATCACCCCGCAAGGCCAGTTTGTTGCAGCCATGGTCATGATTCTAGGCTACAGCATCTTGGGCGTTGCGATTGGCGGCATTGTGTCTACGGAAATGGCAGAAACTGGCCCGGCCGGCCACCTGCTCGAACAGGAATGCCGCGAGTGCCACGCCAAAGGGCATGCCTACGGCGCCAGCCGGTGTTATGTGTGCGGCACTGAATTGCCACCGCCCGGCACCGGCCAGCAAGCGATCAATACCGCCCGCAATTGTATCAACTGCGGTTCTGAAGGCCATCGGCTGGATGCACAATTTTGCCATAACTGCGGCGATCCGCTGGATGCAGCTGGCATCGATGCTTACAAGGAACTCTTTAGTATGGACCTTCAGTCGGAGGGCGCCGACAATAAAACTTCCGAAAAAGAAGGCCCTTAGCGAGCCTTCTCCCTCGCATCCGCCCGCGGATTGCGGCCGTAGTAGAGAAATCCGTCCTCCGCGCCGACCAATAAATCCGGCACCTTGTCTCCGTTCCAATCAACCACCGTGGGGCTGGTGGTGTGGCTGGAGATGTTGCGCTCGAAGAGGGTGCCTTGGTTGATGAGGCGGGTCATGCCTTCGCGGGAGCCGACGTTTTTCCAAAGCTCGGCGTTGGGGCTGTTGGCGAGCACGTCGAGCGCGCCGTCGCCATCCCAATCCACCACGCAAAGCTTGCGCCGGCCACTGCCGCCGGCGGTGCGGGTGTTGAGCCGCACGTAGCCGGGCTTTTGGGTTTCAAAAATCCGTTGGGGCGCATCCAGCACCACGCGGCCATTGCGACGCGCGCGCGGCAGGTGGGTGAGGTAACCCTCGTGATCGAGCATGACGAGGTCGTTGAGGCCGTCTTTGTTCCAATCCACCACCACCGGCGTGGTGCGCCATTGGGTAAGCAGGCCTTTGCCTTTGGGACGCATCCAGCCCCACTTGAGCGCCGGCTGGCTGCGCGGCCATTCAACTTCCACCGGTTGCGCGGAGGCGAGCTTGGGCGCTTTGCGAGTCCCGATGTTGCGATACCAAACGACCTTGCCGAGGATGGAGTTGACGACTAGATCCGGCAGCCCGTCGTGATCCCAGTCCGCCACGGTCTGCGTGGTGTAACCCCATTTACGTTCGCAAGGGCCCTGGATAGAGCCGTTCGGCCCGGCCATGATGCGGAGGGTTTTGCCGCCGGCTTTTAGCAATTGTGGTGCGGCCCACTTGGGGCGTTCGACCTTCGGCCCGCTGAGGTTTTCGATGAAGGCGATGTGGCCGGCGGTGTTGCCGCAGATAATGTCCTCATCGCCGTCGCCGTCCCAATCAAAACCAACCGGCGTGGACAACGCGCCAAACTTCACCTCATCGGCTTCCTGCTGAAAATATACCGGCGGCAAAAACTGCGGCAGGCCGTCACGCACTTTGCCGGTGTGCTCGACCAGTGCCACGCGGCCATCTTCATCGCCAACGATCAAATCGATGTCGCCATCACCATCCCAATCCACCGCGCTGGGCAGAATCATCTCCAGCTCCATCGTCAGCACCTTGCCGCCGTGCGTGAGCTTGCGGCCCGCGGCGTACCGGGGCGCTTTGCGCGTGCCGGTGTTTTCAAAATACGTGAAGCTGTCGACGAACTCGCCGCACAGCAAATCGAGATCGCCGTCGCCATCGAAGTCCGCGAAGTTGGGCGACGGCCGGCCGTACACATCGACCGGCTTGCCTCCCGCCTGCACCTTGGCCGGCGCGGCGTACTCGGGCTTGGCGGTCGTGCCCTTGTTGCGCATGAGATAGACGTAGCCGTGCAGCGGGCCATTGGTCCATTCGCCCTTCGCGTTGTAGGCGTTGTCCCAACCGTAATCATCCCAGATGCCCACCGCGGCGATGAGATCGAGCGCGCCGTCGCCGTCGTAATCAACGTACTTCCACTGGTTCGCGCGAATCTTGCGGTGCCGCTCCACGCGGTCGGTCGGATAAATGCGCGTTAGCTTCGTGAGATCCGCCGACACCTCCTTGCCTGTCGCGAGAAAGCGCGGTTTGCCGTCCACCCAACTCACCTGAATGTTGCGCAGCGATCCGCGCAAGCGTTTGCCCGCCTTGAACACCGGCGTCTTGCTGCCGCCCGGATTTTCAAAAAACCAAATGCCATTGTACGGCTTACACGGGCAATCGACGACCAAGTCGAGGTCGCCGTCCCCATCCCAATCCACCGGCATCGGCCACGCCCACAGGCCGACGCCGAGGTCCACCTTGAGCCCGGGGTTGTTGTACTTAATCCTCTCCAAGTCGGCGGCTTGCAGAGTTACCGTAAAACAAACTGCCGCCACCGTGAGTTTCACAAAATGCATGAGCCGATTGTGGTGGGTGAAAATATTTTTTCAACCACAGAGCCACTGGAAAGGGCAAGTTCCACCTTACCCGTGTTTTCAATTGGAATGGAACAGGGTGGAACTCGTCCCTCCCATCACGCTTCAAACCGGCCCATTGCGTTTCTCGTTAGCCCGAGCACCGAGATTGCCGTAGCGATGATAGTCGTGGGAGAGGCTTTGTTCCTCGGTGTACCAAAGCAGCTCGAGGCGGCCTTCGTTCAGCACTGGAGTGTCGGCGATGTAAACACAGGCTTCGTTCGCGACGCGGCGAATGGCTTCGGGGACGCGCGACGGTGCGGCATAACGCAATCGATCGAATTGGTTTGGATCCGGTCCGGCAACAACCTCGGCAAACTCACTCCATTCCTCCGCGCCGGGGCCGGTGATGCTGGCGGTGCAGCCGATGGCAATCGCGGCACCTAGGCGGGCGGCGATTTCGTGGTCGGAATCGTCTTCGTGCAGGCAAATGCAGAGGCGATGGATCGGGCGGTAGCGGCGGAGGTTGTCCTGGCCGAGCAGACGGAGGTGATCGTGTTCTGCGTGGAATTCATCGTGGGCGTGTTGCGTGTAGCTGCGCAGGGCGGGTTCGATGGATGGGACTCGCTTGGCCAAGGCATTGAGCAAGCATTGCGGACTCGCAGGCTCGTCCTCGCCGAGCAATGCCTCGCCGAGAATGTTCACGTTCACGCGCAAGCCGGCCTCGCGCCGGCGGTGCAGGTGCGGCTCAAGCAACGGGTCTTCCGCCGGCAAAATCACGCGCGACGATTCGCGCCTCATCTTTTGTTTGGCCAAAGGAAACGCGATGCCCGCGAACAACCGGCCAAAGAACGGCAGCGCCGCCAGCGCGAGGCGATCGAGCCACGGGAAGAATTGCGGCACACCGCGCGTCTCGAGGATGTGCAGAAACTGGTCGATGCCGCGCCGCGCCGACTCCGGCCGAAAAGCCTGGTCGGTCAGCTGCGTGACCGTCACCTTGTCATCCGGCCGTTGCAACATGCCGTCCAGCTCGGCGAGCTGCCGGCGTTCCTCCGCGGTCTGGATCGCCGTGGCGCGCGTTTGGAGTTCACGCGCCACCTCGATGGCGCGCTTGGCCAAGCGCTTGGTTTCGCCAATGCTTTTCAAATACTCAACTCAGCCTTCGCCTCGCTAAATTTGGCGAGGGCGAATTCGAGATCCTCCCGCGTGTGGGCGGCGGAGATTTGCGTGCGGATGCGGGCCTTGCCCTGGGGCACAACGGGGTAGGAAAAGCCGATGACGTAGACGCCCTTTTCGAGCATGGCGTCGGCAAAGCGGCTGGCGAGGGCGGCGTCGCCGAGCATGATGGGCGTGATGGGATGCGTGCCTTCAAGAATGTGAAAGCCGCTGCCGGCCATTTGTTCGCGGAAAAAATTTGTGTTCGCTTCCAAGCGATCGCGCAGCTCGGTGGATTCGTTGAGCAAATCGATGGCCTTGATGGAGGCGGCGACGATGCTGGGCGCCACGGTGTTTGAAAAGAGGTACGGGCGCGAGCGTTGGCGGAGGTACTCGATGATCTCGGCGCGTCCGCTGGTGTAGCCGCCGCTGGCCCCGCCGAGGGCTTTGCCAAGGGTGCCGGTAATGATGTCGATGCGATCCATCACATCGTGATGCTCGTGCGTGCCACGGCCGCGGGCGCCCATGAAGCCGACCGCGTGGGAGTCATCGACCATCACCAACGCGCCGTGGTCATCGGCGAGATCGCAGATCGCCGGGAGGTTGGCGAGGTAACCGTCCATCGAGAACACGCCATCGGTCACAATGAGAATGCGCCGCGCGCCCTTGGCCGCCTCGAGTTGGGATGCGAGGTCGGTCATGTCGTTGTTCTTGTAGCGGAAACGCTTGGCCTTGCAGAGCCGCACGCCGTCGATGATCGACGCGTGATTCAGCTCATCAGAAATGACCGCGTCGTCCGGGCCGAGCAACGTCTCGAACAAGCCGCCGTTGGCATCGAAGCAGGACGTGTAAAGAATCGTGTCCTCCATCCCGAGAAACTCGCTGAGCTTGTCCTCGAGTTGCTTGTGAATTGCCTGCGTGCCGCAAATGAACCGCACACTCGCCAGCCCGTAACCCCATTCATCGAGCGCATCGCGCGCGGCGGCTATCACTTCCGGATGACTCGCGAGCCCGAGGTAATTGTTCGCGCACATATTCAGCACCGACCGATCGCCCACGCTCACCCGAGCCGCTTGCGGCGTGTCGATCACGCGCTCGCCTTTGTACAAGCCGGCCGCGCGGATTTCTGCAAGTTCGTTTGTTAACTGTTCTTTTAAGTCTCCGTACATTCGATCGTCTTCGTCCCGCCCGGAATGACCAATAATCAAACCCCCAATGCCCAATTTGGCTCTTGGGATTTGGTCATTCCTTGGTCACTGGGCTTTGTTCATTGGTCATTCCCCTCACCCCACTTCAAAATCACTTTCCCGCTCTCGCCGCTTAGCGCCGTCTCGAAGCCTTTTTCAAAATCCTCAAACCCGAACCGGTGAGTGATCACTGGCGCGATGTCGAGGCCGCCCTCGAGCATCACGGTCATCTTGTACCACGTCTCGTACATCTCGCGGCCGTAGATGCCCTTGATCGTCAGCATGTTGAACACCACCGTGTTCCAGTCGATCGCCATCTCCTTTTCGGGGATGCCGAGCATCGCGATCTTGCCGCCGTGGCACATGTTTTCGACCATATCGTTAAATGCGCTCGGGTTGCCGCTCATCTCGAGCCCCACGTCGAAGCCCTCGTCCATGCCCAGCTCCGCCTGCACGTCGGCGAGTTTTTCCTGCGAAACATTGACCGACCGCGTCACGCCCATTTGCTTGGCGAGCTTCAGGCGGTACTCGTTCACGTCCGTGATCACCACGTGCCGCGCGCCGGCATGGCGGGCAATGGCGGCGGACATAATCCCGATCGGCCCCGCACCGGTCACCAGCACGTCCTCGCCTAGCACCGGAAAACTCAAGGCCGAGTGTGTCGCGTTGCCGAACGGATCAAAGATTGACGCCACCTCACGATCGATCTCCGGCTTGTGCACCCACACATTTGTCTGCGGCAGCGCGATGTACTCGGCAAACGCGCCGGGCCGCGTGACGCCAATGCCGGCCGTGTCATTGCACAAATGCCGCCGGCCGGCCATGCAGTTGCGGCAATGCCCGCACACCACATGCCCCTCGCCACTGACGATTTCGCCTACGCTGAAATCTTTTACGTCCGCGCCGATCTCCACGATCTCGCCCACGAACTCGTGCCCCACCACCAGCGGCACCGGCACCGTCTTGCGCGCCCAATCGTCCCACTTGTAAATATGCAGATCCGTGCCGCAAATGCCCGTGCGATCGACACGAATCAGCACATCGCGCGCCCGCACCGCCGGCCGCGGCACCTCTTCCAGCCACAATCCCGGCGCATCCTCGCGCTTCACCAAAGCTTTCATGGGCGTGTTGTTAGCGGCACTCATCTCTCCGGCAAACCTCGCATGCCGTCATAAACCGCGCCACTGAAAACAGTGTGTGTCATGGAGCCCCGTGCCGATCCACGTTTTCAATTGCCTTCCCCGACGACCGCAGTAGCCTTTGGCATGCACCGGTTTCTGTTAGGCCTTTTCCTTTCCTTCACCGTCTCGGCGGCAGACGGACCACCTTCGGTGACGCAGTCGTTAAAATTGTTTCAAATTGAAAAAGGCGCGCGAATTGAGATTGCCGCAATGGAACCGCAGCTGCGCGATCCGGTGGCAATGTGTTTTGATGCCGAGGGCCGGATGCTGGTGGTCGAAAGCCTCGGCTATCCGTTTCTGCCCGCCAAGGATGGAATGGGCGAAGGGGTGCCGAAGCTCGGGCGCATCGCGTTGCTGAAGGATGCCGATGGCGATGGGCGGTACGAGAAGCGGACGACCTTTGCCGAGGGCTTCACTTTTCCCAATGGCATCCTGCCGTGGAAAGGCGGCGTGTTCGTCACGTGCGCGCCGGATATTTGGTATCTGAAAGACACCACCGGCGATGGCCAAGCGGATGTGCGCCGCGTGGTACTCACCGGTTTCGGCACGAAAAGCAGCAGCGAACAACTGCGCGTCGCCAGCCCCACGCTCGGGCCCGATGGCTGTGTGTACGTCACCAGCGGCCTCACCGATGCCAGCGTGACCAGCCCGTTGCATCCCCAGCGCAAGGCGGTCATCTCCAAGCGGCAGGACGGGCGGTTTCATCCGGAGACATTTGTTTATGAACCGCTCGCCGGCGTGGGGCAGTTCGGCCAATGCTTTGATGCCGCCGGCAACCGCTTTGTATCCAGCAACCGCAACCCGCTGATGCATGTTGTCGTGGCGCCTGGGCTGCTCAGTGGCAACGCGCACTATCCCTTCACCACCACGGTCGAAAACGTCGTGCCCGTCGCCGCCAAGGTGTATCCGCTCAGCCCGGACACCACCGCCGCCAGCTACATCCCCAGCCTCATCAGTCGCCAACACGCCGGCACCTACACCAGCGCCAGCGGCATCGTCATCCGCGGGCGCGACGCCTTCATTTGTGAGCCCGCGCAAAACCTCATCCAGCGCCAAGTGCTCACGCCCACCGGGGCCACCTTCACCGCCGCGCACCCCACCGTTGGCCGCGATTTCCTCGCCACGCCCGATCAATGGTTCCGCCCCGTCCACGCCACAGTGGGTCCCGATGGCGCGTTATACGTGTGCGACATGGTCCGCCAATACATCGATCACCCCCGCTACCTGCCCGAGAATATCCGCCGCCAACTCCCCTTCAAAGCCGGTACTGAGCACGGCCGTATTTGGCGCATCACTCTGAAAACCCCCGCGCCGCCCAAGATCACCGCCGCTCAAGCCGCCGCCGCCCGACAAAACCTCGCCATCCGCCAAGGCCGATTCCCCAAGACGCCGGTGAAGACGCTCCTGGCTGTCTCTAATCCACATCTACGAGCCCTCGAGAGAAAGGCGAAAGCGGGTTGTGCCAGG
>JAYQQG010000054.1:0-21894 GCA_038145765.1 Verrucomicrobiales bacterium
GGCCTGGTGGGGTGTAGGTGGCATTTCGCGTTTTTCGTCCTCACGACCGGCGTGCATCGGCACGCCCCGGCGACCTGCGGTGTGGGGGTGTATCCCGTTACCGTCGAGGAAGGCCAAGTGAAAGTGGAGGTGGCATGAGCGGCATTGCATCCGACATCCGCGATGATTTCCCTGCACTGGCCCAGAAGATCAACGGGCATCCGTTGGTCTACTTCGACAACGCCGCCACCACGCAGAAGCCGCGTCCCGTGCTCGAGGCCATTCAACGCTATTATGAGCACGACAACGCCAACGTGCACCGCGGCATCCACGAACTGAGCAACCGCGCCACCGCCGCCTACGAAGGCGCACGCGAACGCGTGGCGCGGTTTATCCAGGCGCCTTCGGCCAAAGACATCATTTTCACGCGCGGCACCACCGAGGCCATCAACCTCGTGGCAGCCACGTGGGGCGCGGCAAACTTGCGCAAAGGCGATGTGATTCTGCTCACGGAGCTGGAACACCACAGCAATCTCGTGCCGTGGCAGTTGCTGGCCCATCGCACCGGGGCATCGCTGCGGTTCATTCCGGTCCATGGCGATGAAGGCACGCTGGACCGCACCGATCTCGATGCCTTATTACAGGACGTCAAACTGCTTTCGCTCACGCACATTTCCAACGCGCTCGGCACGATCAATCCCGTGGCTGAACTATGCGCCAAGGCCCGGGCCGCCGGTGCGGTGACGCTGGTTGATGCCGCCCAAAGCGCCGGACATTTGCCGCTGGATGTGCAGGCCATGGGCTGCGATTTTCTCGCCTTCTCCGGTCATAAACTTTGCGGTCCCACCGGCATCGGTGCGCTGTACGCGCGCGCGGCCTTGCAGGAGGCGATGCCGCCGTATCAGGGCGGCGGTGAAATGATCGCCACGGTTGCGTTTCAATCTTCGGAATACCACGTGCCGCCGCACAAGTTTGAGGCCGGCACCCCTAACATCGCCGGGGCGGTTGGACTGCATGCGGCGCTCGATTATTTGGATGAACTCGGCCGCGAGAACATCTATGCGCACGATACGGCGCTCGCTTCCTACGCCAAGGAACGGTTGGCCGAATTTGGTGGCATCCGCATCTTTGGTCCGGCCGGTGACCGGGGCGGGCTGGTGAGCTTTGTGTTTGAAAACGTCCACGCCCTAGACCTCGCCACCATGGCCGACCAACAGGGCGTGGCCATTCGCATCGGCCACCACTGCACCCAGCCGTTGCACGACAAACTTGGCGTCCCTGCCACGGCGCGGGCCAGTTTTTATTTTTACAACACGCGCGCGGAAGTGGACCGGTTCATTGAAGTGCTGCAAAAAGTCATAAATTTGCTAAGCTAAACAAATGAGCACGACCACGGAGATCAACGGCGAATCGTCGATGGAGCAGGTGCTGGTGGAGTATCCGGGCGCGCGGCGGGCGTTGTTTCGCAAGTACCACATCGGCGGCTGCTCCAGTTGCGGGTTTCAGATGGATGAGACACTCGGCGGCGTGTGCGAACGGAATAATGGCTTAGACGTGGCCGAGGTGATGAAGGAGATTCAGGCCAGCCATGAGGCGGATGAAAAGATTTACATCGACCCCAAGGCGCTGCAGGCCGAGCTGGAGGCGACGCCTGGTTTGAAAATGCTGGACGTGCGCACCCGGGAGGAATTTGATGCGGCCCGTATTGACGGGGCGATCCACATGACGCGCGACCTGATGCAAGAGGTCATGGGCAAGTGGGATCCGGAAGAGATGTTTGTGATCATTGATCACCGGGGCCAACAAGGTCTGGACGCGGCGGCGTATTTTTTGGGGCACGGATTGAACAAAGTGCGCTGTCTGCGCGGCGGCATTGATGCGTGGAGCTTGGAGGTGGATGAGTCCGTGCGCCGTTACGAGTTTTCATAAGATGGACGAGTCACTGGAGAAAAAAATCAAGGACGCCATTGCCGACCCCAAAAACATGGGGGAGCTGGCCGATGCCGATTCCGTGGGTACGGTGGGCAACTCCGACTGTGGCGAGATGCTCAAGCTGTGGGTGAAGTTCAAGGAGGATCACGGCCGCAAGGTGATCGATCAGGCCAGCTTCCAATCCTTCGGCTGCGAGACCGCCATTGCCGTCGCCAGCATGGCCACGGAATTGATCCTCGGCAAAACCGCTGATGAAGCCTTGGCATTGCGGCATGACGAATTGACCGGCGACCTCGGCGCCCTGCCGCCGATGAAGATTCACTGCGCCCAACTGGTGGAAGGCGCCCTCAAGGCCGCGCTGGATGCCGATGAAGCCGATGATGTGGCCGACAAAAAAACCGCCCCGACCGAAGCCGGAGCGGCTGAAAATGTACCCTCACTGATGGACAGCCTGCAGGCGGATCAAAAACCGCCCCAAGGTAAGCTGCGACTGCTCGGGGACGAGTAGAGTTTACCACCCGTCGTTGTCGCGGAATCCACCGCCGCCACCGCGGCGTACGCCACGATCCCGGCCACGGCCACCGCCACCACGGCCGCCGCCACCGCCACCGCCGCGGTAACCACCGCCGCCGCCGCCTCGGAAACCGCCGCCGCCACCACGATCTTCGCGGGGACGCGCCTCATTTACCGTGAGATTGCGGCCCATGAATTCGAAGTCCTGAAACTTCTCAATCGCCGCCTTGGCTTCATCATCAGAAGAAAACGTCACGAAACCAAAGCCCCGTGATCGACCGGTCTCCCGGTCCTGAAGGATGACCCCGTCGGTCACCGTTCCGCACTCTCCAAACAGATCTTTCAGATCGTCATCCGTGGCGTCCCAACTGAGGCCGCCCACAAACACTTTATTACCCATAACTTTTGTTTTTTTGTTGTGCGCAAATTTCGGTTTTGCGCTGCGTAGACGCTGAGGCCATTCGCGGTGATTGGCAAGGGGAAAAACACCTAACTGCCGGTGATCTTGGTGTACGCCTCGCCTTCATTGATCGTGGGCGTCTCGGGCCGGCCCTTGTAGCGGTACACCAAATCGAGGTTATGAACTCCCAGCAAATGCAGAATCGTCGCGTGCAGGTCGTGCACATGCAGGCGATCCTGCACGGCCCACAGGCCGAGTTCGTCGGTGGCACCAATCACCTGCCCGCCCTTTACACCGCCGCCGGCAAGCCACATGGTAAAGCCGGTGGGGTTGTGATCGCGGCCGTCGCCCTTTTCACTCATTGGCGTGCGGCCGAATTCCCCGCCCCAAATCACCAGTGTATCATCGAGCAACCCGCGTGCCTTCAGGTCCTTTAACAAGCCCGCCGTCGGCAAATCGCTCTGGCGGCATTGGCGGCCGTGGTTGGCTTCCATTTTCGAATGCGAATCCCATTTGCTGCCGGCGCCATGATAAATTTGCACGAAACGCACGCCGCGCTCCACCAAACGGCGGGCGAGCAGACAGCAGCGCCCAAAAGGCTCGGTGTCCTTGTTGCCGAAGCCGTACATCTTTTTCGTGGCCTCGGTTTCCTGCGTGAGGTCCACCGCCTCCGGGGCCGCCGCCTGCATGCGGTAGGCCAGCTCATAACTGCGAATGCGCGCCTCCAGCTCACTGTTGCTCTTGCGATCACGCAAATGTTGCTCATTGAGCCGCCGCAACAGTTCGAGCTGTTTGCGGCGCAGTTCGGGCGACACGCCTTCAGGCAGATTGAGATATTTGATGGGGGATGCACCGGGATTCAGTCGTACACCCTGGTGCACGGCCGGCATAAAACCGGCACTCCAATTGCGCGGTCCATTCGTCGGCGTGGCGGCCGTGTCGGTCATCACCACGAACCCCGGCAGGTTGGCGTTCTCAGTGCCGAGCCCGTATTGCACCCATGAGCCAAGGCTGGGCCGGCCGCCGAGCGGTTGGCCGGAATTCATTTGGCATACTCCGCCGCTGTGGTTGATGCCGTTGGTCCAGCAGGAACGGATTACCGCCAGATCATCCGCGCACTCCGCTGTGTGCGGCAACCAATCACTGATCCATAAGCCGCTTTGGCCATGGCGTTTCCATTGACGTTGGCTGGCTAGGATCGGCGATTCCGCCTCGCCCATGGCTGTGATCGGCCGCTTGAAACTCGCGGGCATCCTTTGGCCGGCCAGTTTTTGAATGAGCGGCTTGGGATCAAACAAATCCATGTGGCTCGGCCCGCCTTCCATGAACAGGAAAATCACGCGCTTGGCCGTGGGCGCAAAGTGCGGTTGTTTGGGCGCATTCGGTGAGGCAATTGCCTTGTCTCGCGCCAGCAAGCCGGTCAAGGCCAGCGCCCCAAAGCCGGCCCCGCCGCGCAGGAGGAATTCGCGCCGAGACGCTTCGTTCAAATTGGTCGGTGACTCAGGCATCTTTAATCGCTTCCGGCGATTCTGCGGGATCGGCATGCGACAATGCAATGCCGATCAACGTGGACGCCGCCATACAGTTAACGCCCAGCAAAAGCAGCAACCGCAATTGCGCCGGAGTCAGCCCTTCAAGGTACACAGCCGCGTAAATGGAGCCGCCAAAAAACACGAGTCCGGCATATTGGGAAACCATCAGGGGCCCGGTGAGTGGTTGCCGGTCGGACAGTCGTGGGGCCAGGATGGCCGCCGCTGTGAACTGCAGGCAGACGGCCAACAACACCAACCAGCCGATCACTTTGCCCGCCAGGTTGAGATCGAGTGTCGGCATTTTCCAAAGGCCGAGGAACAGGAACAGGCCCGTGACCACCACCATCGCGTAGCGCAATGTCTTGCCGGTGGTGGAGAGTGCGGCGGTCATTTAATCGATGTACAGAAATGCGTTCGCATTCAGCAGCACGTGACAATACTCGGTCAGCAGTGCCAGCTTGGGATCCATCGGGGTGGGCGCGCCCACGACTTGGAGCGTGTTTTTGTTGGCCGAACTGTCGGCATAAAAGGCCGTCTTCCCAAATTGCCAGTGCGCAATCGTGTCGGGGCCAGTGGCCGGTTTTTGGAGCAGTGATTCTGCCGCGGCCAATGCGCGATTGGTCAGGCGCACATTGCCGATCAGGCCGTCCCATGAATGACTCTGCGTCTGCGCGCGGCCGCCGATGATGGGGGCCTGCTTGGACATGTAATGTTTGTTTTTGGCAAACGGCTTGGTGGCGGTCTGCAGGGGAGCCCTGGGTTTGGATAAATCCTGGAGCAGGAACGTCGCCTTGCCGGCGCCGGTGTTATCAAACTTCAAACTCACTGCCACGTAATACGGCTTGTTCAGTTCCGGCCGTAGGTTGGAGGCGATCACCTCGTAGCCGTGATCGCCGCGTTGCGGGACCCCGATCAATTGTAGAATGAGATTGCGTGGTTGATACGAGCTCTTGGTGCTGGTGATCCCGAGCGACCAGCCGGGCGTGGCCTTGCTGCTGTTCCATTGTGAAACAATCGTGCGCACTGAAGCATCGGGGAACAGCGAGTTCAATTGAATGAACGCCTCAGCCGTAAAATCGCCTTCGGGCAGGGCGGCCGGCAGGGTGACTTCGAGGCTGCGTTGCGGGCCCTTGGGCGACAGAACGGCGGCGGGCGTGGGCTTGGCGGTTGGCAGTTCGCCGGCCTTGGGCTTTGCCGATTTTTGAACCATGACCGGTGCCCCGGCACCGGTGAGAAAGGCAAGGCCGAGGGCCAGTTGATCGGCCGTGGCCGGTTGGCCGCTGGTCAGCGCGTGTGCAGCCCGGATCTGCGCGGCGGGGTCGTTTGGATGCAGTTTCGTTAACCGTCGCGCAAATCCCGCCGAGCGTTGGCGCGTCCAGTCGCTGTTCATCAGCAACAGTGATTGCATGGCGGTGGTCGTCACGCTCCGCTGGGGCATGTGTGAAATGTGGTCAGGCGTGTCGAACGCGTGCATCACCTCATCCGGCTTGTTGCGCATTACTTTGCGATAGACTGAGCGGCGATTGGACTTGGCGGCATCCACGCTCGGGCCGCCGGTGTTGAGATCGAGTTGGCCGGCCATCGCCAGCAGGCTGTCGCGCACCTGCTCGGCGTTCATGCGTTGCACGTTGGCTCGGGCAAACCACGTGTTGGCCGGATCCGCCTTTTCCGAGGCGGCATGGGCGGCGGCTTGACGGTAGGTGGCGCTGGTGACCATCAGGCGATGCAGTTTCTTCAGGCTCCAACCTTGAGCGATCAATTGTGTGGACAGCCAATCCAGAAGATCCGGGTGCGTGGGCGGTGTGCCGAGCTGGCCGAAGTCACTAGTGTTGGTGGCTAAACCGCGGCCGAAGTGCTGCTGCCATAGTCGGTTCACCAGTACCCGCGCAGTAAGCGGATTGTCGTTGCGCACAATCCAGTTTGCCAACGCCGTGCGGCGGCCGGTGGATTGCAGCCCGGCTGGCGGGGGAGTGATGACGGCGTCGTTGGGATCAAGCAGCGTCAGAAAGCCCGGTTCTACCACAATATCTTTCTTTGGAATGCGTGTGACCGGGGCCACGGGCCCGGCGTCGCTGACCACGAATTGAATCTCCGGCAACGGCTTCGGTCGTTTGGCTTCCCAGGGTTGATACGCGGCCCGCAGTGTTTCCCATTCATCTTTGGTAGCACCCTTCAACCACTCGGGCAGCTTGGATTGTTCACGGTCAAATTGCCGGGAAGCCATCTCGGCGATCTGTCGCTCATAAGCGGTGCGATCCTCGGGCATCTTGCGAATCATCACCTTGATTTTCTCGATGAATTTTTCGAAACCCTCACGCGTGGCGTGCTTGAGCAGCACCGGGTTTTCAATGGCATGCAACTGCCGGCGCAAGGCATCCGTTTCGCGCAGCCATTTTTGTGTCGCCACAAAATGCGCCTGACGCTCGGCCACCGTGCCTACGGGCATCGAGGCGCGCGGCAGCATCGGCGCAAAGAACGCCTGCATGCGGTAGTAATCTTTCTGCAGGATGGGGTCGAACTTGTGATCATGGCAACGCGCGCATTGCATGCCCAGGCCGAGAAAGACGTCGGCGGTGACATTGGTGACATCCGCGAGAATCTCCGCCCACTGCGTTTCCACATCGCGCTGGTTGTGTTCGTAAATCCAGTGGCGCAAAAACATCGTGGCCGTCAGTGCCTCGCGGTTGCCGGGGGCAATCTCGTCGCCGGCCAGTTGCTCGCGCACAAAGCGGTCGTACGGTTTGTCGGCATTGAAGGAATTGATGACGTAATCGCGATAACGCCAAGCCTCGGGTCGATAATGATCGGCGCGATAGCCGTCGGAATCCGCATAACGCACAAGATCCAGCCAGAGCGATGCCTGGCGTTCGCCATAACGCGGACTGGCCAACAGGCGGTCGACCAGTTTTTCGTAGGCATTGGGTGAAAGATCCTTGAGAAAAGCCGTCACCTCAGCCGGCGTCGGCGGCAGGCCGGTGAGATCCAGCGAGACGCGCCGGATCAAGGCCTGTCGATTGGCCGGTTTAGCAGGCGAAAGTTTCTGTGCCGTTAACTGCCGAGCGATAAAGCGATCAATGCCATTCAGCGCCCAGCCCTCACCGGCCTTGGGCACAGCCGGCTTGCGAACCGGTTGGTAAGACCACCAAGCGAGTTGATCCTGAGTAAACTGCGCGGCAGACAATGGGAAAACACCACCAAAAAATAAAATGAAAACGCGCCAAGCCACGGCCCATTTTTACCATCACAGCGGGATTTGGGGGAGAAAATTATCGGGGCAAAGCCGCTCGCACAGCATCGAGCAGCGAAGCCTTGCCGGCGGCATCCTGTCCGAGCTCCCAGATCATCACGCCGCCATAGCCGCCGCGCACGGCGTGTTCGGTTTTACGGCGAATGGTCGCGGGGCCGTTGAAATGAAAACCTTTGATCGTGTCGGCATCTGGCTTCGGCTTGAATTGCGCTACCAACTCGCCGTAGGTGCGCGCGGTGTTTTGCGCGTTGCGACCGTAGAACGGCAGGCCGAGCATCAGCTTGGCCTTGGGCGCCCCTTGGGCTTCCCAATAACGCAGATCCTTCACCGCACCGGCAAACGGCGCGTGCGGGGTACCTTGGTCGTAAGCCATCACGTGGATGCGATCGATGAACGGGATCGATTCACGCTTCAAATGCTGGCCCCAACCGGCGGCCGCCACGGTGAGCCAAAGTCGGTGCGGCACAAAGGCGCGCTTGAGTTCGATAAGCAGCTTTTGATAGTTGGCAATCTCAGCTGCGGTCTTCGGGTGTTCCCAATCAATGTCTGCACCCTGCAGTCGGTGTTGGCGGACGAACGCGGTAAGTTGCTGCACAAACGCCGCCCGCGCCTTGGCGTTTGCCGTCATCGGCGCAAAGCCGCCGGACAATCCCCAGCCGCCCACGCAAATATGCACGCGCACCTGCTTGGCGTGGGCCCGGGTTGTGAGTTTGCGCAACAACTCCGTCTTGGCGTTCTTCGTGTCCAGCGAACCATCCGCCTTGGGGGTGATGGAAAAGAAAATGATGTCGGTCAACTTTTCAACCGGCAGTTGGTCAATGATGCCCGCCCGGTAATGCGGCAGATAACCCGTGACCGCCGGGGCTGCATCCACCGGCAGCCAGCCGGCCATCAAAACAGCGCACGCCAGCAGGAAGCGGTTCATCAGTCGCCAATGATTTTGACCAGCAACCGCTTGCGGCGGCGCCCGTCGAATTCGCCGTAGAAAATCTGTTCCCACGGCCCGAAATGCAGCCGACTCTTGGTGATCGCCACCACCACTTCGCGGCCCATCACCTGTCGCTTGAGATGGGCGTCGGCGTTATCCTCGTCGGTGTCGTTGTGGCGATAATGATCAATGGGCTCGTGCGGCGCGAGCTCCTCCAGCCAGCGTTCGTAATCCGAATGTAGGCCGGACTCGTCGTCGTTGATAAACACACTTGCCGTGATGTGCATGGCATTGACGAGGCACAACCCCTCCTGTACACCACTCTGCTGCACCAGCTCCTCCACCTGCGGCGTGATGTTGATGAACGCCCGGCGGGTCGGGACATCAAACCACAATTCCTCGGTCAGAGATTTCATTTAGTCGTCGTAGTTGTCCACTTGTTCGCGGAGAGCGAGCAATTGCGGGAGGTGGTCATCAGCTTCTTTAAGCGGCAGCAATTGATTAAGCTCAGTTTTGATGAGCGTCCAGTCAAGCTGGCTCTGTTGGCGGACTAGAATTCGTTCAATATCGACCCAGTCTTGGCCACGACCCGAAAACGTTTTTGTGATCACCAAATCTTCAGCGCTGCATGTGGTCAATGACACATCGGGCGGAAACATGAATGGGGTTGCACGGTTCACCATGGCCTCCTCAAATGGAAGAGCCCCCAAAGCTATATCGATGCCGACGGATTCGTCGCTTTCCAGCAGGAGAATTCTGCGTTGCTCAGCAAAGTTGGCAGCGTCAGCAATCCGCGATTTAAATCGATCCAGCAACGGAGTAATAAACGACATCTCGTCGCCATAGCCAGTGAACACGGTGGCATCGGCATCCTTCGTGAAACGCACTTCCCCCCAGCGCTGCAGGGCGAGGCCACCGATGAAACAATGCCGCCAGGCATGTTTTTTGCAGACAGCCTCGACAGCTGCTGCCGCGCGAAGGAGATCAATCACGGTCGAGCTTTAGCGAAATGATCCTGTTGCTCCAAAAGCCCTGAGCTCGGCCTTGGCGCGAATGGTTCTTTTGAAAAATCGATTGGGCCAAGAAACGCCTTAAGAGCTTCGAATGTATCGGTTTCGCGAATCTCTTTTCGGCGGAGGCGTTCCAGCTCGGGGCCGGCTTTATCCCAAGCCATTCCCAACTTTATGGCCAGTTCGCGCTCTTGTTCGGTCATGTTTGAATTGTATCAAAACCGCGCGCGAAACACAGCCTAAATGGCCGCGGCAATCGCGTCGCCCATTTCGGTGGTGCCGATCTGGCGGGCGTTGGGGGCATCGGCATTGAAAATGTCGCCGGTGCGCAGGCCGTTGGCGATGACGGTGCCGACTGCTGCGTCGATGGCTGCCGCCGCTTCGTTTTCGGCGAAGCTGTGGCGGAGCATCATGGCGGCGGAGCGAATCTGCGCGATGGGGTTGGCGAGATCTTTGCCGGCGATGTCCGGGGCGGTGCCGCCAGCGGGCTCGTAAAAGCCAAAGGTGCGTTCGCCGCTGGTGGCGCCGAGACTGGCACTGGGCAGCATGCCGAGGGAGCCGGCCAACGCGGCCGCTTCATCGCTGAGAATATCGCCAAAAAGATTTTCGCAAAGCACTACGTCAAACTGCGTGGGCCGCAGCAGGAACTGCATCGCGGCGTTGTCCACGAACATGTGTTCGAGAGTCACATCGCGATAATCGGCAGCCACGCGAGTGACTACGTCTCGCCAAAGCACGCCGTTCTCCAGCACGTTGGCCTTGTCGATGCTCATTACGTGCTTGCGGCGCAGCTGTGCACTTTTGAAGCCCACGTGCGCGATGCGCTCGATCTCGCTCGTACTGTAAACCATCGTGTCCACCGCGCGCTGTTGGCCATCCTCCAGTGTCTCGGTGGTCTTCGGTTGGCCAAAATACATGCCGCCGGTCAACTCACGCACGACGAGCAGATCAATGCCGTCCCCCTGCCGCTCGGCCTTGAGGGGACACGCGTGCGCCAGCTCGGCGGGGAGTTTCACCGGGCGCAGATTAGCGAACAGGCCAAACTCCTTCCGTAGGGCCAGTAAGGCCGCGCGCTCGGGGCGTTCCTCTTTCGGGATGGTCGGGTCGCGATCCGGCAAGCCCACCGAACCGAACAGGATCGAATCACTCTCTCGGCACAGCGCCAGCGTGTCGTCGGGCAGCGCCTTGCCGGCCGCGTCGATTCCGGCCCAGCCAACGGGCGCCTCAGTGACGTCGAGTTGAAACCCGAATTTGCCCTCGGCCGCGCGCAGCACCTTCAGCGCCTCGCGCACCACCTCCGGCCCAATACCATCACCGGCCAACGCGGCGATTTTGTAAATGCGTTCACTCATATCAGGAAATCGGCCGCGCAGCTTAGGCGCACCCCCGCGCCGCGGGAAGCAAATAGTGGGGATAACGCCGGCTTGAGCGGGCCGAAGCGCGAGTTAAACTGCGGTCATGAGGAGGTTTTTGTTGGGCGTATTGGGTGGAATGGGGGTTGGGTTGTGGGCGGCGGATCAACCGCTGCATCCGAAACTCGATGCGGCGTTGCGGGCGTATTTGAAATCCACGCAACGCGGCGCATACGAAAAAGTGCCGGCTTCGGAATACCGGGTTCACTTAACTGATCTGAATGATGACCGGCATCCGGATGCCTTGGTGTTGATGCTGGGTCGTGACTATGGCGGTAGCGGAGGGCGATCGATGTACATCTTTCGCGGGGGAACCCAATTCCAATTTGTTTCACGGATGACTCTGGTGAACGAGCCGGTGTGTGTCCTGAACACGCGTACCAAAGGCTGGCGTGATTTGGCCATTCTGGTTTCCGGCGGGGGCGCCAAGCGACGGCATGCCCGCATGCAGTTTGACGGCGCGGTGTATCCACTGAACCCTTCGGTGCAGCCGGTGATGGGGGGTTGGCCGGAAGGCGATTGGGTGATGGTGCACGGGGATGCCACGGTGAAGGCGTTGGGTGTGGAGCGGACGCATTTCACGGGTGTGCTCGGTAAAAGCACTCGTTTTCAACTCAGTTTGAAGCATGAGAACGGTCCCGTCCGCGGCGCTTATTTTTACGAGAAATATGGAAAATGGATTCAACTGGAAGGCAGCGCCAGCGGTGCTCGTGTGCAATTGGAGGAAAAAGACAAAGGGCGGGTGACGGCCAGGCTGAACTTGGTTCATCAAGCCGGTGTGTGGACCGGCCAATGGCGCAGCGCGGATGGAAGGCGGCAATATCCGTTACGGTTGACGGTGGTAGCGACCGATCGAAAATACCACGAGGAAGGACCGCATGAATCGGTGGTGGAGACGGCGTATCCCAGTTTCAACGGTGAAAGTGGCAGACGGTTTAATGGTGTCCTCGCTCAGGCATTTCTCACGCCCTATCGTGCGGCACTGAAAGAATTCGATGACACTTTTACCGAATTGGAACAGGCGGAAGGGAATGACCCCGACGGACTGGGCGCCAGTTGGAAACGGTGGACCCATGATGACACAGCTCAGGTTCGGTATTATTCTCCGGATCTCGTGAGTGTGGTGGGAGAGCATTACGAGTACACCGGCGGGGCCCACGGAAACTACGGACATTTCATGGCCAATTTTTGGTGGCATCAAGGGCGTGCGCGACCGGTGCAGTTGGCGGATTGTTTTGATGCCGGCAAGGAATGGCGATCGGTTGTCGGTGGTTATATCCGGCGGGATCTGAAAAAGCAGGGAGCCGGGTGGCCACCGAAAACCAATTCGGAGGCGATCGATACCGCATTTTTCTTTTCCCCCGCAGGCGTGGAATTCCACTATGCCCCGTATCATGTGGGCTCCTATGCCGAAGGACTTTATACCGTGCTCGTGCCCTACACCGAACTGCGGGGTCTGCTGAAACGGACCGGACCACTGGCACGCTGGGCCCAATAGAGCCCGGATTTGTTGCGAACCGGTTCCCGCGCAAATTGCCGTTGACCCTTCCTGCCTTGCGGGCCTAACCTCTCGCCGAACCCCTAACCATTAGGATACACAGACTTATGAGCAAAATTGTTCCTCTTATTAGTTCCGGTACCAAGGGCCCGTTGGGTGTGCTGCACCTGCCCCGTCTTTGGCAGAAAGTTTCCCTCGAGGCCGCTGGCAAAATCGCTGACGGTTACCCCGGCATCGGTGCCGGTTACGACAGCATGGTGATCGCGGGCCTCGGCCTCGACGCCGAAGCCGTGCGCAGCTACATCACCAACGAGAAGCCCAGCTACACTCAGTTTGAGGCCTGGATTCAGGCGCAGGAAGGCGCGAAGCTCGACGCCGAGTCCATCGGTGCCCTGAATGCCTCCATCGAAGGTTATAACCACGACGCCGACACCAAGGCCGGCATCCTCAGCGCCTGCGGCATCGACGCCGGCCCGGATGACGCGGTGAACCTGAACAACCTCGACGATTGGCAGGAGTTCTACAACGCCGAGATCGCCGGTTAATTGAAATTAAGAATCACGACGGCGTCCGGAAACGGGCGCCGTTTTTTTGTGCTATTTCAGACACGGATTTCACGGATTTATTTAACAATTTTTCATCCGTGAAAATCAGTGGAATCCGTGTCTCACAAAACTTTCTTCAACGCCCGGCCCAGCCGCGCGATGCCTTCCTCGATCTCCTTCAGGCTCGCGTTACCGTAACTCAGGCGTAATTCACGGTTGGGTTTGCGGCGGGTTGCATCCTCGCAGTAGCACAGATTGCCGGGCACATAGAGCACCTTGTGGCGCAGGGCGGCCTCGAACAGTGCGCTCTTCAATCCACTCCGCACCTTGGCCGGCAGTCGCGCCCAAACGTACAAGCCACCGGTCGGATTCTCCCACTGCACGGCGTCTGGAAAATGGGCCGCGCAGGCCTGTGTCATGGCCTTGGCCTTACGCGCATACCGGCGTCGCAGTTTGGCCACCTGTGTTTCATAGCTGCCGTTGGTCAGGGCTTGTGACAGGATTTGTTGTAAAAAATTCGCCGTCCCGAAATCGTGATTCCCCTTCACCCGCAGGGCGGCGGTCAGCAGCGGTTCGGGTAACAGGCCAAACCCGACCCGCACGCCGGTGGCGAAGGGTTTGCTGAAGGTGCTGGTGTACACGACGCGATCAATGCGGGAATCCAAGGACAGGGCGCTGGCGGTGTCTTCACCGGCAAAACGCAGTTCGCGATAAGCGGCATCCTCGATCAAATAAATCGGGTGACCGGCCGCTCGCTCAAACTGCCGGAGTAATTTCAGTGCGGCTGCTTTTTTCTCGGCGCTGGTGGTGATGCCGGCCGGGTTGCTGTGGTAGCTGACGAGATACAATGCCTTGAGCCGGTGTAATTCGCCTGCCTGCTGAAGTTGCACCAAAGTCTGTTCGAGATGCCGCAAATCAATACCGTCTTTCTTCAAGCGCACGCCGCGGCCGCGAATGCCATGGCTTTGCATAATGCCGAGGTAGACGAAATATGAAGGATCCTCCACCAACACCAAATCGTCGGGATCGAAGAGGATTTCCGACAGGATATAAAGCAGCTGCTGAGAACCATGCGTGATGAGCACGCGTTCGGGAGCATACGCCGGGTGCTGGATCGAACGGTTATCCAGTTGGGCCAGGCGCGCCGCCGTGAGTTGACGAAGCGTGGCATCGCCGGGCGTCGTGCCGTATTGCAGGTGAGGTTGGCCCTTGGCACCGCGCAGGAGGCCCGCAACGATGGTGCGGGTTTCCGGGACCGGCAGCGAGGGGTTATCCGTGAACCCCGCCGCCAGCGAGATCAGGCCCGGCCGTTGCAGGGCTTCATTCATCAGCCACGAAATGGGCGGCTCGGCGGTGCGGCGGCCCAGTTGGGAAAGCGCGTTCACTTGAATCAACATCGGTCAAAACCCTGCCGTGAGCGAGGGAAAATCAAGTCAGCCTCGACGCTGACGATTGTTCGTCGTACTTTCCCCGCGTGGCTGTGGCGCCGTTGAAGATTGCCGACCGCGAATTTACCTCGCGCCTGATATTGGGCACGGGGAAATTCGCGTCGCCCGAGTTGATGCGCGATGCCCTCGAGGCCAGTGGTACGGAGATGGTCACTGTGGCCCTGCGCCGGGCCGATCTCAGCGGGGAGAAGGATCCATTTGCCAACATTCTGGAGTTCATCGATCCCGAGAAATATCTTCTGCTGCCGAACACCAGCGGCGCCATGAACGCCGAGGAAGCCGTGCGCCTGGCGCGTTTGGCGGTGGCAGCCGGCTTGCCCAAATGGGTGAAACTCGAGATCCATCCCGATCCGCGCTATCTCCTGCCTGATCCGGTGGAAACGCTGGCGGCCGCCGAACAGTTGGTGAGCGAAGGTTTCACGGTACTGCCCTATATCAACGCCGACCCCGTGATTGCCAAGCGATTACAGGAAGTCGGCTGCGCCACAGTGATGCCGCTGGGTGCGCCGATCGGCAGCAATGGCGGCCTGCAAACACGCGGCCAGATTCGCATCATATTGGATCAAGCTACCGTCCCGGTGGTGGTGGATGCCGGCATTGGTGCGCCGAGTCATGCCGCCGAGGCAATGGAGCTAGGCGCGGACGCCACGTTGGTGAATACCGCCATTGCTGTGAATGATGATCCCTGCCGCATGGCTCGTGCCTTTGCGCAGGCGGTGGAAGCCGGCCGTATGGCCTATGAAATCGGGTTGGGCACCACCCATACCACCGCGCAGGCGACCAGTCCGTTGACCGCTTTTTTGGATGAGTAACACCCTCACAACCCGCCGCGTCAAAGCCCTGTTGCGCGCCGCTGCCAAGAGTCGGGTGTTGGTGGTGGGCGACGTGATGCTGGACCAGTTTCTATGGGGCCATGTCAAACGCATCTCCCCCGAAGCGCCCGTGCCGGTGGTGGAGTTTGAACGCGAGAGCTTTATGCCCGGTGGCGCGGCCAACGTGGCTCGCAACCTCACCGCGTTGGGAACGGGGGTGGATTTGTTCGGCTTGGTCGGTAAGGATGATGGGGCCAAGCGACTGCGAGCATTGCTCAAAGAGGAATCCGTTGGCAGTGGCGGGTTGAAGCCGGTGGCCGACCGGATGACCACCCGCAAGACACGCGTGGTGGCCCATCAGCAACAGGTGGTGCGCATCGATCGCGAGACAAAACAGGCCGGGGATAGTCGGACGACCAAGCGATTGTTAACCGCGATTGAGAAGGCAATTGAGGGAACCGATGCCATCATTATCGGTGATTACAACAAAGGCATTGTGACGCAGGATTTGCTTACCGGCCTGCGCGCGCTGTGTCGGCCGCGTGGTATTTGGTTGAGCCTCGATCCCAAGCCATCGCATCAACTGGACATTTCCGGTCTGTCGCTGATTACTCCTAATCGAGGGGAGCTGTTTGAATTGGCGGGGCTAACGGATGAGACGCGCCATCGAAATCCCTTGCGCGACCAGAATCTCATGGCCGCGGTGAAAGCCGTGCAGGCAGCGTATCAACCGGCCCTGTTATTGGTGACTTTGAGCGAACAAGGCATGCTGTTGGCCCGGCGCGGTACACGGCCGGTGGTCATTCCCACTATGGCGCAGGAAGTGTTTGATGTTTCCGGTGCAGGCGACACAGTAATCGCCAGCTTTACCGCCGCAGTGGCCGCGGGTGCCTCGCCGCTGGAAGCCACGTTGTTTGCCAATCACGCGGCCGGTGTGGTGGTTGGCAAGATTGGTACGGCCACAGTGACTCCCAAGGAATTGGCCGCGAGCTTCGCATGAACCGTGCCGTTTTCCTTGATCGCGATGGTACGCTCAATGTTGAGCGGCATTACCTGCACGACCCCGACGAATTGGAGATCATTCCCGTCAGCGGGCCCGCGCTGCGGCGGCTGATGGATGCGGGCTTTGCGCTCTTCATTGTCACCAACCAATCCGGCATCGGCCGCGGCTATTACACGGAGGCCGATATGCACGCGGTGAATGACAAGCTCACCGCTGTGTTGGCCGAGTCCAATGGGGTTGAGTTTGTGAAAATCTATTATGCGCCCGAATCCCCCGAGGAACCGAGCTACGGCCGCAAGCCCAGCCCGAAGTTTCTTCGTGATGCCGCGGTGGAATACGGAATCAACCTTGAGCAAAGCTACATGGTGGGCGACAAAACCGCCGACCTCGAATGCGGCTGGAACGCCGGCGTGAAACAGAGCATCCTCGTGCGCACCGGCTACGGTGCCGAACTGGAACAGGCCGAGCCCGAGCTGGCCGCCCGCGCCACGGTGGTGGATGATGTGGCCGGGGCGGTGGATTGGATTTTGGAGCAGTCATGAAAATCATTGGCATCATCCCGGCGCGCTACGCCTCCACGCGGTTTCCCGGAAAGCCGCTGCATCCCATCGCGGGCAAACCGCTCATTCAGCACGTCGTGGAGCGTTGCCGCGAGGCGCGGTCGCTGGCCGAGGTGATGGTGGCCACGGATGATGAGCGCATTGCCGAGGTGGCGCGGGAGTTTTGCCCGGTGCAAATGACGCGGGCCGATCATCCCAGTGGTACCGACCGCATTGCCGAGGTGGCCGCGCGGCTGGATTGTGATGCGGTGGTGAATGTGCAGGGCGACGAGCCGTTGATTGCGCCGGAGGTGATCGATGCAGTGGCAGGCGCCTTGAGTGAGGCGGCGATGACAACGGCCGCCACGCCTGTGAACAACATTTCGGACTATTCGGACGCCAATGTGGTGAAAGTCGTTGTCAGTGCCACGGGCCGCGCCCTATATTTTTCGCGGCGTACGATTCCGTTCGTGCGCGATCTGGCCGAGGAGAGTCCCGAACAGCAATTGCCGGCTTTTCCGTTTTTGAAGCACTTGGGCATTTACGGTTACCGATGCGAGGCCTTGGGGCGGTTGGTGGAGTTTCCCCCTTCCCCGCTGGAACAGGCCGAGCGGTTGGAGCAATTGCGGGCGCTGGAGAACGGCATTGAGATTGCCGTGCGGCAGGTGGAGTACGAGGCCATCGGAGTGGATGTGCCGGAAGATGTGCAGCGTGTGGAGGCGTTGCTGAGTAAATGAAATACATTTTTTTGACAGGCGGCGTGGTCAGTTCCCTCGGCAAGGGGCTCACGGCCGCTGCCCTCGGCACCCTGCTCGAGGCGCGTGGCCTCAAGGTAGCCCTGCAGAAATTCGATCCCTACCTCAACGTGGATCCCGGCACCATGAGCCCGTTCCAACACGGCGAGGTGTACGTGCTGGATGACGGCGCCGAAACGGATCTCGACCTGGGCCATTACGAGCGGTTCACCCATTCGGAGCTGACGCAGTTCAACAACCTCACCAGCGGGCGCGTGTACCAAACCGTTCTCGAAAAGGAACGGCGCGGCGATTATCTCGGCAAGACCGTGCAAGTAATACCGCACGTGACCGATGAGATTAAGCAGCGCGTCAAGGCGGTCGGCGAACAAAGCGGGGCCGATGTGGTGGTCACGGAGATCGGCGGCACCACCGGCGACATCGAGGGCCTCCCCTTCCTCGAGGCGATTCGGGAATTCGCCCTCGAGTGCGGGCGCGGCAATTCCATTTTTGTGCATGTCACCTACGTGCCCTATATCCGGGCAGCCGGCGAGCTAAAGACCAAGCCCACCCAGCAATCCGTCGCCAAGCTGCGCGAGATCGGCATCCAACCGGATATTCTGGTCTGTCGCACGGAGAAACCCATCGATCAGGATATGCGCCAGAAGATTTCGCTCTTCTGCAACGTGCCGGTGGACGGCGTGATTGAGGAGATCGATGTGGAACATTCCATCTACGAAGTGCCGCTGATGTTGCAGCGTGAGAAAATGGATGAACTCGTTTGCGCAGAGCTGGGCCTGGAGACCCAACCGGCCGACATGAGCGAGTGGGAGACCGTCATCAAGCGCATCGTCGAGCCGACACACCAGGTGCGCATCGGCGTGATCGGCAAATACATTCATCTGCAGGACGCTTACAAGAGCGTTTACGAAGCGGTCACCCACGCCGGCGGCGCCAACGATTGCGCGATTGAAATTGTGCGCGTGGATTCCGAGGACATCGAGCGCGACGGGGCCGCCGCGCATCTATCGGGGATGGACGGCATCCTCGTGCCGGGCGGCTTTGGCGAACGCGGCGTGGAAGGCAAGGTGTTGGCCGCCCAATACGCACGCGAAAATAATGTGCCTTATCTCGGATTGTGCCTCGGCATGCAGGTCGCCTGTATTGAATTTGCCCGGCACGCACTGGAGCTGGCAGGCGCGCATTCGGCGGAGTTTGATCCGCAAACACCCCACCCCATCATCGCCCTGCTCGACGAACAGCAAAACGTGACCGACATGGGCGGCACCATGCGTCTGGGCGCGCAGGCCTGCAAACTGACGCCTGATAGCAAGGCCGCCGAGTTGTACGGCACCGAGGAAATCAACGAACGCCACCGGCATCGTTACGAGTTTAACAACGCCTACCGCGAGCAATTTGAGGCCAAGGATTTTGTCTTTAGCGGCACCTCGCCTGATGGTGCCTTGGTGGAATTGATCGAGCTAAAGGATCATCCCTACTACATGGCCACCCAGGCGCACCCAGAATTCAAGAGCAAACCCGTCCAGGCTCATCCCCTCTTTGCCGGCTTCATCAAGGCCGCCCACGAACACACCGGCGCTTAACGTGCTGCCGGCGCCCCGCCGGCAGGCCCACATCGATCTTTTCTCTGCGTGACTCCACGTCATTCGCATCTTAAAAGTCACTGACCTGCCGGCGAGGTGTCGGCCGCATATAAAACCGTGACGTATTCGGAGGCCATCGATTGGTTGTATGAGCTGCGCTTGCTGGGCTCCAAGCTGGGCCTCGACAATCCGCGCCAACTCGCCGCGCACGCCGGTAATCCGCACGAACGCCTGCGTTTCATTCATGTGGCCGGCACCAACGGCAAAGGCTCCGTGTGCGCCATGCTGGAGAGCATCTGTCGTGAGGCCGGATTGAAGACCGGTCTGTACACCTCGCCGCATTTGCTGAGCTTCCGCGAGCGCATTCAAGTGAACCGCCGGCCGGTGTCCGAGCCGGAAATTGTGCGGCTGACTGAATGCCTGCAGGCGCTTCTGAAAAATTTTCCTGCCGACCGCCTGCCGACATTCTTTGAGGTGGTCACGGTCATGGCGCTCGAGCATTTTGCGCGTGAGGAGGTGGACATTGTGCTGTGGGAAACCGGGCTCGGCGGCCGTCTGGATGCCACCAATATCGTCACCCCGCTGGCCTCCGTCATCACGCCCATCGATTTGGATCACCAACAATATCTGGGCGATACCCTTGAGCAAATAGCCGCGGAAAAAGCCGGCATCATCAAGCCCGGCATTCCCGTGTTCAGTGCGCGACAAGAGTCCACGGCCTTGTCCGTGCTGCAATCCCACGCGTTTCAAGCCGGCGCACCCATAAGCGTTGCCAGTGGTGAGGTGGACACCCGATTGTCCGGACGGCATCAGCGCCAGAATGCCGGCTTGGCCCGGCTCGTAGCCCGCGAAGTTCTGAAGGAGATTTCCGCCACCGCAGTTGAGGCCGGCCTCGCCAAGGTGCAATGGTCGGCGCGCGCGCAATGTTTTGAGTTGGGTGAACGGCAAGTGGTCATTGATGCCGCGCATAATCCCGCCAGCGCCGAGGCCTTCGCCGACGTGTTGCAGGAGAAATTCGCCGATCAGCGCCCTACCCTGTTGCTGGGGATGTTGGCAGATAAAAACTGGGACAGCATCGTCGCCACCCTCGCACCACTGGCGAGCCGCGTGGTGTGCGTGCCGGTGAACAGTGAACGCAGCCTGAAGCCCGATCAATTGGCCACGGCCGCCCGCGCGCATTGTGCCGCGGTGGAATGTGCTGGCAGCGTCGGGGCCGGCTTGGAATCCGTGAAACAGGAACCACTGGTGGCGGTGACCGGGTCACTGTACTTAATTGGCGAAGTGATGGAGTCACTGAACCTGGCTGGAGCCGTTGACGAACCCAACCTGAACGAATGGAAAATGTAAAAGCGGTCACCTTTGATGTGGGCGGCACCTTGATTGAGCCTTGGCCCTCGGTGGGCCATGCCTATGCGGAGGTGGCCCAACGGCACGGCGTGGAGGTGGAGCCGGACGTCGTGACCGGGCAGTTTGTGAAAGCTTGGCAGGCGCGCGGGAATTTTGCCTATACGAAGGACGCCTGGGCAACGATTGTCGACCAATCCTTTGCGGGGCTAACGACCACGCTGCCCAGCCAAACATTTTTTGATGAGCTGTATGACGAGTTTGCGACCGCCAAGCCGTGGTTCATGTACCCGGATGTAATCACCTCGTTGGCCGAGTTGAAAAAAAGGAAAGTGCGCCTGGCAGTGATTTCCAATTGGGATGACCGACTGCGCGTGTTGTTGGAGTCCTTGGAGCTGGCCCATGAGTTTGAGGTGATCATCGTCTCCGCCGAAGTGGGTTTTACCAAGCCGTCACCGAAAATCTTCCAAGCTGCCGTTGAGGCGCTGCAATTGCCGCCGACCCAAATTCTTCATGTGGGTGACAGCGAAAAAGAAGATCATCACGGCGCTCAGGCCGCCGGATTCCAATCCCGCTGGCTATGCCGCGGTGCGGCCGAGCCAATTGGCAACTGCATAACTTCGCTAAATGATCTAACCCAGTAATAGGGACAATATGGCCCTATTAAAACTGAGACAAATATACCCTTTTTAACAGGGTATTCACAGCTTCATTGAGTAACTAACACCGTTTTTATGCAGATTACAGTGTATTTTTTCGGTTTTGGGCCGTGGCATGCTTCTTGTTATAGACAGGTGTAAGTTTGGATTTTTTTTAAAACGTCGCAGGGCCAATTGGCGGGACTTTGCGGCGGCCATGAACTCCGCCTGAAAGGAATGAATATGAACACATTGAGCATTTGGAATCCGATCCATGAGATGGACGCGTTGTTTCACAATCGACTAGCCTCGGTGCTGGGCGGTGAGGGGCAGTCAACGGTGGCGTGGTCGCCGGTGGTGGACATTGAAGAAACGGAAACAGAATACGTGATCCGCGCTGAATTGCCGGGCCTAAGCAAGGACAAGGTAAAGGTGACGGTGGAGGACGGCGTGCTGACGTTTTCCGGTGAACGTGATTTGGAGCGCAAGGTGGAGGGGAAAACCTTTCATCGCATTGAACGCTCGCACGGGACGTTCAGCCGCAGCTTCACGTTGCCGGAAGACAGCGATGCCGAAAGCGTGGCGGCGCAGTTTGCCGATGGCGTGTTGGCGATCAAGGTCGCCAAGCGCGAGGAGGCACTGCCCAAATCGATTGAGGTGCGTGTGGAATAAAACTGGCCCAGCAGTCCGCCGGGTAAAACCGGCGGACTCGCAGGCTCGTGCCGCCAAAAAAAAAACAGGGGGGGCGAGCCAGGAAGTGCCGAAAATGAAAAAAA
>JAYQQG010000055.1:0-21492 GCA_038145765.1 Verrucomicrobiales bacterium
TGGGTCTATGAATTGGTCGACGCAATTGAGGCAGGAGACGACGGGGAAATGCTGGAGGAACTGGGCGATCTTCTCTTGCAGGTGGTGTTCCACGCCCAAATGGCCGAAGAGCGTGGGGGTTTTAATTTTGATGATATTGCCCGAACGATAACGGATAAATTGATCCGGCGGCACCCACATGTATTTGGCGATGCCAAGGTGAAGGATGTGGATGGAGTCTGGCATCAATGGGATGCCATTAAGCAAACCGAAAAGATCGGGACAGCGCGGGAACGTAAGTCAGCTTTTGACGGGATCCCTCGCCATTTACCGGCCCTCATGCAGGCCCATGAAGTGGCCAAGAAAGGCCGGAAACATGGGTTGTTGCCCAAAGGCCGGCGAGGGGGCGCGAAACGGGCTTTGGGTGAGGAGTTGTTTCGCCTCGCACAAAAGGCCCAGGCGAACGGCTGGCAGGCGGAAGCGTTGCTGCGTGCGGAATCCGCGCGCCGTGAAAAAGCGCTGCGAAAAAAGGAGAAGGCTCGACATCGGGACAGGCGCGCCTAACTTGACGACAGATTTTATGAGTGACCCGCGTTACGACAAACTGGCCAAGCTGTTGGTGGAATATTCCTGTGAACTTAAGAAGGGCGAAAGCGTTTTCATCGATGTGGCGGATATCCCGGATCGCATGACTATTGCGCTGGTGCGTGCCGCACGGAAAGTGGGGGCCAACCCCATTGTGGAGACCCGCCAATCGCGAGTCGTGCGGGAATTAGTGAAAGGCACGACCGATTCGCATGCCAAACTCACTCGCGACGTGGAGTTGTATCGCATGAAAAAAGTGCAGGCCTATATTGCAATCCGCGGTGCGGAAAACACCAGTGAATTGAGCGATGTGCCGCCCAAGGTGATGCAGGCCTATTCAAAGACCATGCGGCCGGTGCTCAATTATCGCGTCAACAAAACCCGCTGGGTGGTGCTCCGCTGGCCGACACCCAGCATGGCGCAAGCAGCCAACATGAGTACGGAGGCCTTCGAGGACTTTTATTTTGACGTATGCACATTCGATTATCGCCGCATGGCCAAGGCAATGCAGCCGCTAGCGAAACGAATGACCAAGGCCAAGGAAGTGCGATTGGTGGGGCCCGGCACGGACCTTGCGTTTAGCATCAAGGGCATGCCGGCTATTCCGTGCGCGGGCGACCGGAATATTCCGGACGGTGAAGTGTTTTCCTGCCCGACGAAAAAATCCTGCAACGGTACTATTCAGTTTAATACACCAACCCTTTATGCGGGGACGAAATTCGAGAATGTTAAGCTGACGTTGAAGGACGGCAAGGTGGTTGAGGCCACTGCTAACAACACCAAGCGATTGAACGAGATTCTGGATACAGATGCGGGGGCGCGATACATCGGAGAGTTCTCTTTGGGCGTAAATCCATTTGTGATGAACCCCATGTGCGATATTTTGTTTGATGAAAAGATCGGGGGTTCGCTGCACTTCACGCCGGGGCAGGCCTATGAGGAATGTGATAACGGCAACCGGTCGGCGGTGCACTGGGACATGGTGTTGATCCAGCGCAAGGAATGGGGCGGTGGCGAAGTTTGGTTCGATGGGGAGCTGATCCGCAAAGATGGCCTGTTTTTGCCCAAAGACTTGCAACCTTTGAATCCCAAAAACCTGAAAAAAGCCTAGTTCTTTTTCAGAAGCGCGAGGAACTCCTTCATCGCGGGCGAGAGTACTTTGCTCTTTTTGTGGACAGCGGCTAAGGGCCGGTAAAATTGTTCGTCCTCAATTTCGACCATGGCGATGGTTTTCTTGGCAACCTCCTGGGCGACTGGGCTTCGTGGAACGATGGAGATGCCGGCATCGATCTCCACGGCGCGTTTGACGGTCTCGATATTGTCAAACTCCATGACGTGATTGACCTCCACATTTCGGTCTCGCAGAATTTTGTCGATTGCCCGTCGGGTTGGAATATCCGGTTCGAACGCAATAAATTTGTGGGAAGCAATCTCCGATAATTTCACTTTGGGTTTTTGTGTCAACGGATGGTCCGGATGACAGATCAGCACCAGCATATCCTCGGCCAGGGAGGTTACTTGAAGCCGGGGATCTTTCTGTGGATAGGCCACCAGACCAATGTCGGCCATGCCCGTGAGGATATCTTCGTAGAGTTGCGTGGCCCGGCGGTATTCCACGGAGACATTCACGGTGGGATGCTTCTTCAGGAATTTTTTCAAATAGGGCGGCAATTCATGCAGGCCGATACTGTAGATCGTCACCACCTTGATTGTGCCGGTAACCACATTTTGAATTTCCTGAATTTTGTGGCGCAATTCGTCATACGTTTGGACGATCTGTTTGCTGTACTTGTAGAGCGTCTCGCCTTCCTTGGTCAGGGTGAACTTCTTTTTACTACGCTCAATCAGCGTGGCATCAAACCGAGTTTCCAGCGAGGAAATCTGCTGGCTCACGGCGGACTGGGTTACCCCATTGATTTGAGCGGCTTTCGTAAAACTGGTCGTTTCACTGAGGTCACAGAAGACTTTCAGGCTTTCAATCTGCATGCCTGTAGTAAATCAGCTCAGCTTATGAAGTCAATTAGAAGGAAGGGAGTTGCCGGTGAAGGCATCAGGCAAAAGTGCGTCAATGCGGATGGTTTTTGGGGTATTTGGGTTTTGAGTGTCGATTAGTATGATTTCAGTGCCGGGGGCATATTCAGCGATAATCTGTCGACAAGCTCCGCAGGGGGCTGCTCCGCCTTCGGAGGCGATGGCCAGTTTTTGGAAATCCTGATGGCCGTCAGTGACCGCTTTGAAAATGGCGACGCGTTCGGCACAACAGCTTAAGCCATAACTGGCGCTTTCAACGTTGGCACCAAGGATCACAGTCCCTTCCTGAGTTTGGAGGGCGGCTCCAACCTGGAATTTGGAAAAGGGTGCTTGAGCGGCGGAACGAGCCTTGATGGCCTCTGAGATGATGTCAATTTCAGGCGTCATGGAGTCGGGCGAATTCAGTGAGAATATCCGATGCGTATTGGGCGCTTGATTGGCCGATGGCCAACACTTCGGAGTGGTCGAGTTTAGTCGCACTCAATCCTGCAGCGCCATTGGTGATGCAAGACAGGGCAGCGACGCGAAGACCGCATTGGTGTGCGACGATGGCCTCGGGCACCGTACTCATGCCCACGGCATCAGCGCCGAATTTGCGAAACGCCCGGATTTCAGCGGGGGTTTCATAACTGGGGCCGGATACGGCACAATAGACGCCACAATGCAGCTTGGCTTTGGCTTTGCGGGCAGCTTGTTTCAGCTGATTGAGCAGTGCAGGGTCGTAGACTTGAAATAAATCCACGAACCGTTCATGTCCCTTCGTGGCAGGTCCCCGAAGCGGATTGTCGCCCATGAAATTGAGATGATCGGTTGCTGCCATGAAATGGCCCGGTTGATATTTTGGGTTAATTCCACCGGCGGCGTTGGTCAGCAGGATGGTTTTCACACCATATTCGGCCAGGGTGCGGATGGGAAAGGTGATTTCGGTTAGTGAATGGCCTTCATAGTAATGGGATCGGCCGGAAAGCAGGATGATTTCGCGTTTTCCTAGCTGCCCGATCAAGGCTTTGCCAGCGTGTCCGGCCACGCTGGGTTCCAGGAATCCGGCCAATTTGGCGTAGGCCACTTGGGCATGAATTTCGAGTGCATCGACCGCTGCTTGAAAGCCGCTGCCCAACACCACGGCAAGCTTGGGGCGCACATTTGTGGCACGTCTTAACGTGTTCGCAGCGGTTTTCGGATTGACTTTGCCTCTCACTTTAGGCGGATTCATTCTTTCCGGACGGCCACGCGGCTGTCCATGTTTTATTGATCCCATGAGCGTGGAACTGAGCAACGAGGAAATTAGCCGTTATTCGCGGCACCTGATTTTGCCTGAAGTGGGCATGGCAGGGCAAAAGAAACTGAAGGCCACCAGCGTATTGTGCATCGGTACGGGTGGTTTGGGCTCGCCGATAGCCATGTATCTTGCGGCGGCCGGTATCGGTAAAATCGGTATCGTGGATTTTGACGTGGTGGATTACTCCAATCTTCAGCGCCAGATTATTCATGGTACCGATGATGTGGGCCGGCCGAAGGTGCAATCGGGCAAGGAGACCCTGAATTCGATTAATCCCGAGGTCGAAGTGGTTATCCATGAAACCATGCTGACATCCGAGAACGCGCTGGAGATCATTGAACCGTACGACATCGTCGTGGACGGGACGGATAATTTTCCCACGCGCTACCTGACCAATGACGCCTGCGTATTGTTAAAAAAGCCGAATGTGTACGGATCCATTTTCAGGTTTGAAGGCCAAGCCAGTGTGTTTGCGCCGGAACTGGGTGGGCCCTGCTACCGTTGCCTGTACCCTGAGCCCCCGCCACCCGGCATGGTGCCGAGTTGTGCGGAAGGCGGTGTGTTGGGAGTGTTGCCGGGAATCATTGGTTGCATTCAAGCCACCGAGATCATCAAGTTGGCTTTGGGTAAGGGAGAGCCGTTGATCAATCGGTTGATGCTTTACAGCGCTTTGGACATGAATTTCCGTGAGCTTAAACTGCGCCGCGATCCTAAGTGCCCGATCTGCGGGGAAAACCCGACCATCACGGAGCTGATTGATTATCAGGAATTCTGCGGTATTGGCGATGAGCCGGACGAGCCGCAGGCTCATCCGGATGAAGTGAGTGTGCAGGACATGAAGGCGGCGATGGAAGATACGGCCAACGACATCGCCTTTTTGGATGTGCGCGAATACGATGAAGTGGAGATTGCCAAGATCGAAGGCGTGCCCTTGATTCCGTTGGGGGAATTGCCGCAGCGGTTTACGGAGTTGGACCCGAACCAGACCATCTACATCCATTGCAAGATGGGAGGGCGCTCGCTAAAAGCCGTGGAGTTCCTGAAACAACAGGGCTTTAAGTACTGCAAAAGTGTCGCAGGGGGCATCAATGCATGGAGCGATGAAATCGATTCTTCTGTGCCGCGATACTAGGGAACACCGGGGTTTGATTTAATTTCCTTTTTCTGGATGCGCGACTGGCGCATTCTCAAGGCATGGGCACCCGCCGGCAGGCGCGCGAACGCGCGGTTCAGTTTTTGTTCCAGCATGATCTCAATCCTCCCGAGGATTTGGAGGGTGCCTTGGAGCATTTTTGGGTGCACCAACGCCCGGCCGTTATTGAACTTCTGGAGGGAAAAACGACGTGGGGTGAGGAAAAGCAGTTGCCGGCCCCGACGGTCGATGATCTGACGGTTCGTGGGTTTGCCGAGCCTCTCGTGCGCGGCGTGCTCGAAAACCGGGATGAAATCGATCAGCGATTGGGACAGTTGGCAACTAACTGGGATTTGCATCGGATGGCTGGGGTTGATCGGAACATCCTGCGGCTGGCGGCTCATGAAATGATGCATCGTGAAGATATTCCCCCGGTGGCGACTATTAACGAAGCGGTGGATATTGCGAAACGATTTTCGACCGATGAAAGCGGCAAGTTCGTTAACGGTATCCTCGATAAATTGGCGGCTCAATTGGATCGGCCGGCCCGGACAGCAACGGAGGCAAACTGATGTTTGCCGACCTGCATTTACACACCCTGTTTTCAGACGGCACCTATACGCCTGAAGAATTGGCGGATCGTGGGCAGGAAAAGGGGTTGGGCGTCATGGCGCTAACCGACCACGATACGGTGGATGGGTGCCGGCGCATGGGGGCTGCCTGCGAATCGCACGGAATTGAGTTTGTCTCCGGTTGTGAATTCACAGTGGAGCTGGACGGGTTCGAACTACATCTTTTGGGTTATTTTTTGAACCTCGATTGCCAACGCTTAAATTCGGAATTAGCCAACTACCAAGCGGTGAGGCAAAACCGCATCCATGAAATGGTGGCCAAACTGAATAGCCTTGGGTTGGAGCTTTCCAGTGAGGATGTCTTGTCATTGGCTAACTGCAATTCACCGGGGCGACCCCATATCGGCCGGGCAATGGTCGCAAAGGGGCATTGCCGATCATTGGATGAAGCATTTCAGAAATATTTGAAGAAAGGCAAGCCGGCTTGGGTTCCCAAGGATAAAATGACCGCGGGACATGCCATCGAATTAATTCATGAAGCGGGAGGGTTGGCCGTGATCGCCCATCCAGGTTTATACCATCGAGATGATTTGATCGCGCCGTTGGTGCAGTTGGGTCTCGATGGGATTGAATGTTTTTATACGCGACATTCTACACCCATGACGGAGCATTATTTGATGCTGGCTGAACAGCATGGTCTGTTGGTCACCGGGGGGTCGGATTGTCATGGCGATAACAAAGGCCGTCCGTTGATTGGGGGCGTGAAGGTGCCGTATTCCTATGTGGCAGCGATGAAGACGGCATTGGCGGCATAAGATGGGTTTGTTTGATAAATTCAAGGCGGGCCTGCAGCGGACCAAGGAAAAGCTGTCGCATGAAATCACGCGGATTGTCACCGGGTCGCCCAAGCTCGATGAAGATGCTCTGGAGGAAATCGAGTTTACACTCATCGGAGCGGATTTGGGCATGCCGATGACACAGCGGATCCTGGCGGCGGTTCGGGAAACCTACGAATCCCAAGGGAAAGACGGACTCGATGTGCTGGGGATTGCGAGGCGAGAAATTTCGAACTCTTTTGAGGGGGGTGTTTCCGCTTTGCAGGCTCGGCCCGGATTGACGGTGGTCTCCATGGTGGGTGTGAACGGGACGGGAAAGACCACTACCGCCGCCAAGTTGGCGCACCGAATTCATGGAGAAGGAAAATCCTCGGTTCTCGCTGCCTGCGACACCTTTCGGGCGGCGGCTGTGGAGCAACTGAAAGAGTGGGGCGGTCGGCTGGATGTGCCGGTCGTGGCGGGCAGTTATGGGGCGGATCCTGCCGCGGTGGCGCATGATGCCGTGAGTGCGGCCCATGCACGGAAGGTGGATTACCTCCTTGTGGATACAGCCGGGCGACTGCATACCAAGAACAATTTGATGCAGGAGCTGGAAAAGCTGCACCGGATCATCGGTCGTCAGGAACCGGAAGCGCCGCATGAAGTTTTGCTGGTGGTGGACGCGACCACCGGCATGAATGCGCTAAATCAGGCGCGGGAATTCCACAAGGCCGTGCCCTTGACGGGGCTTGTGGTCACCAAGTTGGATGGCACCAGCAAGGGCGGCATGGTCGTGGCCATCCATAACAAATTGGGGCTGCCGATCAAATTTATCGGGTTGGGTGAGCAGGCAGATGACCTTCAGCCATTCGATCCCGCTCAATTCGCGCAGGCTTTGTTTTCCGACTAGGATGTCTTGGCCCGATTATGGACGATGAAGCACACATGCGGTTGGCCCTCGAATTGGCTGCCAAGGGGCACGGAAAGACTTCTCCAAACCCCATGGTGGGGGCCGTGTTGGTGAAAGGCCGCGCCATAATTGGCCGGGGATGGCATCGACGGGCCGGTGGCCCCCATGCTGAAGTGGAGGCCATCCGGGACGCGCAACAGGCCGATTACAATATCAAGGGTTCCACACTCTATGTGACGCTCGAACCGTGTTCCACCCGAGGGCAAACGCCGGCTTGTACTCAAGCGATTTTGGATCACCAAATCAATCGGGTCGTGGTCGCGGCTACGGATGCTAATCCAAAACATGCCGGTCGCGCCTTCCGGGTGTTTAAAAAGGCGGGCATTGAGGTGTGTAGAGGGGTATTGCGCGCTGAGGCGGAACGAATGAATGAGGGCTTCATTCATTGGGTCACGACGGGAACTCCGTTTGTAACGGTAAAAGCTGCGATGACGTTGGATGGAAAAATCGCCACGGAAAACAGGGAGTCCAAATGGATCACCGGCGAGGCGGCCCGCCGAAAAGGAATGCATCTTCGGAAAGGTTCTGACGCTATCCTGGTAGGAATCGAAACGGTGCTTGCCGATAATCCCAGTCTGCTTGCTCGGGGTAAGCGGAGTGGGGGGGCGTTGCGGCGGATTATCCTCGATTCCCAGGCGCGAATTCCGTTGGATGCCCAGTTGTTGACGGATGATCAGAAGGGATGCACCACCGTGGTTGTCCGGCGGGGGGCACCTGTGAAACGGGTTGCAGCATTACGAAAGCAGGTACATGTCATTGAGGCGCCGACACGTAAAGATCGTATCGGCCTGAAATGGTTGATGAAACGGTTGGGCAAAGAATCCGTGGTGAACCTTCTGGTCGAAGGTGGAGGGGAAGTGAACGGATCATTTTTACAGGCGGGTTTAGCACAGCGTGTGGCCTTTTTTTATGCACCGAAAATTCTGGGCGGCTCTCGCTCCATGGCGGCCGTGGGCGGGGCAGGGGTTCAGCGGATGGCGGATGCGCTGCCCCTGCGGGAATTGGAATGGAGCCGCTTAGGGCCGGATTTGATGTTGACGGCTTTGGTCGGGAAGGATTGAGTGCGCGCGATGTTTACGGGGATCATCGAGGAAACCGGCACGGTCGAGTCCATCCACCCAGGCGAACAGTCCATACGGCTGACCCTAGCTCTGCGCAAAACTGGTGCCGGACTGAAAGTGGGCGATAGTCTTGCGGTGAACGGGTGTTGCCTGACAGTGGCCGAACTGACTGCCAAGGGGCGCGCGAAGATGGCGCAATTTGATCTTCTCCAGGAAACTTGGCGATTGACCAATCTGCAAGATTGCCGAGCGGGATCCGCGGTAAATCTGGAGCGCAGCCTCGAAGCAGGCGGTCGGTTAGGCGGGCATTTCGTCACCGGTCACATTGACGGATTGGGCAAAATCACCGGCTGGGAACAAAAGGGGGAGGATTATCAGGTTCAAATCTCCGCGCCCGAGGATGTGATGCGCTATGTGGTCCATAAGGGATCTGTGGCCGTGGACGGTATCAGCCTTACCGTGGCGGCGGTGGAAAAGGAATCATTTACGATTTGGATCATCCCGCACACTTTCAATGAAACCGCCCTGAAAGAACGCGCAGTCGGGGATATGGTGAATCTGGAATCCGATATCCTCGGCAAATACGTGGAGCGATTTGCGGCGCGTTAAGCCCTGGGCGCAGCCGTGCTCTTGCGGATGGTTAATTCCGCCGGCAATCGTTTGGTTGCGGCGGTCTCTCCTGCCAGAAGTTTTTTCATCGAATCCATCGCGGCAATTCCTCGGCGATATTTAGGCTGACGGACGGTGGTTAGCGGTACGCGAAAATATTCCGCAGACAAAACATTGCCAAACCCGGCCATCGACAAATCACCGGGGATTGAAATGCCTTGATCGAGAAGGGTATTGGCTGCGCCGAAAGCCACGAGATCATTGGCTGCCACAATTGCCGTGGCGCCGGGTTGTTCGCCGATGAATTGTAGCGCCGCAGAGGTCCCTTCCTCGATGGTGGCACCAGCTTGGAACACCAATTTCTCATCGACCTCGAGCTGATGTTCGGTGAGTGCGCGCCGGTACCCTTCATACCGTTCCTGCGCCCAAGGGGCAAATATGGGGCCGGTGAAACAAGCGATCCGTCGATGACCGAGATCCAGCAAATGCTCGGTGACCGCCTTGGCAGCGGCCATATCATCGGTTTCCACATTGGGAAAATTGCTGCAGAACAGTGCGCGGTGACCGAGGATGACCGTTGGGGTCTTGCGGGTTTTGAGTTCCTCGTAAATCTGAGCGGCTGGGTCCGGTCGATAAACGGGTCGGATGAACAGGCCATCGACTTGCCGAGCGAGCAGTCGGCGGATGCACTGGGCTTCGCGCTCCGCATTATTGAGGGTTTGGGCAACAATGATCTCGTAACCCATTTCGTGCGCCTGTTCTTCGATCGCCATGAATGTACGCGTGTACATGGGGTTGCTCAGTGCAGAGATAATCAGGCCAAATTGCTGGGTGCGTCGTGTGCGCAGGCCGCGGGCGGAATTATTAGGCACGTATCCGGCCCGGTCAGCGATATCGCGAATGCGCACTTTGGTGGCCTGGGAGATATCCGGTTCATCGCGCAACGCCTTGGAGACGGTCATCACAGAAACCCCCGCACTCTCAGCGATGTCTTTAAGGCGGATCATGCGTGGGAGCCGGTCCAATGAAGTTTGTGACGGAGCGTTTCGAAAAAGGAATGTCCTTCTAGGCGAACCAGTCGAGCCTTTTGGCGGCTGCGACGGATGGTGACACGATCGCCGGGCACCAATTCAGCAAGCATTTGGCCGTCGGCCGAGAGGTAGCTTTCGGCACGATGTTTAAGAATGGTTACCTCAATTGTGGAGGAAAAACTCACGATCAAGGGCCGGTTGGAGAGGGCTTGCGGACAGACCGGGTTCAGGGTCATCACTTCGGCCCGCGGAGTCACTACAGTGCCACCCGCCGCCAGTGAATAGGCGGTGGATCCTGCGGGGGTTGCCACGATGAGGCCGTCGCTGCGATAGGTGGTGAGTGGTTCGTTATCGATGGCGACTTCCATCTCAATCAGGCGCGGATTGGCCCCACGGCTGATCAGGATATCATTCAGGGCCTGCGCCTTGATTTTGCGGCCGGCAAACGTGCCACTGGCTTCCACTAATGGCATGGGATCGATAGTGAATTTACCGGCCCAAAGATTTTGGAGTGCCGTTTTCAGATCCTCGGTGGAGGCGGTGGTCAAGAAGCCAAGTCGGCCCGCATTGACGCCGAGTAGGGGGGTGTTGCTGCCGGCGGTGTCACGGGCGACCCGGAGCATGGTGCCGTCACCGCCGATCACCATCAATAAATCGCACATGCGTGCGAGTTCCTCGGAGTCCGCCAAGACAATGCCGTGGCCCTTCGCGGCTTTGGCCACGGAGGGATCAAGAAACACTTTACGACCGGATTGCTCTATGAGCTTGGCCGTCTTGCGCACAACTCCGGATTTTATGGCCTGACCGGTGTTACCGATCAGGCCCACGGAGCGGATGGCTTTATTCTTTTTCAATCCAAGCTAGAAATTCCTTATTTCCCTTGGGGCCGGTGATCGGTGACTCAGTGTCGCCCCGCCAAACCAGTCCTTTGGTTTCCCGGACATATTCCTGTAATTCTCTGATCACCCGTGCATGGATCGCGGGATCCTTGATCACGCCGGCACCCTTGTCCACCTCAGCCTTTCCTGCCTCGAACTGGGGCTTGATCAACGCGACGATGTTACCACCCCGCCGGGCCAGAGCCAAGGCAGCGGGCAGGATTTTGCGCAGGGAAATAAACGAGCAGTCGATGGTCACCACATCCGCCCCTTCAAAGCTCTTGGGGAAATCGGCTCGCGTGAGATGGCGTGCATTGGTTTTTTCCATGACATGTATGCGATGACTCTTTCGCAAGTGCCAAGCCAGTTGGCCTCTGCCGACATCCACTGCAAAAATCTTTGTGGCCCCGTTTTGAAGCAGGCAATCAGTGAATCCGCCGGTCGAGGCCCCTAGATCCACCGCGACCATTCCCTTGACGTCGATCGGGAATGTCTCCAGGGCCTTTTCCAGCTTGAAACCTCCACGGCTCACGTATTTCTCCGGTTCCTCCACCTCAATGCGGTCCTCGGGGGTAACGGAATCGCTGGGTTTGCGGGCGACCTGATCATTCACACGCACCTTGCCGGCCATGATTAGGCGTTTGGCTTTCTCACGGCTTTCGGTGAGTTGATCGTCAAACATCGCCTGGTCGAGGCGTTTGCGGGTTGATGCAGCGGGTGACATGAGCGCAGGATGTGTCGGCGTTTGTAGTGAAAACACGGGTGCGCCTCAAGCCATGAACGAACTGGAACAACGGATTCACACGGAAATCGCTGCGAACAACGGAATTTCGTTCAGCCGATTTATGGCAATGGCACTCTATGAGCCCGGCTTGGGGTATTATGAAACGCAACGCGAAGTGGGGCGGGGTGGCGATTTTTTTACCAGTGTGAGTGTCGGCCAGTTGTATGGTCAATTGCTGGCTTTTCGAATGGCGGACTGGTTGGAAGATATTCAGGGCGATGTTCAGCTCGTTGAAGTCGGGGCACATGACGGGCACTTGGCCAAGGACGTGTTGAGCTATCTCCGTCAATGGCGGCCGGAGGTGCTTGCACGTTGTGAGCTGGTGCTCTGGGAGCCGTCGGCAATCCGCCGGCAATGGCAGAATGAGACGCTAATCGAATTCAAGGACAAGGTCCGCTGGGTGGATGCTTTGGAACCATTCCGGGGCGTCTTTTATTGCAATGAGCTGCTGGATGCATGTCCTGTGGAGCGATGCGTTTATCACGAAGGCCGATGGATGGAGAGTCTTGTGGTCTCGGATGGGAAATCATATGAGTGGATCTTGGGCGATGAGGCAATTGCTGATCTGCCGGGTGACGGTCCAGTAAAGGAGGGCACTGTTGTCGTTCGTGGAGATTATTCCGTTTGGGAACAAATCTGTGGGGCGATGATTGAAGGGCGTGTGTTGGTGGTCGATTATGGAATGACCGAGGCTGAATTCCTCGACCCACCCCGTGTTAATGGAACGTTGCGCGGGTATCGGCAGCACCGTTTGGTGGAGGACGTATTGCAATCCCCCGGCGAAATAGACATCACGGCATCCGTGAACTTCACTATAGTGGAGCAGATCGCAAACAGCAGCGGGTTGCAGACCCAGCCGCTAACGCGGCAGGCACAGTATTTGGTCAGCATCTTTGAGCAAACCCTGCAGCGTCCGGAGCAGTTTCCGGAATGGGGAGCCGAACGGACGCGGCAATTCCAGACGTTGATTCATCCGGAACACCTCGGCCATTCCTTCAAGATATTGGAATGTCGGCGGTCGTAGCCCTATAAACCCTTGCTTTCCCAGCCCTTGCGGTATTCACGTCGAACAAATGCCGTGGCTTCCTTGCTGTTGCTAAAGGCGAGTTTTTTCTCGTCCCAGTTCAGTTGCTGTTTCGGGAAACGCGTGGCAATGCCGCCGAGCAGGATCGCTTCGGTAAGCGGGCCGGAATAGTCGAAATTGGCACTGGTCTTGCCTTCGCCGCGGGCGGCATTGATGAAAGATTCCCAGTGATTCACGCCGGCAATGTCAGGGCGCTTGAATTCCTTGTATTTGTCCTCAGGCAGCAAGATGGCCCGGCCCACGTGCGGGATAATCATGTGCCCCTTGGTGCCAAACAATACGGAGCCCTGACCGGGCAAGGCGCGTCCGATCCGTTCCTGTACATTGGCCGGCGGTCGGGCGTCGCCATCGTACCACGTCACATTGACAGTGTCGCCGGCAGTGTATTTGGTGCCGGGATAGACATAATGAATCTTGGCGTTGACGTTCCAGCTGTGCGATCCCTCAACCGGGGCCGGGCTTTCGCTGCGAACACTGAGTGGGGCGGTGAGGCCAACCGCTCCGTACATGGGATCGTAGATATGACAGCCCATGTCGCCGAAGGTGCCGGTGCCGTAGTCGAGCCGTTTGCGCCATTGGCCGGGGTGATAATAGCCGGCAATATAATCATTCTTCGGTGCCACGCCACACCAGGCATCCCAGTCAAATCCGGCCGGTACCTTGTCTTTCCGGTCAGGGCGCTGGGCGGTGTCGCCCCATTTCTTGTTACTAAAGGTATGCACCTCCGTCACCTTGCCGATCGCGCCCTGGTGCACCAACTCAACCGCTTCTCGGTACACCTGGCTGGAATGCACCTGGATGCCCATCTGGGTGACGAGCTTGTTGGCCTTGGCGAATTCGCGCAGTTTGCGGCTTTCGAAGACGTCGTGGGTCAACGGTTTTTGCACGTAAACATGTTTGCCCAGTTGCATCGCCGCCATGGCGATTGGGGCATGCATGTGGTCCGGGGTGGAGACGTTGGCGGTATCAAAATTCTTGGCCTCCTTATCGAGGAGTTCGCGCCAGTCTGTGTAGAGCTTGCCTTTTGGGAATTTGCGGCCGAAGCGGTCCTGGCGGGTGGGGTCGATCTCCGCGGCCGCGACCATTTCCACGTTCGACACGCCGGAGATGGAATTCAAATCCGAAAACGCCATGCCGTTGGCGCCGAAGGAGACATGCCGGATCGTGGAATTCGGTGATAAGGCCCACGAACGGGAGGCAACATAAGGGAAAGCGAGAGCGGAAGTGGCAAGGAAATTGCGGCGGGAAAACGAGGTCGATTTCATGGGCGGAGTGTGGCGTGGCGGCAGGCGTTTGCAATCCCTTTCCGTTCACCCTAGACTGCGGCGCGCATGGCGAAGCAGCCGAACATTATTTTTATCATCACTGACCAGCAGCGGTACGACACCATTAATGCGTTGGGCTTTCCGTTCGTCGATACGCCGCACATAGACCGGTTGGTGCGGGAGGGGGTTTCGTTTTCGAACTGTCATGTGGCGGCACCTTCCTGCGCCAGTTCCCGTGCCAGTTTGTTCACAGGATATTTTCCTCACACTACCGGCATACTCAAAAATGCGGATGCTTGGCGGCGGAGTTGGGTGAACAATCTGGCCGATGCCGGCTATCATTGCGTGAATGTGGGTAAGATGCACACCTGGCCATTTCAGACGCCTTGCGGATTTCATGAACGGTATGTGGTGGAAAACAAGGATCGGTTTCTTGAAGGGCGATATTATTTTGATGAATGGGATAAGGCGTTGGCAGCGCGCGGACTGGTGAAGCAGCAACGGGAGCTTTATCGAGAGTACGAAAATTATCGTGACGCGTTGGGAGCGTTTACGTGGGATTTACCGGAAGATACGCATTCGGATTTTTTTGTAGGCGATTTTGCTCAGTGGTGGCTCCGCACAAAACCGATGGAGAAGCCGTTATTCCTGCAAATCGGTTTTCCCGGTCCGCACCCGCCGTATGATCCCGTGCCAAGGCATCTGGAACCTTATGCCGGCCGGAAATTGGATTTGCAGCCCGTTACGGCAGAAGATTTGGAAAGCCAACCACCGCCCTTTAAGGCAATGCGCCGACACAATGTTGAGGTGGACCATGATTCCGTCGTCCACTCTTTGAGCCCGACTGACGAACAACGCCTGCGTCAACGTCGTCATTATTTGGCGAATGTATCGATGATCGATGAAAAGTTGGGGGAATTGATGGCGCTGCTGGAGGGAAAGGGGTTGCTCGAAGATTCGGTTGTTATCTTTACCAGCGACCATGGAGATTGTCTTACAGATCATGGGCATAGCCAGAAATGGACAATGTACGACCAAATTGTGCGGGTTCCCATGTTGGTATGGGGGCCGGGAAGATTTAACGGTGGTCGCGAAGAGGATGGACTTATGCAAAGCATGGATATCGGCGCTGCCATTCTCGATTTGGCGGGAGCCTCATCCTCGGAAGGCAGCGAAGCAGTGAGCGTATTGCCGGCGTTGCAGGGCGAAGAATGGGCCGGTCGCGATTATGTGTATGCCGAACAAATGACCGATGGCAATTACACGGATGGCCCGTTTATGACCATGATTCGTGATCGCGACTGGAAGCTCGTGCATTTTCTGGATGAACCCTACGGTCAATTGTTTGATCTGCGTTCCGATCCGGGAGAGGTCAATAATCTTTGGGACGCCAGCGAGGGAGCGGAGGTCAAGGTGCGTTTGCTGGATGAATTGCGCGAATGGCACATTCGCAGCCAGGTGCGGACGGCCAAGTGGTCGGAGGACTGGCGTTGAGCGAACCGGACTCCGAGGTGCGTCAGCCGCCGCGGGATTGGGGGGGCATTCTTCGCATGTTGGGGCCGGGCCTAATCATGGCCGGTGGCATTGTGGGTTCGGGAGAGCTGATCGCCTCCACGCTAACGGGGGCCAAGGCGGGGTTCATTTTTCTAGGGCTCATCATATTCGGTTGTGTCGTCAAGTGTTTCACGCAGGTCGAGATGGCTCGTCATGCGATCGTGAAAGGTGAAACCACGCTGGGTTTGTTGAACCGTTTGCCGGGGCCAAAGCTGCAGTTGGGCCGGTTCAAGGGAAACTGGATTGTGATGTTCTGGGCGTTCACCATGATCTTCGGGTTTGGGCAACTGGGTGGAATTGTGGGCGGAGTGGGGCAGGCCATGGCCATTGCCTTGCCGATCACGGAGAAGGGCCAGCGCTATAATGAAGCGGCTTCTGCCAAGGCCCGGATGGAGGTGCTGGAACAGAGGATTGCAATCAATGGTCCGGAGGAATTGGCGGCAGAACGCGACCAGTTGGCACGTCAGTCGGCCGGCTTTGATTCTCGAGACAAACCGGTTGATGACCGTGTTTGGGCACTAATTTTGGCGATCTTGACCTCGGTGATGCTGGTGCGGGGTGGGTTTGGGTTTATTGAAACATTTGCAGCGATTCTGGTCGGCGCATTTACCTTGGTCACCATCGTGAATTTATTTGTACTGCAAACGCAACCGGAATGGGCAGTGCGCGCAGTGGATATTCAGACAGGATTGGGCTTGAGTTTCTTGTCATCCGGACCTGAGAATATCGGACTGGCGTTGGCGACTTTTGGCATTATCGGGGTGGGGGCTGCCGAGATCGTGGCATACCCATACTGGTGCCTGGAAAAGGGGTACGGCCGCTGGACGGGCAAGCGCGAGGAGAATGACGGCTGGATCAACCGCGCGCGCGGCTGGATTCGGGTGATGCAGTGGGATGCTTGGCTGTCGATGGTGGTCTACACATTTTGTACGGTCGTTTTTTATCTATTGGGAGCGGCCGTACTGGGGCGGTTGGGGTTGCTCCCTGAAAAACAGGATCTCATTCGAACGTTATCTGTCATGTACGCACCCGTATTTGGCGGATACGCGGTGGGGGTATTTCTACTGGGAGCGGTGGCCGTGTTGTTCTCAACGTTCTTCATTTCCAATGCGACCAAGTGCCGTTTGTACACGGATTTCGCCGCTGTGTCGGGTCTGGCTGATTTGAACGAAGAACGACGGAAGCGATGGGTGCGGATGTTCGGGGCGGCGTTGCCCATGATATGCGTGATGGTGTACGTGATTTGGCCTAATCCCGGCAAGTTGGTGGTGATCTCTGGCATGTTTCAAAGCCTGTTGTTGGTGCCACTGGGGTTTGCGGTGTTGTGGTTGCGATACCGCGAAGGCGAGCGACGGTTAAGCTCGGGCAGGGCATGGGATGTGATGTTGTGGATTTCGTTTGTGAGTTTTGTGGGGATCGGGCTTTATCTGGCTGTCACCAAGCTGGGGAAAATTTTCGGTTGAGCCAGAAGCCGCTTGGCGTTGAATAGAGCCGCTATGCTGAATGAAGCTGTGGGTTTTTCCGGTGAGTCCGTTGAGGCAGTATCCTCGGCGATCAATCGCTACGGTCGTCAGGCCAACATGGAACCGATTAGCGTTTCCATTTGTCAGGAAGGCAGTGGGTCCAGTTCGTTTTTCCGAGGCATCGCTGTGTTCACTCCGCAATACGAGGAGGAAGAGGGCGGTGAGGAAATGGGTTACTAGGCGCTTGCGCTGGGCCGCGGCTTGGCGTACACCAACGCTCCGACGCGCGCGTAGCTCAATTGGATAGAGCAGTGGTTTCCGGAACCAAAGGTTGTAGGTTCGAGTCCTACCGTGCGTACCATTTTTCATTGGAATTGCCAAAAACCTTCATTTTGTGACGGAATAATTATCTGGCAATTTTACCTTCTCGGCATAGAGTGCGCTCCCCAATTTATTGAGGAAGATTTATGGGAGCAGATAATTCGCCTGTGGACGCGGTGGAAGCGCCGCCATTGAAACCGATTGCTATTCCCACGCGGCTGGCTGACACGCCTGTGCAGGGACCGAAATATGCCGTGAGCGTCAATAACGCCGCCGGCGAGGCCGTGATGGTGGCCGATCCGAATGCCACGCGCGCAGCGGTGGCCCTGATGAATATCCACGCCGTGACCGGTGGCGCTGCCTGTCACTGGGGCGGGCCGGCGGCGTTCGCGGAGATTATGGCCACCACGCACGCCATCATGTTCGGCACGGAAGGCCGGCAATGGCATGAGGCCTACAATTTCGTGAATGACGCCGGTCACACCGAGAATGGCGTGTACGCGCTGCGCGCCAATTACAATTTTGACGGGCAGAATTACACCGCGCTGCGCGGGTTCCGCGGCATTCACAGCAAGCTGACCGGCCATGGCGAAAGCCATCTCAATCCCGAAGGCGTGCTTATCAGCAATGGTCCGCTCGGTTCTGGCCTGCCACAGGCTCAAGGACTGGCTATTGGCGATCGGTTGGCCGGGAATGATCGGGTGACGATTTGCACCATTTCCGACGGTGCGATGATGGAAGGTGAGGCCAAGGAATCAGTCGCGGCCATTCCAGGTCTCGCGGTGAAAGGGCAGGTGAATCCGTTTGTGCTGATTCTTTCGGATAACGACACCAAGCTCTCCGGCCGGATTACGCACGACAGTTTTTCCATGCAGCCCAGCTTTGAGGCCATCGGCACTCTGGGTTGGAATGTAATCAAGGTGGAGGACGGCCATGATCTACAGGCGGTTTATACCGCGGTGGAAAGCGGAATTGCCGCGGCTCAGGCGGATCCCGCCAAGCCGGTTTGTCTCTGGGTGAAAACCATCAAGGGAAAAGGCATTGCGTCCACGGAGGAAAACGCCTCAGGCGGTCACGGATTTCCGCTGGGCAACGCCGAGAAGATTTTGGATTGGATCAATGAGATTTATGGGGGCGCCGAAGCTCCTGCAGAATTCCTCGATTGGGCCAATGAACTGAACGCTGAATGGAAAGCGGCTGAGGAAGCCAAGGCCGCCGCCCCTGCGAGTGATGCCCCGGCAGTGAAGAAAAGCAAGGTGCAGGCGGGTTTAGCTAAGGGCGCTATCCGGGCCGCCCAGGAAGGAGCACCCGTGTTTTCGGTGTCATCCGATGTGCAGGGGTCCACAGGAATTTCCGCCTTTCAGAAGGCCATCGACGGCCGCTTTATCGAGGTGGGCATTGCCGAGGCCAACATGATCAGCACCGGTGCCGGCTTGAGCAAAATCGGTTTTGTGCCGATCGTGGATACCTTCGGTCAATTCGGTGTCACCAAGGGGAACCTGCCATTGACCATGGCGGCGCTCAGCCAGGGGCCGGTGATTGCGATGTTCAGTCACGTGGGCTTTCAGGATGCGGCGGACGGCGCGAGCCATCAGGCGACGACGTATCTTGCTGCGGTCAGTGCCATTCCGCACACCACGGTCATCGTGCCGTCCTGTCCGGATGAAGCGGAGGCATTCATGTACCAGGCCATTAAACGCTTCGAAAGCGATCGGGCCGCGGGGAAGGATGGCGAAAGCTACATTTTCTTCGTCGGCCGCGAAAATTATCCACTCAGTTGGGTGGACAACCCGGTTTATGACTGGGGCAAGGCGCAGGTTCTTCGCGAGGGCAATAATGTCGTGCTCGTGGGCAGCGGCGTATTGCTCAATCGTGTGATTGAGGCAGGCGAACAATTGGCGGCCGAAGGCATCAACGCCACCGTGATCAATAACCCGTTTGTGAATCAGGTTGATGTCGATACCATCGGCGGCGCGGTTCAAGCCGCTGGCGGCCGGTTGGTGACCATCGAGGATCACCAGATCATTGGCGGCATGGGCGCTCAAGTAAGCCATGCACTCTCCAACTCCGGCATTGCGCACCAAATTAAGACACTTGGTATCGCCGGAGAATTTGGGCAATCAGCCTACAAGGCGGATGAACTGTACGACAAGTTCGGCCTGAACGTGGAAGGCGTCAAGGCGGCTGCGAAGGAATTGATGGCGTAACCGGTTTTAGCGGCCGAGTAACCCGGCCTTAACCGGCACCCATCCCTTGCCCGGAATAAATTCCCGATGCCCCGTGTCAGTGCTTTGGCAACCGGCCAAGAGCAAGAACAGGACACCGGTGGCGATGACAAATGTCTTGGACATGCCCGACAGTGTAATCGACATTGAGCGGGGCGCAAGCCCCTTGCAGGACGCCTAAACCATGGAATCGGATTCATTCAAGTCCTTGCAGGGGCAATTGCTGATTGATGGCGGCGGATTGGCGGGGTCTTTTTTCAATCACACGGTTGTGCTTTTGTGTCAGCACAACGAGGAGGGGGCTTTTGGGTTAGTGTTGAACCGTCCCATGGGCAAGGCGGTGGGGGAAACAATTTTGGAGGATTTGCCTGACCATATTCAGGAACAGGATCTTTCGATTGGAGGGCCCGTGGAATCACAGGCAATGAGTTTTCTTCACACGAGTGATTATTTGCCGGACGCGAATGTCATTCCCAACTTAAACCTCGAGCACTCGATTGATGAACTGCTGAGGATTGGGAATTCGTTTTCATCCGGTTCACAGGTCCGGATTTTTGCAGGGTATTCCGGGTGGGGAGCCGGCCAGTTGGAGGATGAAATGAAACGCAACGCCTGGCTCACACATCCCGCCAGCGTGGATCATGTATTTGCCATTCCGCCGGATCAACTGTGGCGGGCCGTGATGATGGAGATGGGTGGGGTGAACCGGTTAATGGCAGATGCTCCGGATGATTTGTCCTGGAATTAATCTTCGAGTTCTTTTTTAAGCATCTTCACCTGATCGCGCAAATGAGCGGCTTTTTCGAATTCCAGATTCTCGGCGGCCGTTAGCATTTCCTGCTCCAGTTCGCGAATGGTATCAGTGACGTCATATTCTCCTCCGGCGTCTCGGAGAAGCATGGTGGCCTTGTCGGTGGCGTCCTGTCGATTGCCCAGGCTGTCCTCCACGGCCCGGGAGACACTGCGGGGGGTGATGTTGTGTTCTTTGTTGTGTTGAATTTGTTTTTCCCGCCGGTAATTGGATACCGCCAGAAACGCCTTGATGCTCTTGGTCATCTCATCGGCATAAAGAATGACTTGGCCGTGCAAATGCCGAGCGGCGCGGCCGGCAGTCTGAATCAGGGAAGTGGTGCTGCGCAAATAGCCCTCCTTGTCGGCATCCAGAATGGCTACCAGCGAAACTTCCGGCAAGTCCAGGCCCTCCCGTAACAGGTTGATCCCGACCAACACATCAAATTCGCCCATGCGCAGGTCGCGCAGGATTTCGACACGTTCTAATGCGTCAATTTCGCTGTGCAAGTAGCGGACGTTGATGCCGATTTCACGGAGATAATCCGTTAATTCTTCCGCCGTGCGTTTGGTGAGTGTGGTGACGAGAACACGTTCCTTTTGGTCCATACGCTGGCGGCATTCTTCAATTAAATCATCAATTTGGCCCTTGAGCGGTTTGAGGGTGATGGTTGGGTCAATGAGGCCGGTGGGGCGTACGATCTGTTCGGCCACGTGGGGTTGTGACCAGGTCAACTCTTGTTCGGCCGGAGTAGCACTGACATAGATGGTTTGTTTCTGGTGGCCCTGAAATTCTTCAAAGTTCAGCGGTCGATTATCCAATGCGCTGGGGAGACGGAAACCATGCTCGACCAGAACCGTTTTTCGGGAACGGTCGCCAGCATACATGCCGCGAATCTGGGGGAGCGTGGCGTGGCATTCGTCGATCACCAGGAGAAAATCTTCCGGGAAAAAATCCATTAATGTATTGGGCTTGGATCCGGCCGGCCGGGCACTTAGGTGCCGGCTGTAGTTTTCAATGCCGCTGCAGTAACCGAGCTCTTCCATCATCTCCAAATCGTATTC
>JAYQQG010000056.1:0-21797 GCA_038145765.1 Verrucomicrobiales bacterium
CCCAACGTTCGTCGCCGAGCCAGGCGTAATGCACATCGCTCTCCGGCGAGTGGAGATTGTCGAAGGAAAATGTGTCCACCGCGAGTGAAACGACGTTGCGTTCTTCCATGATAAACTCCACCGCGTCGATGTGAAATGCCGGTTGCTGGTGCTTGCCGTCGGCGTTGAGGCTTTTGAACTTCGGCGTGTTGACGTGGGCCGCCCAGCCGCTGTTCATCGCGAAGCACGCGCGCTCGGGGATACGGCCGTGCTTGGCTTCCCACGCCTTCACGTCCTCCAGCGTCACCTGCGCCAACGGATCACGCGCGGCCTTGGCCTTGATATCGATCACCGTCAGCGGCAGCACCAAGTCCTCGGCGGGAATTTTGTCCACCGTGCTGCCCTCGGAAAAATGACTCGGCGCATCCATATGCGTGCCGACGTGTTCCCAGTAGGAAATCTTGTTCAGGTTCACACGGACTTCCTCAAACTTCATCACGCGTTCGACCTCCACAATCGCCGGAGGCACAATTGTCCGCTCGCCGCTTTTGCGTTCCTGTCCCGGCACAAACCACGCAGGGAAGTCCGGGTGCAACGTGTGGCTGAGATCCACTACCCGATTAAAAGTGACCGGCTCGGTTAACGGTGCCCCGCGATCGCGTTTCGGAAAGGAATGGCAACCGGCCGCCAAAACACCGGCGGCGGCCGCGGAGGTTTTTTTCAGGAGATCTCTCCGCGAAATTCGTTCACGGACCTTTTCAATGACATTCGGGGCGCACATAACCAATATTTGAAACCACGAGCGAACGAAAATGAGCGGGCTGTGGCAAGGGGAAACGACCGCCCATTGTTCGGCCTCCACTAAGCCGCGCCACGGTAATGATCACGGCCTTGGAAGTGGGGGTGTTGCGAACCTAGGCGGTGCTGTCGAGGGGTGGCGTTCGGTTGATTGGATGATCCTCCCTTACTTCGGGGAAAGAGTGACGTTCCCTTGATGGTGGCAATCCATATTGGCACTCAACAAATTGAGCAAATGAATGTTGAGTGTTGAATTGGAATTATTGAATTAGCCTTGTTGGGCCATGGTTTGCATTAAGGCATACCCCCAGAGGCTGAGGGCGAGGAGGGCGAGGGCGGTTTGAGAGAGGCCGTGTTTGATTGCGCCGGCGCTCAGGATGCGCACCCCATAAAACAGGCCGACGAGCGAAAGAGGTGCCCAAAGGATCAGGCCCAGCCCGGAGTAGATGTAGCCTTTCAACGCATCGGTAAGCTCCATCATCCCTTCATCGGCATGGCGCGTGACAGGTTTTTGGCTAGAGCGAAATTGAAAGGGGACTTTCCGGAAATCATTCCACTTGCAGAGCGGCGAGGCCCCGGGCATGCCGGGGCGGGTGGCAAGGGCATCGCCATCGATCAAGCCTTCCTGCGCGCCCTGTAAAATTTGTGCGGCGGTGTAAGGGCCGTAGCGTTGGCCATCGACAAAGACTGTAATGTCCTTTCGGGATTGCTCGGCGAAAACAGTTTCCGGCTGGACCGCGGCCGTGGGCATGGCGGCCATGCGCGTGTGGGCCTTGTACAAGATGCCCTGAAAGGCGGAGATTTCAGAGATTTTCTGCCACTGTTCTTCGCCTTCGATAATGATTTGGATGTCGTCGCTAATGGAACCGTTCTCGATAAACTCCGTGACTTCCTGAGTGGAATAGGGGCCTTGCGGTTGGGAGCCGATGGCGAGGTAAAACTGCTGGCCGACCGCGGCGGACGGCTGTGCCTGAGGGGCCTGCAGTTGATCGAGAAATTCGCCGAGGGGCAGGCGTTCGCCGGTGGGGAGTTCCACAATGTGTGATCGGCCGATTTCGTTCCGAGCCAGGCGTTCATCAATTTCCGCCTTGGTAAACGGGCCAAGGTGTTGACCCATCCAAATCAATTTGTAGCGGATTTCCTGCATGGGGTTGGTGTATCTGTGTTTGCCGGATGCGCACGCCCGAGGCAAGTCAATTGGCCGCGGCCACGGTAATGATCACGGCCTTGGAAGTGGGGGTGTTGCTGATCCGGGCCGTGCTGTCGAGTGGCACCAGCACGTTGGTTTCGGGGAAATAGGCGGCAGCACAGCCGCGGGGCAGGTCATAGGGCAGGGCGAGGAAGAGCTTCGCGTCGCGGGTTTCGCCCTGCCAATGGCTGGCGAGGTTGACGGGCTGCTCGGGTTCCAGACCGCGGTCGGCCATGTCTTCCCGGTTGAGAAACACCACCCGTCGTTCGCCGCGTATGCCCCGGTAACGGTCGTTCATGCCGTAGATGGTGGTGTTAAACTGGTCGTGGCTGCGGATGGTCATGAGCACGAGTTGATCCTCAGCCAGTTTCAAGGGCATTAGTGCGTGAACCGTGAAGGGGGCTTTGTCATCCCGGGCGAAGCGGCGTTGCTTGGCCTTGTTCGGTAGATAAAACCCGCCCGGTTCAGCAATGCGATTTTCAAAGTCCTCAAAACCGGGAATGGTCTTTTCGATGCGTTGGCGGATTAACGGATAGTCGTCGGCGAAGTCCGCCCACGGCGTGGGGTCATCCGGTAGCACTGCCCGGGCGACACCGGCGATAATGGCGGGTTCGCTGCGGATCGATTCGCTAATGGGTTCCAGATTGCCGCGTGAGGCGTGCACGATGCCCATGGAATTTTCCACCGTCACAAACTGGTTGCCATCGCGTTCGCTGCGGCCGAGGCACGGCAGAATGAGTGCCTGCTTGCCGGTGATCAGATGGCTGCGGTTGAGTTTGGTGGATACCTGCACGGTTAGTTCGCAGCGGTGCAGGCTTTCGGCCACCACATGGACATCCGGTGTGGCGGAAAGAAAATTGCCGCCCAGAGCGAAGAACACCTTGGCCCGACCATCGCGCATGGCGCGAATGGATTCCACCACGTCCAAGCCCGGCTCGGTGGGTGGCGTGAAGGCAAACTCTTTGCCGATCGCCTCAAGGAATTCCGGCTGGGCGTTGGTGGTGATACCCATGGTCCGGTCGCCCTGCACATTGCTATGGCCGCGCACGGGGCAGAGACCCGCGCCGGGTTTGCCGATGTTGCCGCGCAGCAGGTGCAGGTTGACTACTTCCTGAATGCAGGCGACGGCGCTGGCATGTTGTGTGAGTCCCATGGCCCAGCAGGAGATCACCGATCGGGCGCGGCGATAGGTTTCGGCGGCGGTTTCAATTTCCTCGCGGGTCAGGCCGCTTTGCGTGGTGAGATCATCCCATGGCACGGCATCCAATGCCGACCGCCAGGCCTCAAATCCGGTCGTGTGTTGCTCAATGAAATCCTGATCCAACACCGTGCCGGGCGCCTCCATCTCGGCGGTGAGCAGGGCTTTTTGCATGCCCTTAAGCAACGCCATGTCGCCGTTGATTTTCACCTGGAGGAATTGGCTGGCCAAGGGCGTGGCCAGACCGAGCATGCCGCGGACTTCCTGCGGATGCGCAAAGCCGAGCAGCCCGGCTTCCTTGAGCGGGTTCACCGCGACAATCTTCGCGCCATTCCGCTGGGCGGCCTGTAGCGAACTGAGCATACGCGGGTGATTGGTGCCGGGGTTTTGGCCGAAAATAAATATGGCCTCCGTCTGCTCAAAGTCGCGCAGATCGACGGTGCCTTTGCCGATGCCGATGGTGGGTTTGAGCGCGGCCCCGCTGGATTCATGGCAGAGGTTGGAACAGTCGGGCAGGTTGTTGGTACCGAAACGGCGAACGAATAATTGGTACAGGTAAGCGGCTTCGTTGACAGTGCGGCCGGAGGCGTAAAAAACCGCTTCATGAGGCGAAGCAAGCGCGTGCAATTCCTTGGCGATTAGGGCGAAGGCATCATCCCAATCGATTGGTTCATAATGTGTGGCACCGGCACGCAGCACCATCGGCTCAGTCAGGCGACCCTGCAATTCGTGCCAGTGATCGGATTGGGCAGCCAATTCGGCGACCGAGTGGGTTTTAAAAAACGCCGCGTCACAACGATTTCGATTGGCGGCCTCTGAAGCCAGGGCTTTGGCGCCGTTTTCGCAAAATTCGGTTACGGCGCGGTGATCATCCGGATCGGGCCAGGCGCAGCTGGGGCAATCGAAGCCGTCTTTCTGGTTCAAGCCCAACCAGGATTTGAGCGCGCGGCCTGCGCCCGATTCCCGCAGGGCATGCTTCATGGAACTGGTCACCGCCGGCAAACCTGCTGCGGATTGCGCCGGGGCGCTGCGTTGCAGGTTGCTTAACGCCTCGGGGTTTTCCGCGGCCGGTTGGGAGGCTTTCGCCATGGGCGGGATATCATCCAAAAAAACGGGGTTTTTTCAATCCTCAACCGCCTGCTTTGACACACCAAAGTCGACTCCATAAACTCGCTGCGTGAAATCTTTCATTCCCTTGATCACACTCGGCTGGCTTATTTTTGCGGCCAATTTGAATTTGCAGGCCGGTCAGAATGCGGCGCCGTCGTCGCATCTGGTGTTTGATGACAATTTTCCCGGCGACATTCTCATCAACGAAGTGCGCGTGCCCAAGGCGGGTGAGGCGACCTATACTTACTATGAAACACTCGGCTGGCGCGGGCGCGCGGCGGGTTATGCAGGAATTCAGGCACATCCCAAGGCGCACAATTACATATTTTCCATCTGGGATCACAAGGCCCACACCGCTCCCATTCGTGCGGTGCATCGCGGGCCGGGCACGTTGACGGAAAAGTTCGGAGGTGAAGGTACCGGCCTCAAGTCGTGGAACTTCACGCTCGGCTGGGAAGTCGACACTTGGTACACGCTCGTCTCGCGAGCCTGGGTCGTGGGCGATCATACCTATTACGGTTTTTGGAGTCGCTCAGGCAAGACCGGGCAATGGACGCATCTGGTGACGATGGATGTCGCCGCCAAAAAGGCATTTTTTGAAGGGGGCACCGATGCCTTTATCGAGGACTGGCTGGAGACCGGCAAAAACGCGCGCACTTCTCATTTGCGCGGCGGCTGGAAACGCCGACTCAACGGTCAGTGGCACGCCTTTGGTCGCGCGCGGTACTCGGTGAACTATTGGGATCTCGAACCCGGTAAACGGTCCTTTAATTTCAAAACCAACTGGAACGGCGGTGTGGCCGAGGATGACACCGGGGACTTTTATTTTATGACCGCCGGTGGCAAATCCACCCGACCCGCTGCCAAGAACCCGTCCAGTCACGCCATCAAGCGGACGGCCGCGCGTCCGGATTATGAGCCCTTAAAAATCAAGGCAGCCGAAGCCAAGTGGAAAGGCAAAACACTTGTGGTGGAATGGGAAACGGATTCGGCCACACTTCCGCAGTTTTCCTATCGCTTAAGTTATGAAGGTGCGGAAAAGGCCTCGGTCACTAATGTGACCCCTCACGCCCGCCGTGCGGAGCTTCCCATCCAGCAACCCGGACGGGCTACTGTGTACCTGACCTGCAACGACATCCTCGGTAACCGCTCCAAAGTATTCGTGATCAATCTCGCTGGTGGACGTTGACACCGCCTTCGCGCCCGATTCCGATCCACTTGTGATCCTTCAATTCCTGATCCAGATACACCAGCTGATGATGCAGCCCTTCCTGCGTGCCGATGAGGTCGGCCTTGGAATCGCGGATCACCTTCACCACACTCGCGCGCCGCTTGGGCCACGCATTGGCGCCTGTGGCACTGGCGTAGCGGATGTTAAAGGTCATCACGTTGATGGCCTCGGGCGCGTCGGTTTTTTGGGCGAATGTTTCCGCGCTGAAGGCCAGGGAAATGAGCAGCAGAAGTCGGGCGAACTGGATGGACATGGGCTTGAGTGTCCGGATGGGGGTCGGATTGTTCAAGCTGGAATCACTGCGGATGGCGGTTGAGGTTGACCTCGTGAAGGTGCTCCTCAATGCTGGTCGCGTGATTCGTTGGTTTGCAATTTTGTGGCTGGGTGGCGTGGGGTTGCTGATGGCGGCGCTGCGGCCGAACGTCATCGTGTTCATGGTCGATGACTATGACAAGTACGAGACCAGCGTGTACGGCGGCAAGGTGCTGACGCCGAATCTGGATCGGCTGGCGCAGGAGGGGATTACTTTTGAAAACGCGCACGTGACCAGCACGGTATGCACGCCGTCGCGGTACACGTTTTTGACCGGCCGTTATGCGGGCTCCGCGTACTCGGCGGACTTTCTGGAGCTGTTCCCCAAAGGCCAGCAAAGTCTGCCCGGATTTAACATGGAGCTGGAGCCGGACAATCAGAACGTGGCGGCGTTGCTGGCGAAGGCGGGGTACGCCACGGGGATGGTGGGGAAATTTCATGTGGGACCGTCGCTCGATGATGCGAAGTTTCGCCAGCGGTACGGGCTGCATGCGATTGAGAAAAACGCTCCCTTCACGCCGGAGCTGAATCGCAAAAAGTTTGAGAACGAAAAAGGCTATCGGAAAGCCGTGAAGGATTTCGGGTTCACGTGGGCGAAGAATATTTATTGGGACAACATCAAAGCGCCGTTTCAAAGCCACAACCCCGAATGGACGGCTGCCGCGGCGGTGGAGTTCATCGAGCAACATCGTGAAGGGCCGTTTTATCTTCACTATTGCACCACGCTGTTGCACGGCCCGAACGGTTCCTGGCACAAGTCGTTGGCCAAGCCCAAGGTGACGGGCGAGGGGATCATCGACCAACCCCTGAACGCGTTGCCGCCACGGGATTCGGTGATGCAACGCATTGAAAAGGCCGGGCTGACTTCCGATCAGGCCGGCTATTTGTGGATGGATGATTCGCTGGGATTGATTTTGGACAAACTGGATGAACTGAAAATCGCGCGCAACACGCTGGTGTTGTTCGTGGCCGATCACGGCTCGAGAAGCAAGGGCTCACTGTACAAGGCCAAGGGAACGGAGATCCCGTGCCTGATGCGTTGGCCGGCCGGCATGAAGGCGGGCGTGCGCAGTGAGGAGCTGATCCAAAACACCGACTTTGTGCCCACGTGGTTTGAGTTGGCCGGTGTCAAAAAACCCGCCGCCTACCGGATGGATGGCGTGAGTCTGGCGCCGCTGTTCAAGGCACCTCAGCAACCGGTGCGCGAGTATGTGTATGCGGAGATTGGCGCCGCGCGTTCGATCAAGACCAAGACGCACAGTTACATTGCCCTGCGCTACACCCGGGAACAGGTGGCTGGCGTGCAGGGTCGCAACCGGCGCTTCCTGAAGGCATTGACGGGCCTGAGCGGCGGCGTGTCGCGGTCGATAGCCACGCATCCGCACGGGTACACCGGCGATCAGCTTTATGATGTGAAACGTGATCCCGAGGCGCAGAACAATCTCGCCACGACCGGCCGTCATGCCCAGACCTTGAACGAACTGAAACAAAAACTGACAACCGAACTGAAGCGATTTCCGGGCCGCCCCTACGGCGAATTTGTCCCGGGCGGCAATGCCCTCGCCGGTGGCGGTTACGAGGATGTGTTTAAATCCCTCCGCCGAGCGGCGGCTGACAAGAAACCCAAAAAATAGTCATGCAAAGCAAAGCCAAAACCGTGGACGCGTATCTTAAGGAACTGCCGCCGGATCGACGGGCGGCCCTGAGCCAGCTGCGCGACGTGATCAACAAAAACCTCCCCAAGGGTTACGAGGAGGGCATGCAATGGGGCATGCCGGCGTGGTACATCCCGCTGTCGACCTACCCGGCCGGCTACCATTGCCAGCCGGACCAGCCGCTGCCGTTTGCCTCAATGGCTTCGCAAAAACAAAGCATGTCCTTCTACGGCATGGCGCTGTACACGGACCCCGCGCAGGCGGAGTGGTTCGTAAAGGAATGGAAAAAGACCGGCAAGAAGCTGGACATGGGCAAATCATGCGTGCGGTTCAAGAAGATCGAGGACGTGCCGCTGGACTTGATCGCCAAGGCGGTGAAACGCGTGAAGATGAAAGATTACATCGCCGGCTACGAAGCGATGCTCACGCAAACCAAGTCCGGTAAAAAAGTCGGCGCCAAGCGTTCCGCCGCGCGCAAGAAGGCGGCGGCCAAAAAGAAGGCTGCACCGAAAGAAGCCGCCAAGAAAAAGTCGGCTAAAAAGAAAGTGGCCAAGAAGAAGTGATGCGCTGGGCGTGGGCCATTTTGGTTTTCACCAGCGCAGCCGTTTGGGCGCAGCCGGTGGTGCCGGGGTTGTTGCAGGAACGGCACGGGCTGGATGCGGCCGGGCAGGGGCGGGTGTTGATCGAGGAGTTGCGCTGTGCGTGGTGCCATAAGGGGGCGGTGAAGCGTAAACTGGGACCGGATTTGTCCGGCGTGGGCGCGCGGTTGGATGCGGGGTATCTAAAGCGGTTTTTGCTGGATCCGCACACGGCGGATCCGGGCACCCAGATGCCGGACATTCTCGGGATGCTGCCGGAGGATGAACAGGATGCGACGGCGGAGGTGCTGACGTATTATTTGAAAAGTTTGTCCGCGGGAAAATTTTCACGCGCCAATGTGGACGCCTCGATGGTGGGCGCGGGCAAAAAACTGTTCGAGAAGGTGGGATGCATCACGTGTCACGCGCCGGGCAAGGGTGTGGGATTGAAGCATGTGCCGGCCAAATACGGGCTGGATTCGTTGTCGGCATTTCTGTTTCAGCCCCGGCACGCGCGGCCTGCGGGACGGATGCCGGATATGAACCTCACGCGCGCCGAAGCGCGTTCCATCGCCGCGTATCTGCTGGGGCCGAAGGAATTGAAGGTCACCGAATTGAATCCCAACCCGGCCAAGGTGCAGGCGGGGAAGCTGGTGTTCCGCAGCCTCAACTGCACGTCTTGCCACAAGTTGCCGAATCAAAAATCGCAGTTGAAGCTGCCGATGGCCGAGCTGACGGCCGGCAAAGGATGTCTGGCTGAGAAGCCGGATGGTGTGCCGAATTTTCATTTGTCCGCCGCCCAACGCGACGCCATCGGCAAGGCATTGGCGGGGATTGAAAAGCCATTGCCGGATCGGCTCCAAGTACAGCACACCATGACGGCCCTGAACTGCATCGCCTGCCACACGCGCGATGGCGCGGGCGGGGTGAGCAACGCGATGTTCCAGCACTTCGGCACAGATGAGGAGGGGCTGGGCAACCCGGGCCGCATCCCGCCACCGCTCGACGGCGTGGGCGCTAAGCTGCGGCCGGAATGGCTGCGCAAGGTGTTGTTCGATGGGGAGATCGTGCGACCGTACATGCACACGCGCATGCCGCAGTTTGGCGAGGCGGCACTCGCGCATCTGCCGCCGTTGCTTGAAAAGGTGGATCGCCTGCCGCCGGTGACGTTTCCCGAACTCAAGCGTGAGGGGCGTCGCCCGTATCGCGAGGCGGGGCATCAACTGGTCGGCGACAAGGGGCTGAACTGCGTGGCGTGTCACAACTTCAACGGCAAACCCTCGCCCGGTTTGAAGGGATTGGATTTGCTGACGTCTTTCGAGCGGTTGCAGCCGAGTTGGTACGCGCACTTCATGCGGGATCCGCAGAAGTATCGGCCGGGCATCGTGATGCCGAACTTCTGGCCGGATGGCCAAGCGGTGCGGCAGGATGTGCTGGAGGGCAGCACGCATGAGCAACTGCGCGCAATGTGGCACTACTTTTCGCTGGGCCGTTCGGCGCGTGATCCGGCGGGCATCCGCTCGGTGGGCACGGATCTGCTGGTGACCGATCGCACGCGCGTGTATCGCGGGCGCAGCCGGGTGGCCGGTTATCGCGGTATTGCGGTGGGTTTTCCGGGTGGCGTGAGTTATGCCTTCAATGCGCAGAACGGCACGCTCAGTGCATTGTGGCAGGGCGAATTTGTGAGCGTGTATTGGGGCGGACAGGGCGCGGGGAATTTCAATCCCAAGGGACGTGCCATCGAGCTGGCGCAGGACGTGGCGTTTTATCGCTTGGCCAAGGACGACGCGCCGTGGCCGCTGCGGCCGGTGATGACCAAGGAGCAGCCGGTCAATCCCGATCCGTTGTACCCGCGCAATCGCGGCTATCAGTTTGGCGGCTATCAACTGGACAAGGACGGCGTGCCGACTTTCCTGTATCGCACGGGTGCAGTGACCGTCGAGGATATCGCCCACGCCGTGGTGGCCAATCGCTTGACGGGGCTCGTGCGTACGTTGCGGCTGGAGGCGCCCAAGGCGGAGACGATTTATTTCCGCGTGCTGACCGGTAAGGTGCAAAAGCTGGCGCCCGGCCAATACGGTACGGACAGCCTCAAGGTTCGAGTGCCGGAAGCTAGTGCACTGTTCCGCGGCCAAGGCGAGGCCAGGGAATTGTTGCTGAAACTAAACCTGCCCAAAGGCAAATCAGAATGGGGGATTCGTTATGATTTGTTGCGTTAAATACAGGGCTATCGGTCTGGCTGGCTTGTTGGCGCTGCTGCCCAGTGTGCAGGCCGAGGAAGTGGGCGCGCGTTGGGGGACGGAACAGCGGGAGCGGGAGTTTTATCGGGTGGTCAACGTGCCGATCCCGAAGGGGCAGGTGATTGAGTCCGGCGCGTTTGAGTTGATGCCCGACAACCGCATGGCGATCGGCACGCGGCGCGGGGATATTTATTTAATGAGCGGCGTGGACGACGACAAGCCACGGCCGCGCTTCGAGAAATTTGCCGAGGGGCTGGATGAAATCTTCGGCCTGGCCCATCGCCAAGGCGAGAAGGATGCTCTGTACGTGACGCACAGCGCGGAGTTGACGCGCGTGCGCGACACAAATGGCGACGGGCGCGCGGATCGGTTTGAGACGGTGTCCGACGCGTGGGGCTATCGCAACTATCACGAGTACGCCTTTGGCTCGAAGTTTGATGCAAAGGGCAATCTTTACGTGGCGCTCGGGCTTTCCGCCTCCTACCACTCGCGCGCGCTTTTCCGCGGGTGGGCGATGAAGATCACGCCGGATGGCAAGAGCATCCCCATTGCCAGCGGCCTGCGCAGCCCGGGCGGCATCGGGCCGAATGAGCATGGCGCGCTATTTTACATTGAGAGCCAAGGGCCGTGGAACTCCTCGTGTAGTCTCAAGTTTCTCAAGCCGGGCGGGTTCATGGGGCATCCGGTGAGCTTCAATTGGTACCCCTACGCGCCGGGCCTCAAGCGGCCGGTCGCGCCGGAGAGCGGCACGCGGATTGTCACCGAAAAGGAAAAGGTGAGGGAGCTTGTGCCGTATGCCGTGGTGTTTCCCTACATCCGCATGGGCCGCTCGATCACCGGTTACGTGGTGGATAAAACAGGCGGCAAGTTTGGTCCGTTTGAAAACCAGATTTTCCTCGGCGACTACACCCAGTCGATCATCATGCGCGCGACCACCGAACAGATCAACGGCGTGTGGCAGGGCGCCTGTTATCCGTTCCGCGAAGGGCTCTCGACCGGCATCCTGAATGTGCAGTTCACGCCCAAGGGACGTCTGCTCGCCGGCGGCACCAATCGCGGATGGCCGGTGCGCGGCATCAAACCCTTCGCGCTGGAACGGCTCGACTGGACCGGCAAGATGCCATTCGAGATCAAGCGGATTCATATCACGCCCGACGGGTTCAAAATCCTGTTTACCAAACCAGTCGACGCCAAGACCGGCAACGATCCGAAGAGTTACCGGGTCAAAACCTTCACGCACATTTACCACGGCGGCTACGGCGGGCCGGAGGTCGACCAAACCACCCCCACCGTGCAGCGCGCCGAGCTGGCCGCCGACGGCCTCAGCGCGCGCATCACGCTCAGCACGCTCAAGCGCGGGCATGTGCATGAGTTCGATCTCGGCGCACTACGCGATCGACGCCAGGGCGAGCTGCTGCATCGTCATGCTTATTACACCGTCAATGAGGTTCCCAAGAAATAACATGCGATTCACATGGCTCATGATTCTGGTCGGGTGCGGTTCGCTGAATGCGGCGGACTGGAACGCCACGCGCCAACTCCCCGCGCCGGAAGCGCATCAGGCCGCGGCTGCCGAGGGGAAGTTTGTTTATGCTATCACCAGCCGGGCGGTGGCGAAGTATGACCGGGCGACCGGCAAACGATTGGCGGTGAGCACCGGCGCGGCGCGGCATTTGAACAGCGGCTTTTTCTGGCAGGGCAAACTGCTCTGCGCGCATTCCAATTATCCGCTCAAGCCGGAGCGCAGCGAGATTAAGGTGCTCGATGTCGGCACGATGAAGCTGACGACCTTTAAGGCGTTTGGCGAAGCCGGCGGTTCGCTGGTGTGGGTGCTGCGCAAGGACGGCCATTGGTGGTGCAACTTCGCCCATTACGGCGTGGACAACGCCAAGACCTTCCTCGCCAAGTACGATGACCAATGGCGTGAGCAGGCGCGTTGGACGTACCCTCAAAAGGTAATCAGCCAGTTGGGCCGGTACAGTTTGTCCGGCGGCATTTGGCGCGGGGACGAGCTGTGGGTGACGGGCCACGATGATCCGGTCGCCTTCCGGCTGCGCTTGCCCAAGGCGGGTGGTGTGCTGGAGTACGCCGGCCAACATGCCGTGCCGTTTACCGGGCAGGGTTTGGCGAATGATCCGGTGACCGGCGGCTTGATCGGCATCAATCGCGCCCGTCGCCAAGTGGTGTTTGCCGGACAGCAGGGTATCCGGTTGCGGGTGTTGTGCTACAACATCCATCACGCTGCAGGGGTGGATCGCAAGCTGGACGTGCCGCGGATTGCGCGCGTGATCCAATCGGTGCAGCCGGATTTGGTTGCGCTGCAGGAGGTCGACAACAAAGCCGGGCGCTCGGAGCGGGTAGATCAGGCCGCCGAGCTGGCGCGGCTCACGGGCATGCAGCATGCGTTCGGCGCGAACATCCCGTTGCAGGGTGGGCATTACGGCAACGCGATCTTGTCGCGGCTGCCGATGGATCAGCACCGGAATCATCTGTTGCCCAACGTGGATTCGGGCGAGCAACGTGGGGTGTTGGAGGTCGGGTTTAAACTGCCCGGCGGCCGTCCGTTGCGGTTGTACGGTACGCATCTCGATCATCGCCGGCCGGATGGCGAGCGGCTGGCGTCAGCCATCTTCATCAACACGATGGCTGGCAAAGAGCCTGCCGATCCGACAATCCTGGCGGGCGACTTGAACGACGTGTTCGGCAGTCGCACGTTGAAAGAGTTTCAAAAATCTTGGACGCCCACGAACGCCAAGCCGATGCCGACCGTGCCGGTGGGCCAGCCAACGCGGCAGATTGATTTCATCCTCGTGCGGCCCGCGGCGCGGTGGAAGGTGATTGAGACGAAGGTGCTCGACGAAGCCGTGGCGTCCGATCACCGCGCAATCTTCGCCGTCCTCGAGCTGCGCGATTAGCGGCTACTTTTTCTTCGGCTTCGGTTTCCTCAACTTGCTCACCTCGTCGCACGGCGCGGTTGCCTTCGTGTTCCCAAAACAGAGTGCGCGACCGGGTGTTGTCCTAGGCAAACACCGGCAGAAGATTTTCGCCTTCCATATTTTTCACCGGCAACCCGGCGGCGGCAAGGCAGGTGGGGGCAAACCAATATGCTTTGACGGACACGGTTGGCTCGGGGATGCTGCGGCATGCGATGGATGTTGCTGGCATGGATTGGGGTCGCCGGGCTGTCCGCCGCGGAGCTTCAGCAATTGCCCGCCGACCGTGCAAAGGCATGGCGCATTACGCTGGATGAGGATGGGAATCGGGCGCTGGAATTTAACAAACGGCGCATCCTGACCGAGGGGCACATTGATTTTGCCTATTACACCTACCACGCGGTGATGCGGGTGGATGGCATGGCGCGGCGGTTTGGGGGCTCGGAATCGATCGGTGTGCGTGGGGGCGCGTTGCGCAAGGATCATGCGGCGTTGAAGGGGGAGGTGTTGGCGTTTCGTGATTTTGTGCGGTACGAATTCCGCAACAAGCAGGGGGCAATATCGGCTGATGGCAAGGCCAAGACGGAGCCGGTTTATGATGATCTCTTTGCGTTGGCCAACGGGCATGTGATTGCGAAACAGGGCGAACGGGAAGGGGCGCTGGATGCCAAACTGAAGCTCGTGGTGCCGATGAAATACGAGCGGCTGGCGTACCTCGGTGGCGGGCGGTTTGGCGGCGGATTGAAAGGGCGCTTTGGGGTGTTTGATGCAGCGGGCAAAGTGACGGTGCAGTTTGAGCACGATACACTTTCCGATCATCACATCCACGGTGTGCACCTGATTGGTTCGTCCCGTAAAAATCTTGCCGGCGTGATCAATGCCAAGGGTGAACTGGTGTATGAGCCGCGCTTCAAAATTGTGCGGGCGCCTGACGTGGGGGCCGGTCGGGTGTTTGTCACAGACACGCAAACCGGCCAGCAGGGTTACATTAACAGCGAGGCCAGGTTTGTGCCTAACACAGCCATCCAAGCGTACTTCCGCGAATGGCGCGTGGCGCCGGATGATCCCGGGCGCGCGGTGGTTTATCGTCTGGCACGTGCGGCTTGGGAGGATGCGGTGAAGCGCTACAAGGATCAATTGCCACCGGGCAAGGCCCCGGGCAAATTGCACACGTATCCGGCGGAGAAAGATTTTAAAATGGAACTGCACCTGCGCGCCAACGGGAAGGGGGCGTTGCACGTCGGCCTGTCACAGAGTTTGGTGGAATGGAACGAAAAGGATGGTGTGCTGGAGCTGAAGCTTTACGGCATCCTGGCCGGCCGAGCGCGGGTGACGGTGAAAGAGGGCAGATTGGTTTATGAACAACTCACGCGCACCACCCGCGCGGGCAAGCTGTTGGAGAATCCATTGCCTCAACCGGTTCGTTTCGAAAAAAAACCGGTGACCCTCACCACCCGGGATCGCGTGCTGGAGTTGGTTTACGCTGAGAAAGGGCCGCACGATAAACCGCGGCGGATGCAGTTCCTCGGCTTTCGCGAAGGCGGTGTGGGCGTGGAGATCACCGACGAATTCGGCATTGGCCAAGGCACGCTGCGTTTGGCGCGCGGCAACTGGCCGGCGAAATTGCAACTGCGCCTCCGCCTCAAGGGTCTCGAAGGCATTCGTGTGACGGTGGGGCAACAAGTGCTCCCGCGGGAGGCTTTGAACATCCGCCTGCTCGATCCCACGGGCAAACCCCTTGAGGGCAAGCACCGGCTAAATCGCCCGGGCTATTATGAGGCCACCATTCCCCCTGCGGCCATCAAGGGCGCGAAGGAAATCAAAATTAGTTGGGTGGATTTTTATCGGTAAACTCCTGTGCGCATCGGATTGCTCTATTTGTGGATGGCACTGTCGGCCTTTTTGGGGTGAATAAGCCGAACATCGTCTTGATCTTCGCCAAATCCCTGTGCTTCGTTTACATTCACGGCCCTTGGGAATTAGAAAGAAATCTCTGATCATTGTGGGAGGTGGAATCGTGGGGTTGGCCACCGCCCGTCAGCTCCTGCATACCCGCCCCGGTTTGGAGGTAACCGTTCTGGAGAAGGAACAGACGATTGGGCAACATCAAACCAGCCACAATAGTGGAGTGCTTCACTGTGGTCTCTACTACAAGCCCGGTTCACTAAAGGCTCGATTGGCGGTGGATGGAATTCGGCAAATGGTTGAGTTTTGCCAGAAGCACAATGTTCCGCACGAGATTTGCGGTAAACTTGTGGTCGCGACCGATTCTCAAGAGCTAAGCCGTATGGAAACTCTCATGGAACGAGGGATTGCTAATGGCTTGGAGGGAATCCGAAAATTGTCCGGCGATGAATTGCGTGAAATTGAACCGAACTGTGGCGGGATCGGTGCATTACAAGTGCCCCAAGAAGGGATCGTGGATTATCCGGCTGTGGTACAGGCCATGGCTTCGGATATAGAGCAGCGGGGAGGGCGAATTGTTACAAACGCTCATGTGGCTGATTTGATTCAACGAGATCAGTGGGTTGCAATCACCTCGGGTGGCGATTTCAAAGGTGATCTTCTAATAAACTGCGCGGGGCTTTACTGTGACCGAGTGAGCCAGCTTGCCGGACACAAGAGATCGGTGCGAATCGTTCCCTTTCGAGGGGAGTATTATCAACTAAAACCATCCAGTCGCCATTTGGTTCGTCACCTCATTTACCCTGTGCCTGATCCGAAGTTTCCATTTCTGGGGGTCCACTTTACCCGGATGATTCATGGAGGTATAGAGGCTGGACCCAATGCTGTTCTGGCATTTGCCCGAGAAGGTTACAAAAATACTCAGGTCAATCTTCGTGATTTGGTTGACGCGCTTACATTTTCAGGGTTGTGGAGGTTTTTGTGGAAACATCCAGGAATGGCGGCTCAGGAATTGCGGGGGTCTTTCAGTAAGAAATATTTTTGCCGGCTGCTGCAAAAGCTCGTCCCGAAAATTACCGTGGACGACCTAGAAACAGGTGGCGCTGGGGTGCGCGCGCAAGCCATGGCCCCGGAGGGCGCACTTGTTCAAGACTTTCATTTTGTGCGGGGGCATCAGTCTCTCCATGTCTTGAATGCGCCTTCTCCGGCGGCCACCGCTTCATTGGCAATTGGTGATGAAATAATCCAGCAACTTGATGCAGTTTTAGAACAACCCAACTAATTATTTGCGAATAAGTGATTAGATTGGCGTATCAATTTTTCGAGGGTTATCAGGATGATTTGGTCATGATTCTTCGTATATTATCGAAATGTTTTTGATGACGATGACTGTGTTTTCGGCGGACAAGCCGAACATCATCTTGATCCTTCTGGTTCCTATTTTGCCCTTGTTAGTTCAATCCATGCGTCCTAAAAAATGCGGCCTTAAGGGCTTGAAGAATTACGAGGCCGATAAAGCGATTATCTCCATTTTTTAGGAACCAGAATACTGCAGGAATGAACATGCATTGGACACGTTGCACAACTGGGTTACGGGGCTTGATGGCTTTTGTGGCCGTTTGTATCACCCAACAATTCAGTCAGGCCTCTGCCGAATTAGACCCGATTGCACTGGAGGAGCAAGCGACACGCGTGCTGGGCACTTATTGCATTGCCTGCCATGGCCCTGAAAAACAAAAGGCCAAAGTACGGCTGGATGTCTTGGAAACCATCGACGCGGTCGATCGCCAGGAGCTTTTCAGCAAGATTCAAGAAATAATCCAACTTGGCGAAATGCCGCCAGAAAAGGAAAAGCAGCCCTCAGAAGCTGAGAAGAAAATTCTCCAGCAATGGCTGAACAGCCAACTCACCGGCAAGGCAGCGAAAGTACTGGCGGAGAAACTAAAACGGTTTGAGTACGGCAATGTCGTCAACCATGAGGACCTGTTCTCCGGCGAGTACGCTGACCTGCCGGGATACACTTATGACCGACGCTGGATGATCAGTGAGTTTATTTTCAATGAAAAGGCCAACCGCCTGCTCGATTACAAGCCGACGCGCACCATCTATGGAACCTCCTACCAGGTCGCCGGTGACAGCGGCGTCCACTGGAGCCCCAAGACCGAGCGCGGCGACAAGTTCCGCCGGACGATCACCAATCCCTTCCTGCTGCCTGATAAGGTCGGTGTCCGGTACTACGGCAAGGAAGCTCTGACGACCGGTCACCTGCTGACCATGGTTGGCAATGCCAAGCGGATCGCCGGGCATATGTCGTCTGAGTCGGCGATGAGGTCGCAGTACCCGGCGATGTACGCGTTGATGGAGGACGAGCTAAGGCACCGGGAAACCCTGCGTTCACGGGAAAGCTTCCTGGCCACCGACGGATACATGGAACGCATTCTGCAAGATATCTATGGCGACCGGCACGAGGCGCTCCTGCCCAAGCTTGTGCGCGTCGACATTCCCTTCCCGGGTATGCGGCCAAGAAAGTTTCCCGGGGAGAAAACGTATCGGATTCAACGTCCCGAGTTTATCAACGGGCTCGACAAGCAAGACGTCGATGCGGTGTTTCGCGGCATAGTGACTTACAAGAAAACCCCCTACAAGGTCACCGAGGACGCGACCAAGCTAGAAAAGGACGTGAAGGGCGAGCCCTGGGCGCCTTATCTGGACGAGCAGCGCGCAGACCACGAAAAGATCATCTTGCAGGCCGAACGCGACTGGTTCGTGCAAGGTGTCCCCAACCATCGCATCCGGAACCGTGTCGAGCTGATGAAGTTGTTCTGGGATCACTGGGACATGGACCTCATCTACAGCGAAGCCAAGAAGCGCGGCCCCGCACCAGCCTACAAGCCGTTGGAGGATGCCGAGATGCAAGTCATTGCCGGGACGATCCGGAAGCATCGGAAGAAGGGTGACCCCTATCAGGCGATCCTTGGCAAATGCATGTCCGACTGGAGCGATTCGTTCAAGAGGGGACGCGCTTCGGAGGCCGGAGTGAGCGACGCTCGGGTCAACGCGATGATCGACGAGTTGTACGCAAGGGTTTTCGAGCGTGAGCCCAGCGAAGCGGAGCGCGCGGAAAACCGCGGACTGCTCAAGCTGTTGATGGGCAACCTCGAGCGACAACAGGCGATTGGCAAACTGGTCGAGTCGTTGATCTTGAATACCGAGTTCGCATACCGCCATGAGTTTGGCGCGGGCGCTGCGGATGAACATGGCCGGCGGATGATGTCGCCGAGGGATGCGAGTTATGCCCTCGCCTACGCGCTGACCGACTCCAGCCCGGACTCCGAGCTGGCGAAGGCGGCCCGGGAGGGTCGGCTCAAGACGCGTGAGGATTACGAGCGCGAGGTTCGACGGATGCTCAAGCGCCGGGATCGGTGGACGATCATCGACGAGGCGGTGCAGGCGGCCAACATCAACCCCAGCGTGACGGATCAGCCGATCCGGAAGCTTCGGTTCTTCCGCGACTTTTTCGGCTACCCTAAGGCGTTGAAGGTCTTCAAGGACGACAGCCGGTTTGGAGCAGGCCGGCACGAGCCAGCCGTCAGCCGACTGATCGAAGAGGCGGACATGTTGGTGGAGCACGTTCTGGAGACGGACAAAAACGTCTTTGAGGAGCTTCTCACAACCGACAAGTTCTACGTCTTTCACAATGGGGACAACGCATCGATGCAAGCCGCTTCAGATTCACTGAAAAGCATTTACGACAGGTTCAAGGACACGGACTGGAAGGAGTGGAAGCCGGAAGACGTCGCCCCGCACGAGGCTTTCCTGAGAACCCACTGGGAGTTTCAGCGTGAGAAAAAGGGGGATCACCCCAAAATTCTCCGGAAGCTCCAGAAGTTGATGGAAGGGCTGTTGCTCCATTTCAGCGAAGGCCAATCCGGAGCCCTGCCTTACATGAAGAACGGAATGGGCTTCTGGTGGGGCGGCCCGGTGCTCGGCCGGAGCGGACAGCAGATGCGCGGCGAACAGGTCACGACCTATTGGAACCTCGACTGGCGAACCTGGGACTTTCCCACCCACCAGCCCGGGAAGGTTCCCAACCGCAAGGGCATGCTGACCCATCCCGCCTGGCTGATCGCCCATGCGCAGAACCTCGAGACCGATCCGATCCACCGCGGCAAGTGGATCCGCGAAAAGCTGTTGGCGGGGACGATCCCCGACGTACCCATCACCGTGGATGCCGTGATTCCTCCCGATCCCCACAAGACGCTTCGACAACGCATGGAAAACCGGACTGCCGAATCCTATTGCTGGCGTTGCCACCAAAAGATGGATCCACTCGGCTTCCCCTTCGAGAACTACGATGACTTCGGCCGTTACCGCACCTTGGAAAACCTCGAGCACCCGGACAACCTGATCAAGGAGGCCAAGCGGGAAGAATTGAATGCCTTCGGCGCCTCGCTGGCCGTTTACAAGACTTTGCCCGTGGACCCCCGCGGAGTGCTGGAAGGGACGGGCGACTCCAAGCTGGACGGCGAGGTCAAGGATGCGTTCGACCTGATCGACCGTCTGGCCAAGTCCACCAAAGTCCGCCAATCGATCATTCGCCACGCCTTCCGCTACTTTTTGGGACGCAATGAAACCCTTTCCGACTCCAAGACGTTGATGGACGCGGACAAAGCGTACCTCGAAAACGACGGCAGCTTCGATGAAGTGATCGTTTCCCTTTTAACCTCCGACTCCTTTGTTTATCGTAAACGCAACACCAAGGAATAAGCTATGTTGATCAACCGCCGGGAACTTTTGAAGAAAACCGCGCTGGGTACCGCAGGTCTGGCGCTCACCCCATCGTTTACCCACCTTGTGGCCGCGAATACGAAGCGTTCGGATCGTGGAACTCCGCACCGATTCATCTTCATCCGAAAATCCAACGGGAACCTGCCATCCCAATTCGGGCTCCCTTCCTTTTCCTCCGAGGAATTGAAGAAACACAAGGAGAAGGAAGCCTTCGAATTGGACCTTTCCAAGCATGAGCTGCCCGACTGGCTGAAAGGATTGGACGGGCACAAGGCGGACATGACCATCCTGCACGGCATCTCCATGTGTGTCAGCGGAGGAGGGCACTACTCGTACTCCGGCTGCATGGGGGCGTTCAAGGCTGGGCGCAACGTGCTGAGCAACATTAAGCGGGCAACGATCGACTTTGAACTCGCCAAACTTTTCCCCTCGCCGTTTGGCCACGTGGAGATGTCCCTCGCCGTTCCTCATGGTCGTGAGATTCGGACGGGGATTGTCTCCGGCTACTCGGCGCCTGCCCCGCAACAGCGCAATTACTGCTACGCAGACCCGATGACCGCTTACAACGAGTTGTTCAAGTCCGTGACCGACCCGGGCGCGGTCGTGTCCGACAACGCGTTGCTGGACTACCTGCGCGAAAAGGAATCCGGCCGCCTGAGTGGGCTCGACGGCGGTGAATACCTCAAGATCCACAACCAGGTGGATTCCCTCCAATCCATCCGTGACCGAAACACAAAGGTCACGGCACTCGAGGACAAGATCAACCAATACCTTCCCAAGCTCGACCCGGTCCATGCCGGAGGGGGGCAGAATGCCACGCTGCCCCAGAAGCAGGCCGCCTTCACCGACGTGATCATCGCCGCGCTGGCCGCCGGCCTGACCAACGTCGTGACCTACACCATTGACGACCTTGGCACAAAGATCGCCTCCCTGCCCGAGAACAAGGAAAAGACCAATATCCACGCGGTCGGCCACGGCGGCGGAGATCCCGGTGGTCGCGCCGCCTACATGCGCAACGTCATCAAGACCCATCACATGAAGCAGGTCCATACCTTGGTCACCAAGCTCAAGTCCATTCCCGAAGGCGACGGCACCCTGTTCGACAACACCACGATCATTTACATGCCCGAAACCGGAGCCGGCCACCACAGCCCCGACAATGAAGCCCCCATGGTCCTCTTGACCGGCCAAAACTCCAAACTCGACCTCGCCGGCCGCTACGTCCGCTTGCCCTTCCACGGCACGGAAGGCCACAAGACCTTGAGCAACTGGTACACCACCTTGCTCAACGCCTACGGCAACCCCATCGAGCACTACGGCGACCTTGATCTTACTATGGAACGCAATCGTCTCAAACAAACCGGAGCCATCGACCAATTCATGAGAGCCAGTTGAATCGCCTCGGCCGCTGGACTCTCGCCAAAAAACCATAGGGTAGGGAGGGACCCGGGCCGCTTCCCCTAGGAGCAGGAGAAGGAAGAACCCACCTCGACTCTATCCGCTTGCTGCCAACCGCCAACCAATCTAAACCCATGAATGGCCAACATCGGCTCAATCGGACGGATTTTTTTCGAAGTAGCCATCCCGGGTTTGGCTATCAAGAACGCTACTGAAATCAAAATCCGTTGGGTGGATTTTTATCGCTAACTCCTGTGCGCATCGGCCTGCTCATATTGTGTCTGACGATGTCTGCCTTCGCGGCCGACAAGCCGAATATCGTATTTATTCTGGCCGACGACATGGGGTACGGCGATGTGGGCTGTTACCATGCCGGGTCAAAGATTCCTACGCCGCACATGGATCGTTTGGCGCGGGAGGGTATGCGGTTCACGGACGCGCACAGTTCGGCGGCGTTCTGCACGCCCTCGCGGTACGCATTGC